>JAIPCF010000057.1 GCA_021738385.1 Sulfuritalea sp. | reverse complement strand
GCCTTCCGGCCTTTCAATTCCTCGCGGATAACCTTGCGGATTGTCGTCTCGATGTCGGCCTGGTGAAGCGAGGTCTTCAAGGTCTCATTGATCAGTGTCTGATACCCGCGATCACCGGCCATGTCCTTGAACCGTTCCACAAGCGTTGCATCAAGGTATAGCGTGACGCGCTTCTTGGGTAGCACCACGCCGCCGCCGGCCGTGCGCTTGCGCAACACCAGCTTGCCAGTATCGATGTCGCTTTGGGTGATGGGCGCGTTCTCGTTAAACGTTGCCGTAGTAGATTTCTTCTTCACTTTGCTCTGCCCTTCGCATCGAAATCACCCGAATTTCCTCATCCGTCTCGGCAGTGGCAACCACCACATCCTCGCGCAACATGCCCAGCGTGATGAAACGCTGCTCCTGATAGTCAAAGCGTCAATCCTCAAACGTTACCGTGCGACCAGCTTCAATCACTTGCGGCGCATCCTTGAAATCGTAACCGTGCTTCTTCAGATTCGCGGCTCGTTTTTTCGGATCGTGCGTGTAGCGCATGGGCTAAATATATGTATAAACGTGCGTATAGATCAAGCGATCTTTGTTTCAGGCGTTTTCTTGATCGAGACTATCTGCAGATCCCGCAAATCGCGAACTGCCGCTGAGATTCATCCCTCGGATTTCTTGCTGATGAATTTGTGAACGGCAGCAGCACGCATTGTTGCTGCCGCTCAATCATCAAGCGTCCAATGACCGTTCAGGCCGATTATGCAAAGCTTTCCATAAGGCCGACAAGCCGCCGTCTCACCAGCGCCGAGTTTTCGTGCCGTATCACCAGCGCCAGCGCTTTGCGTCCCTTCGGGAAGTTTTTCGTGCCCGACGCTTTGCGTCGGGCACGGCGACAACATGGTGTCGCCTCGCGATCCATCGCACAAACCAATCCAAACTCGGCTCCTTATCATTGCAGCACTTTTGCCATCAGACCAAGATGTAGCCGGCTTCATGTAGGAACTTGAGTATTTCATCTTCGGGCAAGTTGAGTGCTGCTGCCCATTCAGTCGCCAAGTTAGCCGGTGTAGTCGTAGCCAATTGTCTGCGGCTGGTGATCGTACCAATGACGGCCATCACATTGGTGATACCCAATTCGGTTCGAGCAGCTAAGGATTGGCTGGCTCGAAGTATATTTTCTCGAGTGGGGAACGATGCGCGCCACATTGCTTCGCTCCCCAAAAGTGGCCTGTTGAATGTAATAGGCTCCGCCGATCTTTCAAGCAGCGATGGTAGCGAGAATTGAATCTCGGCGAGCTCTTGCTGCCTTTTGGCATGCTCCTCCTGCCGCTTTTCCTCAACCAGTTGCCACTCCGCCCTGCGTTGTGCCAATTTGGCGTCCAGCTTGGTCTGGGCCTCTCGGCGTGCTTGTTCCATGCGCGGATGATGCAGCCAGTGGCGGTTCATCGCATTTTCAAAAAGCGCGACCTCGATTTTGGCGCGAGTCGCTTGCGAAACTTTGAATTCGCCAAGATCGATCTGCAGGGACGGGATCCGGGTGGCAATCAACCGGTCGCGCTTTTCCGGCATCAGCCGGTGGAAAACGGTGATCTCCACGAGTATTTCTCGATCCGCAAGTCTTCCCGCGACGTCTGCGGTGACCTCATCCCGCTTTTGACTTGTTTTGCATTCGTCGAGATGCACTGTTTTGGCATTCAGAACATGCATCCGCTCCTCAATGCGCAGCCCAAATGAATCCGTCGCGGATACCTCGATATCGAGTGCCGGTAGCAATAGTTCGCGGCGATCCCGAATCATCTGCTTCGCGATCTCGTGGATGGAAACTTCGTAGCCCTGCTGACAAGCGCCGCCTTTGGCGTGAGCGAAATGCCATTCTCGCTCGGTGCCTTGCCGCGCAATTACGGGCCTGTCGCAGCCAGGACATTGGCAGTTGCACGCAGCACCACGAGGTACCTCGTCAGGAGAAACCAGATTCAAATCCGAAATTCGCGTTGCAAAGGGTAACAACAGCGCACTCATAGCATGAGAAACTGGAATTGATTGATCATGGGTCGAATGCCTTCAAGACGAGCTTCTGCGGCCCCTCAACCAGCAAAGCTCCAATGGTTGCTATGACCGACAACCGGAAGTCTACGGCAACTTCGCCGAGTCGCTCAGCAGGACACGATACCGTCGCCGCGTAAGACCCGCCATGAGCTGCGGCTCGCCTTCCAATCAACGGCCGGCTTTGCAGGGGCTCAGCAGTGCTCTGCCAGCCCACGCCACGCCGTAACGCCATCGCCGACTTTTCAAGGAGATGGCGGCTCCGGCGCAGCCGGGGCCATGACGGCTACTGACGCACGCAATCCACGTAGTAGCGCACCGCGCCGTTGCTGGCGTCTTTCACCAGGCCGTGAATGTCGGTCTCGAAGCCTGGAAACTTCTCGTTGAATTCGCGCGCAAATGCCAGATAGCGCACGATGGTGGCATTGAAGCGTTCGCCCGGAATCAGCAGCGGAATCCCGGGCGGATAGGGCGTCAGCAACACGGCGGTGACGCGGTTTTCGAGCTGGTCGATGGAAACCCTGTCGATCTCGCGATGCGCCATCTTGGCAAACGCATCCGCCGGGCGCATGGCCGGCACCATGTTGGAGAGATACATTTCAGTAGTCAGGCGGGCAATGTCGCGGGCCTTGTACACCTCATGGATCTGGGTGCACAAATCCTTGAGGCCGACGCGCTCGTAGCGCGGGTGCTTGACCACGAACTCCGGCAGTACCTTCCATAGCGGATGGTTGCGGTCGTAGTCGTCCTTGAACTGCTGCAAGGCGGTGACCAGCGTGTTCCAGCGGCCCTTGGTGATGCCGATGGTGAACATGATGAAGAAGGAATAGAGGCCGCACTTTTCGACGATCACGCCATGCTCGGCAAGATACTTGGTGACGATCGCGGCGGGAATGCCCTGGCTGTCGGAAAAGTCGCCATCGACGTCAAGACCCGGGGTAATGACAGTGGCCTTGATCGGGTCGAGCAGGTTGAAGCCTTCGGCCAAGTTGCCAAAGCCGTGCCAGCGCTCGCCGGCCTTGAGCATCCAGGCCTCGCGCTCTTCGATGCCTTCCTCGGACAGATCGGCCGGGCCCCAGACCTTGAACCACCAGTCGGCGCCCCATTCCTGTTCCACCTTGCGCATGGCGCGGCGGAAATTCAGGGCTTCGCCGATGGATTCTTCAACCAGTGCGGTGCCGCCGGGCTCTTCCATCATCGCCGCGGCGACGTCGCAGGAGGCGATGATCGAGTACTGCGGCGAGGTGGAGGTGTGCATCAGATAGGCTTCGTTGAACACATCGCGGTCGAGCTTGTGGTTCTCGGCGTCCTGCACCAGGATCTGCGAGGCCTGGCTCAACCCGGCGAGCAGCTTGTGCGTGGATTGCGTCGAGAAGATCATCGACTCCTTGCAGCGCGGGCGATCGGCGCCGATGGCGTGGTAGTCGCCATAAAAATCATGGAAGGCCGCGTGCGGCAGCCAGGCTTCGTCAAAGTGCAGCGTATCGATCTTGCCGTCGAGCATCTGCTTGATGTCTTCGACGTTGTACATGATGCCGTCGTAGGTGCTCTGGGTGATGGTCAGCACCCTCGGCTTGGCATTCTTGTCGGTGGCGAAGGGGTGCGCGGCGATCTTCTTCTGGATGCTCTCCCAGAGAAATTCTTCGCGCGGAATCGGCCCGATGATGCCGTAGTTGTTGCGGGTCGGCATCAGGAACACCGGGATCGCGCCGGTCATCATGATGGCGTGGAGGATGGACTTGTGACAGTTGCGATCGACCACCACGATATCGCCCGGCGCTACGGTGGAGTGCCAGACGATCTTGTTCGAGGTCGAGGTGCCGTTGGTGACGAAGAACAGATGGTCCGCGTTGAAGATGCGCGCGGCGTTGCGCTCGGAAGCCGCCACCGGGCCGGTGTGATCGAGCAACTGGCCCAGCTCTTCGACGGCGTTGCAGACGTCCGCGCGCAGCATGTTCTCGCCAAAGAACTGGTGGAACATCTGGCCCACCGGGCTTTTAAGGAAGGCAACGCCACCCGAATGGCCGGGGCAGTGCCACGAGTAGGAACCGTCTGCCGCGTAATGCACCAGCGCACGGAAGAAGGGTGGCGGCAATGAGTCGAGATAGGACTTGGACTCGCGCACCACATGGCGGGCGATGAATTCCGGCGTGTCTTCGTACATGTGAATGAAGCCATGCAGTTCGCGCAGGATGCCGTTCGGGATATGCCGGCTGGTGCGTGTCTCGCCATGCAGAAAAATCGGGATTTCCGCGTTCTTGTAACGGATCTGTTCGACGAAAGCGCGCAGTTGAGCAATGGTTTCCTCTTCACGGTGGGCAAGTTCCTCGTCGTCGATGGAGAGGATAAAGGCCGACGCCCGGCTCTGCTGCTGGGCAAAGGAAGAGAGGTCGCCGTAGCTGGTGACGCCCAGCACATCCATGCCTTCTTTTTCGATGGCGTCAGCCAGCGCGCGAATGCCGAGACCCGATGCGTTCTCGGAACGGAAGTCCTCGTCGATGATGATGATGGGAAAGTGAAAGCGCATGGGGAACCCCTAAAATCGATTCACCACGGCGCCAGGGCGCCAGGGCGAAAAAGCATGGTTTGAGTTTCCCGGCGCCTCCGTTTCACCGTGGTGAAAGCCTCTAAATCTTCGGCAGGGTCACGCCGACCTGCCCCTGGTACTTGCCGCCCCTATCTTTGTACGACGTCTCACAGACTTCATCGGCTTCGAAGAACAGTACCTGGGCGCAGCCTTCGCCGGCGTAGATCTTGGCCGGCAGCGGCGTGGTGTTGGAAAATTCGAGTGTCACGTAACCTTCCCATTCCGGCTCGAAGGGCGTCACATTGACAATGATGCCGCAGCGCGCATAGGTGCTCTTGCCGAGGCACACGGTCAGCACGTTGCGCGGAATGCGGAAATATTCCAGGGTGCGCGCCAGGGCGAAGGAATTGGGCGGGATGATGCAATAGTCGCCATCCATTTCGACAAAGGAGTTCGGATCGAAATTCTTCGGGTCGACGATGCTCGAATAGACGTTGGTAAACACCCGGAATTCGCGCGAGCAGCGAATGTCGTAGCCGTAGCTCGAGGTGCCGTAGGAGACGATTTTCTGGCCGTCGACCTCACGCACCATGCCGGGTTCGAAAGGTTCGATCATGCCGTGCTCGGCGGCCATGCGGCGGATCCACTTGTCACACTTGATGGTCATGGTTCATCCAGAGAAAGAATACTCAAGGGGGCGCAGTATACGGCCTAAGCATCCCGGCGGGAATTTGGGTGCATGCTAAACCCCGGCGAGCTGTGGCAGCACCAAAGTCGCCAGACTCAGCACGAGGAAGAATCCGCACATGTCGGTAACCGTGGTCAGGATCGGACCTGACGCGACAGCGGGGTCGACCCCGATGCGCTTCAGCACAAGCGGCACGGTACCGCCAAGCGAAACCGCCACCATGGTGTTGATGGCAAGCGCGGCGCCGACGACAAGCCCGAGCCAATAGTTGTCTTTCCAAAGCCAGGCCACCACCCCGAGCAGAATCCCGAGGGTGATGCCGTTGAGGATGCCGACCTTGATCTCCTGAAGCCAGACCCGCAGCACCTCGAACGGCTTGACGATGCCCAGCGAGAGTTCGCGCATGCTGACCGCGACGGCCTGGTTACCCGAGCAGCCGCTCATGTCCGAAACGATCGGCAGAAACACGGCCAGTGCGATCGCCGCGCTAAGCGTGTCGAAGTACATTGCGATCACGCTCGCCGCCATGATATTGAGCACGATGTTCAGGCTGAGCCAGGACAGGCGCCGACGCGCGCGCGTCAGCACCGGCAGCGAGCGGATCTCGTCGCCGCCGATGATGCCCTTCGACCTGGCGTATTCCTCTTGCGACCGGTTGGCGATGGCCTCCGCCACCTCGTCCCGTCCCACCACCCCTACCAGCCCCTGGCGCTCATCGACGACCGGCACCGCCTGGAAGTCGTAGCGGTCGAAAAAGGCCTCCAGCTCGTCGAGCGGCGCCTCATCGCGCACGAAGAGCGAAGATTTGAGTATTGCGGCCAGTGGTGTGGTCCGCCGCGCGAGCACCAGGTCTCGCAGATCCAGCACACCGATAAGTTTTCCCGACGGGGAAACCGCGTACACGTGCGCATCATGTTCCGGTTCTTCGCGCTCGTCCGCTCGCTTGCTGAGATCGTCGATGACATCGCCGACGCGCGCGGACTCCCGGTAGGCGAGGTAGTCGGTCGACATCAGGCCGCCGGCAACTTCCGGGTCGTAGCGGATGAGACGCCGGACATGTGCCGCGTCTTCCGGTGTCATCTCGGCGAGGATCGCCTCGGCGTCATCGTCGTGCATATCCCCGATGACGTCGACCTGATCATCAACATCCATCTCGCTCAGGATCGACGCCGCTTGCTTGGGCGGGAGCTGCTCGATCAGGTCGGATGCGTGCTCGTCGGGAATTTCCTCGATGAGGTCGGCCGCATCTTCGGGAGAAAGTGTGGTCAGGACCTTTTCCCGTTCCTCGGGCTTGAGACGAAGGATTGCGCGAAATGCCTCGCTGGGGCCGATGCCGTCGACATAGGTCTCCAGCGCCTTGGCGTCGCCGGCGGCGGCGAGCTTCGCCAGCGTCTCCCAGGTCTTCGGTGCTTTATCCCGCAGTTCAGTTTCGCGTTCTGTTTCGCGTTCCGTTTCCATCACTATTTGCTCCGGCAAGACGGCTGCACCGTTCGCAACACATAGTCTGGTATTTACTATGGACCGCCGCGAAAAGATAGCCCCCAACGCTCATGGTACCGAGCACCACCCGCCGAAGATGAAACACGCGAAATGCGAATTGAAGCCCCCCCACCCCCATCCCCGCCCCAGGGCGGGGCTACCAGTCCGCTCGCTTCGCTCGACTATCACCAGTCGCTCCGAATCTGCTATTTCATTCGTTAACCGTGATGTTTGTGTAATCGGCGAAGCGGCAGGCTGCCGGGTGCTGGTCTACGTCGGAAAAACGATCCAATAGTCGGCAGCGTCAGGCACGCAACTTGTCAGGCATTGCTTGCGCGTTCGGCGGCCAGGTCGAACCCACCTGGGTGGCAATTGCAGCGCATTGCTCATGCAGCCAGGAGCTGACCAGCGGCCACAGCGACTCTTCGTGAGTGCTTTTGAAAAATCCGAAGTGACCGATCCGGGACAGGCCGAACTCCTGCGGTGTAAGCACCCGATAGTCGACTTGCGTCGCGGAATAGGCTTCATGCAGCAGTTGCGAGCCGGATTCGAGCAGCAATTCATCGTCAGCAATGGTCAGGCCGAGCACCGGATAGCGCGCACGACCATAGGCTTCGCGCGCGCCAGGTTCGCCGCTCAACAAATACTCGGGCGTCAAACACCAGCGCCGCCATTGAAAAAATGCCCGGCGCGGAATATCGCCGAGGACACCCAAGCGCTCCCCCGGAAAATAGCCGAACAGCGGGCAAAAGATCGGTGCCAGCACGTACCACAGGAAAGGTGCGTTTCGGCGAATGCGGGGCTGGTTGTGTCGCATCGCGCCGCTACCGACGGCGATGTTGATCAGGCCGCTGACACTTTGGATCGAGGGTAACAAAGGCGTCGCCTGTCCACCCAGACTATGACCCAGGACAAATAGTGGCAAGCCATCAAGCGTGGCTTTTGCATGCTGCACCACGGCCTCGAAATCGCGCGTGATCCAGTCCGAAATGTCGGCCTTGCAGCCACGCATCGAGCCTTGCCATGATTCGCCAATCCCGTGGTAATCGAATGTCCAGACCCGGTAGCCCTGGCGTGCCAGATAGGCGGCGTGGTCGGCATAGAAGGATTGTGCTACCGCCATTGCCGGCGCGATCACCAGGCCGGCGCGCACCGGTTGGTCGGGTTCGTGACAATAGACCGTGAGTTCCGGGCCGTTGTGCACTTTCAGATTGAGTCGGGTCGAGGTCATTTTGTTGTTCACTCCGTCTCGTGGCGAGACCACTTGTTATGGGTATGAGTTCTTCGTGTTGACGATTCATGTCGGGGAATCAGGATCGGCGGCAAGGCTGCGCCAGGCGATAAGACTCAGCTCCTTGATGGCGGCGCGCGGATCGGTTTCGGATCGGCCGCTCAGCCACTGCCTGGAATACTCCTGGGCCGGCCCCATCAATGCCGGCCCATACAGGTCTGCGGGAAGCCGGCGCAACAGGCCCTGCTTGAACCAGGGCTTGAGCAGGTTGAACACGGTCTTGAAATGGTCTGCCGTCCGCAGCCGGATGGCCTGCTCATACGCCGGGCTGACCGCCTGCCGGCGTGAAAACAGAAAGCGCGCCAGATCCGGCTTGCTGATGATCCAGTTGATATGCGCTTCGATCAAGCCGCGAATCATCCCTTCCGCACTGGCTTGGCTTTCTGCGCCGGCAATCAATTGAGCCCAGTAGTCGTCGATGCCACGGGCAAACAGCGCGGCGGCAATGCCTTCCTTGGTGCCGAAATGATGGTAAATGCTGCCGACGGACGCCTGGCTGCGCTGGCGAATGTCATCAATGGTTGTCGCCTCGATTCCCTTTTCCGAAAAAACCGCAAGAGCAGTATTCAGAATCGTCGACTTGCGATCGGTCGGCGCCTCAAGCTCGGCGGCTGTGGCAAGTGCTGTCATGGCTGGATCAATATCCTGAAATGTTTTTGGGCAGATAGGGCAGACCTGTTTCGGCTTTTTTGAACAATTTTGGGCACAAAATCAGCCAATCCTTGCCTGGAATGATCTTCTAGAACTATATTCTAGTCAAGTGCAAAATCATTTGGCGACGAGCAGGGCCCACGGCGGCACGATGCGCGGCCAAAATGGAAGCGGCCCCGAATTCGGGGCCGCGATCTCGAAGGTGTCCTGCCGCGGGGGCAGGAAAACAGGTTATTCCTGCTTAGGTGTTCACCACCTTGATGCTGGGGAACTTGCTGCTGTGGTCTTTGGCCTTTTCGGCGATTTGCACTGCAATGCGCCGGGCAATAGTCTTGTAGATCTTCGTTACCGCGCCTTCCGGATCGGACTCGATGGTCGGTTTGCCACCGTCCATCTGTTCGCGAATCGTCATTTCGAGCGGCAGGGCGCCGAGCATTTCCACCCCGTAATCCTTGGCCATCTTGTCGCCGCCGCCAGAGCCGAAAATGTGCTCGGCATTGCCGCACTTGGAACAAATGTGAATGCTCATGTTCTCGACAATGCCAAGAATCGGGATGCCGACTTTCTCGAACATCTTGAGGCCTTTGCGCGCATCCAGCAGCGCGATGTCCTGCGGCGTGGTGACGATAATGGCGCCGGTCACCGGCACCTGCTGCGCCAGGGTCAGCTGGATGTCGCCGGTACCCGGCGGCATGTCGATGATCAGGTAATCCACGTCGCGCCAGCGTGTCTCGGTCAGCAATTGGGTCAGGGCCTGGGTCACCATCGGGCCGCGCCAGACCATGGGCTGCTCGGGGTCGATCAGAAAGCCGATCGACATCGCCTGAATGCCATGTGCATCCATCGGTTCGAGCCCCTTGCCGTCTACCGATTCGGGCCGACCACTGGCGATGCCCAGCATCTGCGGTAGCGAAGGGCCGTAAATGTCCGCGTCGAGCAAACCCACATTGGCGCCTTCGGCAGCCAGAGCCAGCGCCAGATTGACGGCCGTAGTCGATTTGCCGACACCGCCCTTGCCGCTGGCAACAGCAATGATGTTCTTCACGCCGGGAATCAGCTTGACGCCCTTTTGCACGGCATGCGTGACCACCTTGGAAAACACGTTGGCGCTGATATTGCCGATGCCGGGAATGGCTTTTACTTGAGCGATCGCCTCACTGCGCAAAGCCTCGATCTGGCTCTTGGCCGGGTAGCCCAGCTCAACGTCAAACGAGACGTCGCTACCGGTAATGCGGATATTCTTGACGCTGCGGGTGCTGACCAGATCCTTGCCGGTGTTGGGGTCGACGACGGTCGAAAGCGCTGCCTGGATGGACTGTTCGTTGATGGACATGAAAGACCTTTGCTGATGACGAATAATGGTGGAAGAACTGCGAGCGGCGAATTATCCCTCAGATGAGAATCAACTTACCTGAGTGATTTAGTCGGGATTATATATTAGGTTCCACTGATTTTGCGTTCAGCGGGTGCTCGAACCCTTGGATGTCGACGCTGATGAAGCAACTGCGCTACAGCACGGTCGAGCAAAAGACGCTCAGCTTTGCAGACCTGAGATTCCGCTTCGCGGGCAGGTCTCCTCGTCGTAGCGGATGGCAACAGGGCGACTCGGTCCTCGATCATCGCCTGAGCCATGCAAACCCACCCGGTAGAATGCCGGCCATGAAAGTCCTCGGCATTGAATCTTCCTGCGACGAAACCGGCGTTGCGCTCTACGATACCGAGCGCGGCCTGCTCGGGCAAGCCGTGCATACCCAGGTGGCAATGCACGAAGCCTATGGCGGCGTCGTACCGGAGCTGGCTTCGCGCGACCATATTCGGCGCCTGATTCCGCTGCTGGAGCGCGTGCTTACCGAGGCCGATTGCAATCGACGCGATATTGACGCGATCGCCTACACGGCGGGGCCCGGGCTGGCCGGCGCTTTGCTCGTTGGTGCCAGTTTTGCGGAAAGCCTGGCTCTGGCGCTCGACGTGCCTGCTCTGCCGGTGCACCATCTTGAGGGGCATCTGCTCTCGCCGCTGCTGGCCGACGATGCGCCGGCTTTCCCGTTCATTGCGCTTCTGGTGTCTGGCGGCCATACCCAATTGATGCGTGTGACGCGGGTCGGCACTTATCAATTGCTCGGCGAATCACTCGACGATGCGGCAGGCGAAGCCTTCGACAAAACCGCAAAACTGCTGGGGTTGGGTTACCCGGGAGGACCGGCTCTTGCCAAGTTGGCGGAATCAGGCAAACCGGGGCGCTTCAAGCTGCCACGACCGATGCTGAATAGTGGCGACCTGTCGTTCAGTTTTTCCGGTCTGAAGACCGCCGTGCTGACAGCCGCGCGCGCCAGGGAATTGACGATGTCGGACAAAGCCGATCTGGCGGCTGAATTTCAGGAAGCGGTGACCGAGGTGCTGACCGCGAAGGCCATTGCGGCGTGTCGCCAGAGCCGACTTTCCGCGCTGGTGGTTGCCGGCGGCGTCGGCGCCAACCACCGCCTGCGACAGCGCATGAACGACGCCATGGCGAAAATCGGCGGACGGGTGTTCTATCCCGAACTGGCTTTATGTACCGACAACGGCGCGATGATCGCTTTTTGCGGGGCCCAGCGATTGCTTCTGGGCGAGACGCCGGCCAGGACGCAAGGCGCCTTTGCGATACGTCCGCGCTGGCCCCTGGATCAACTCAGCTAATTTCAGGAATCCCCGGCGCGCAGTGCGCTGCCGATGTGCTGAAGGCGCGCGCTCATCGAGCGCATTAGCGCCAGTCCAAAAGTCGGCATCGACTTCACCAGGCCTAGAAACTCTTCGCGACCGATCAGCATCCAGGCACTGTCGGTTTCGGCGGTTGCCGAAGCGGAGCGACCGGACTGGTCGACCAGTGCCATTTCGCCGAATACACCTCCCGGTCCGACGTGTTCAATCACCAGGCCGTCCACCGATATGGCAATACGACCTTCGGTAACCACGAACATGCAGGTGCCAATCGCACCGGCGGTGACGACGTTCTGTCCTGCCGGGCCGCGGGTGGGAGAAGGGTCGCCAAGCTCGCGGCTCAGTTCCGCCAGCATCTTCTTGTCCAGTGTGCTCTTGTTCTTCAATGGCGAAATGGAGACGTTTTTGGCCACGGCGAGTTTGGCCACGCTACGGCGCAAGCGCTGCGCCATGACGCTCATCAGCATCAGGGCGAACTCGGGAATTTTCTGCAGCGAAGCCACAAACTGCTTTTCATCCAGCGACAACACCCGGCAGTTTTTCCGCGCCGTTGCGGTCGCGCTACGTGGCACATCGGCAATCGCTGCCATTTCTCCGAAGATTTCGCCGGGTAGAACCAGTTCCAGCGGCTTGCCCTTGCATGTCAGGGCAACGTCACCTTCAAGCAGCAAATAGATGCGAGCGCCTTTCGAGAAAAAACCGGAGGATTTTTCGTTCTCGACAAAAATAGCTGTGCCGGCTGCAAATTGTTCCTGTGTTCCTCCATGGCGGAAGAATTCAAGGGCCAGTTTCGGATCGTAGAGCGAGGCCGCTTCGGCAGCTGGCATCTTGCCTGCGGCCGGCTTGGCCACTGCGGGTTGCTTTGCTGAAAAATTCAATTCATCCATGCTTGGGTTTCCCGGTGCGAAATTCAAGGAATGGGGTTTTTCTGACAAACCGATTATAGATGCGGAAAAGCGATCTGATGGCGATGAAAATAAACCAATGAGCCAAGCTTAGAATAGCCGACACTGTTGTGAAGGAAAATTATGGGGCCTGCTCCAGGTTGGACCGATAAACTGCTGACGGGAATCGACGAAATCGACCAGCAACATCAGGTTTTGTTTGATGTTGCGGCGCGTCTCGATCTGGCAGTCACATCCGAAGAAAAGTGGTCCGCCGTGCATTTCGCACTGGTTGAACTGACCAACTTCGTGAACATTCACTTTGCGGTTGAAGAGGCGCTAATGAGGCTTCACCGCTACCCAGAACTGGATGCGCATATTGCCGACCACCGAAAATTCTCCCGCGAACTTGCCGAGATCAAGGCGCACTCGATTCAGGACGATGTCAGCGCAAAAATGACGGATCTGGTCAGAAATTGGCTGGTCGAACACATCGGCAAGTTTGACCGGGACTACGTTCCCCACCTGCGCACCGCACCGGTCTCAAAAACCAAAAAAGACTGAGCGGCACGCGGCGCCGGTTGCTACTTACGGCCGCCGATGCGGCCTTCGCTGCCATCAAGAAGTTTGCGGATATTGCTCTTGTGGCGGTAAATAAGAACAGCGCACATCACGGTGACCACCAGGGTGATTTCCAGCTTGCCCAGCAGCAACTGTGCGGTGAGAGGCGCGGTGGCGGCAGCGACCAGTGCGGCCAGCGACGAATAACGCGACAGACCGACGACCAGCAACCAGAAGCCGGCGACGATACCGGCCAATACTCCGGAAAACCCCAACAACACCCCAAGCGCCGTCGCCACGCCCTTGCCGCCCTTGAAGCCGAGGGTGAAGGGAAACACATGCCCGAGAAAAGCCGCAAGACCGGCCACGCCGATCGCCGTATCGCCAGCGCCGACTTTTGCGGCAATGAACATCGCCAGCCAGCCCTTGGCGGCATCACCGACCAAGGTGAGCGCCGCAGCGAGTTTGTTGCCACTGCGCAGTACGTTGGTGGCGCCGGGATTGCCCGAACCAAAGCTGCGCGGATCAGCCAGACGAAAGGCACGCGAAACAATCACGGCGAAGGGCACGGAGCCCAGAAGGTAGCCGAAGACGGCAAAAGCAAGCAGGGTCATTGCGGATTCCATAGAATGGCCCGCATTGTAATGGAGGCAAGCCAATGACCTATCCCCCGACCCCTTCCCCGTGGAAAGGGGTGGCAATGTTTCAACCGCGTTGCGGTTTCCGTTTTGCTCACTTAATGTCCCCATGGGGTCCCCCAAGGGGACTTCCTGCTGGGCGCGGCCTGACGGCGGAGGCGTAGTGGACTTCATATTCATCGACGACATGCGAGTCGAGGCCCACGTCGGGATTTTCGAGCGTGAAAAGGCAGCTCCGCAAACGCTGGAAATCAGCCTGACCTTCGGCGTGCCCGACGAGGCGGCGCAGAATGACGACATCGACCAGACCATTCGCTATGACGCGGTGATTGACCGGATTCGCGCCGAACTGGCAACACGCCACTTCAACCTGCTCGAAACGCTGGGCGAGTATGTGATCGGCCTGCTGCTCGACGAATTCGGAGCGCCCTGGGTCAAGATCAGTATTGCCAAGATGGGCATCATGAAGGGCGTGCGGCGGGTCGGGGTGCAGATCGAGCGATCACGTGCCGATCGAACCTGAGGTCGAAACATGGCGGCAGTCTCCGATCTGATCTACGGCGTGGCAATGGCCGCGGTGGCAGTCAACGCCGCCACCGCGGTGCTTGAAACAGAAGACAAGCACATGGACCTGGTCGGCGCCATCGTCGCCGGCCTGGCGGCAAGCCTGGGGGGCGGCAGTTTGCGCGACGTGCTGATCGGACGGCCGGTGTTCTGGCTGGCGGATGTCACTTATCTGGTTTGCGGCATGCTCGCGGTGGCGGCCACGTTTATTCTGGCGCGGCGGGTGCGCCTGCCCGTGGGCATATTCGTGATTCCCGACGCGGCAGGTCTTGCTCTGTTTACTGTGGTGGGCTGCCAGATAGCGCTCAATGCCGGTGTGCACTGGCTGGCCGCCTCGTTGCTTGGGGCGATTACCGGCGTGTTCGGCGGCATGCTGCGCGACGTGCTGGTCAATGAAGTGCCATTGGTGATGCGGCCTGGAACGCTCTACGCCACGGCTTCGTGGTGCGGCGCGCTGGCGATGATTGCCGCAGGCGCGCTGGGTGCCGGCGAAGCCCTCAGCGCCACGATTGGCGCCTTGCTGGTTTTAGTGATTCGCTTGCTGGCCATTCGCTACCGGCTGAGCATGCCGGTGTTTCGCACACCGAGTTGACCGGCCTGGTTCAAGCGGGCAAGCTGCACTCAACGATCTTGGGTTGCAGCACGCGCAGGATGTCATGCGGATGCACGCCGACCAGATAACCGCGTTTGCCGCCGTTGATGTAAACCAGCGACAGATCAAGAATGCTTTTTTCCAGACAAATGGGCAAAGGCTTCTTGGTGCCGAAGGGCGAACAGCCGCCAACCATATAGCCGGTGTGGCGCAAGGCATCTTCCGGCTTGCAGGGGCTGACTTTCTTGACGCCGATCTGGCGCGCCAGTTCCTTGGTGGAAACCTTGCGGTCGCCGTGCATCAGCACGATCAGGGGCCGAGCATTCTCGTCTTCCATCACCAGAGTCTTCACCACGGCGTGTTCGGCGACATTCAGCTCGCGTGCGGAAACGCCGGTACCGCCATGTTCCTCGTACTCGTAGAGATGATTGGAATGGGCAATCCCGTGCTTGCGCAGAAAGATGGTTCCCGGAGTTTCGGGGGGCTGGGTATCGTGTCTCATGCGAATTATTCTACCCCTCTCGCGGCAGTGCGGTCGCAACCCGGCAGGCACTAATTCGAACCCGACACGTAAGGAATTGAAATCCACAACGTCCAATCAAGGAGCCAGCTGTTTTGCTGGAAATTCGTGCTGGAGACCTGCCATGATCCCTGACCAAGCTACCCGCCTCTTGATCGCCGGCCTGTTGCTCGCATCGAGCCACGCCGCGCTGGCCGCACCCGGCTGTTCCGCACAGAGCGGGACGCAACGCGCGGTGCTGCTGGAACTTTACACATCCGAAGGTTGCAGCAGTTGCCCGCCGGCCGACCGCAGAATGTCTGGCATCAAGACCCAGACAGAACTCGCCGGACGCGTTGTACCGCTGGCGTTTCATGTCGATTACTGGGATCGGCTTGGCTGGGTCGACCGCTTCGCCAGCCCGCAATACACCCAGCGCCAGTACGCGATGGCCAGCCTGGCCAACTCGCGCCTGGTCTATACGCCGCAATTTCTGAAAAACGGTCGTGACTGGCGCGGCGGCGGCAGCCCGCTCGACGGCGCGGGCAAGGCAGCGCCAGGTGCCACTATCGCAATCACGCTGAGCCCGGCGGCGGCAAACAGCCTTACGGTGGATGGCACGGTTGAACTCGCCTCCGCCACGGCCGACACCTGGCTGGCCTTGTATGAAAACAACCTCGAATCGCACGTGCGCAACGGCGAAAACGCTGGTGAGACTTTGCGTCACGACTACGTGGTGCGTCGCCTGATCGGCCCTTTGACGCCTGATGCGACAGGACGCGTCGTTCTGCACCAGCAATTCAAGCTCGATGCAGGCTGGAAACGCGCCGACCTCGGTGTGGCCGCGTTCGTTCAGAACCGGATTAACGGCGAAATACTGCAGGCGCTGCAGCGGCCGCTATGCCAGTCCTAGCCGCGCGGATGGTGCAGATGATGCAGTTGCTTCAGACGTTCACGAGCGACATGGGTATAGACCTGCGTCGTTGATATGTCGGCATGACCAAGCAGCAATTGCACCACGCGCAGGTCGGCGCCGTGATTCAGCAGATGCGTGGCGAAGGCGTGGCGCAATACATGCGGTGAGATGCGCTCAACCGGAATGCCAACTTGCGCCGCGTATTTCTTGATCAACCGCCAGAACATCTGCCGTGTCATGGCGGCCCCGCGCACCGTGACAAAAATCGAGTCCGACGCATGCTGTTTCAGCAGTTCACCACGCGCCACGCTGATATAACGTTGCAGCCATTCGGCGGCAACTTGCCCGAGCGGCACCAGACGTTCCTTGGAACCCTTGCCCATCACCCGCACCACGTTGTCGTTGAGACTCAGCTCGAACAGGCGCACGCCGACCAGTTCCGAGACGCGCAATCCCGTGGCGTAGAGCAGTTCGAGCATGGCGCGATCACGCAGGCCGAGCGGCGTATTCACGTCCGGGGCATCGAGCAGATCTTCCACCTGCTTTTCCGACAATGTCTTGGGAAAACGCTGAATCGGACGCGGCTTGTCGATATTGATCAGCGGGTCGGCCTGCAGCCGGCCCTGATCCAACAGCCAGCGATAGCAGCGGCGCAGCGTCGCCATCAGGCGCCGCTGACTGGTGGTCTTGATGCCGCCGGGGCGGGTGTGCAGGTGCGCCAGATAGGCATTGATCACCGTCTCGCCAGCGCCGAGAATTGACTGCCCGCGAAGCGCTGATTCCCGGTTCTGCTCAAGCCAATTTGAAAAGAGCGTCAGATCGCTGCGATAGCTGGCCAGCGTATTCTTCGAAAGTCCGTCGGCCAGCCACAGGGCGTCAACGAACTCGTCGATCAGCGCGGCGTCGGTGGGGCTCACGCGGGGTTCACATCGTGCCGCTGACCCGCAGCGGGTGCTCGCTTTCATGCCGCAGCAACCAGCGCTTGATGTCCAGCAGAAAACCGCCACCATGCCGACCGAAACCGCCCAATGCCTGATGTGCCGCAATCACGCGATGACAGGGCACGACTATCGGATAAGGATTGGCGCCGCAGGCATTGCCCACCGCACGTGGACCGCTGCGGATGGCGGCGGCGACTTCGCCATAGCTCAAAGTTTGCCCCGCCGGAATCTCGGCGATTCGATTCCACACCCGGCGCTGGAAGTGCGTGCCAGCCGGCGCCAGCGGCAGTCCGAATTCGAAGCCTGGGTCCTTGAGCCAGGCCCGCAACTGACGCACGGCTTCCTGCGCCAGCGGAGTTCTGGGCACGATTTCAGCGCAAGGTTCGAGATAGTCGATACCGGTGATCTCGTCGTCGTCGCAATGGATGCCGATGGAAAACCCCGGGGCGCGGACGATGGTTTGATATTCGACTTGATTCATGAATAATTCCTGAAGGGCGCGTCACGCTATTGTCGATGTCAGCGGTCCATTCGGCAAGTGGCAGGCGCCGGCTGCGATCCTTGTGCCGTGCTCAGTGCCGTAATCAGTGCCGCTTCATGGTCCGCAGTGCGGCCATTCGTTCCGCCATGTCGGGATGCGTGCTCAACAGGTTCGCGGGGTTCTCAATGGAATCTTGCGCGCTCTTGCGAGTCTTGGTGTGGGCAAGTTCGAGGCGTTGCAGCATCTCGATCAGCGGCTCGAGTGAATTCGACGACGCCAGCAGCAGGCGACCGGCGTAGGCGTCCGCCTCCATCTCGAACGCCCGCGAATAGCGCGACTCGAGCAGCAGCGCAGTAAGACCGGCGATGACTGTGGACACGTCGCCGAGATAGATGCCGACGGCGAATGAAACCACTGAGCTCTGGATCAGTTGTCGCATGCCGTGGTGGTAGCGCAAATGACCCAGCTCGTGCGCAATGACCGCGACAACCTCTTCGTCGCGCTTCGCCAGCGCCACCAGTTCATCGAGCACAACGACCTCGCCGCCGGGCAAGGCAAAGGCATTCGGTCCGACCCGGGGCCCTGAGCGAAACAGCAGGCGGTGCGGCGGCAAAACGGCGTCGGCTCCCGTCAGCCTGGCCAGTTGCGCGGCGATCTGCTGCTGGCGCTCGCTCGGGAGCTTGCTTGGCACAAGTAGCCTGGCATCGAGTTGCTCCAGCACGGCGGTGGAAAGTGCCTGTGTCACCGCGACCGGAATGCGCGGCGCCATCGTTTTGGCAATCCATGGCAATGCATAGGCATAGATGGCTGTAATCGCCAGCACCGAGCCGGCCAACGCCGCCAGCGCCCAGCGCCAGCGTTTTTGCGCCGCGACCACGGGCGACGCGTACGAACCGGCCCTGGCAAGCAGCGCAGCAAACGCGGCAGCATCGCTGATTTCACATAGCGCACCGTCGGCGAATTGAATGCTGCTGATGCCATGCTCAGTGCTTTCGCCAATTTCGACTCGCGACAGCGGCTCACTGCGACGCCCGAATGAGCCCTCGATCAGGATCAGACCATCGCGCAGTTCGAGGCTAGCCGGGTGGCGCCGCGAACTTTTCCCGTCGAAATAGGTGACGTCGATCATCTACAGGGCAATATCCATATCCATCATGTCGGAGAGCTCGTCGCCTATGGCGGGTGCGGCGGCAGATTCACCGGCAACGAAAACGTCGAGCGATTCTGCCGCCAGTAGCGCCATGCAGTCGGCCCGGTATCTGGCAAGGCGCACCTGTGCCCAAGGCCAGAAGAGACCGAGCGTCAGCAGAGTCAGAATAATATTGCCGAATACCAATCCGATATAGGGCCACAACCGCAGATCGCTGGAGAAACCCATGCGCCCGAGCGAGACGGAATTCCAGACCAGATTGGTGGTTCTGACGTGGATATAGGGCGCCAGGACGAAGCTCAGACCGAGGGCGAAGAGAACAAAGGCCATCGGCAGCAGCGCGGAACGGATTCCGCCGATGGCGGCCAGCACGCCGGCGACCACCATTACACCGATGGCGAGCGCAAATGGCTTGAGGAAGACCAAATAGAACTGCCCGGCAGTGGCATCGCATTGGAAATGTGAATTGCCGTAGTGCAAATTGTCCAGCACGAACTTTCTCTGCTGGCGATAGAACAGCGGAAACAGCAGGCCGAAGCTCACCCCGGCAAGAATGCCATAGCCCAGGAAGGCGGTCAGCGCCTGACGATAGCTGCCGTGAAACGAGAATCGCAGGCCGCGATAGCTGGTGTTGTGGGCGCGAAAGCGAAAGGCCCGAACGATCAGCCACGGCAATGCAGGAAGCAGCACCAGGATGGTCAGCCCGTAAGCCAGCGCGCTGACGTTCTGCGCCACGGATAGTGCGACCAGCATTCCGAAAGCCACCAACCGGCCCTTGAGAATGGCGATTGGCTTGCCGTGGTAGCTGAACGGCGAATCGTCGAGTATCAGATGGCGATGGAACCAGGTTTCCCTTCGCACCTTGGCCCAGGCCGAATAAATGCCCAGGGTGACGATGGAGAGAAACAGATTGACGATCCAGATGCGGAAATACTCGCCGCCGTTGCCCGTGAACGCAAACCCATGCCTGCCGACCGGATGGCTGATGGTAACCGCCGGATTCGTCCCGGCAGGCGGTTGTGGCGGTTCCGATCGACTGATCGATGGATCGCTGGCCTGCTTGTAGGCAGCCTGCAGGGCCGTGAGATCTTCCGCCGGCATCGGATGAGAGCTCGCCAGGCTTTGCCTGAGTTTGATCAGTCCTTGATTGTAGGCAACATTGATTTCATCCTGCGTGGCATCTGCGGCCACTCCGAGTATGTCGTAGCAAGTGGTCGCGCTCATCGTGCCCCCTGGAGTGATTCGTCCCGATAGCGCCGGTCCGGATATCATTTGGAAAAAATGCCGTGGAGATTACGGGCATTTCATTCCAATGGCAAGTGAGACTGTATCTTGTGGACGAATCCTCAGCAGGGAGAAACAACGATCAATTCTGTACCGGCAATCCCCGGCAGATGATCCGCAAGTGGTCGACAACTTCCGGCGCTGCACAGTTCGTAGCCCGAGGTATATGGAGAATGCGTAAGACGCAGCGAAGTCTGCTGCTGCAACTGCGGCCGATAGTGCCAAACGCCGTCCTTCAGCACCGCATCCGGGGGCAAGTCCATGCCGGCACCGGTGCTGAGTATCCGCGCTTCGTCGAGCACCAGCATCCTGCCCTCGACACGCCAATTTTCCTCCCAGCGCGTCTTCTCGATCGAATGCATCCAGGCCAGGGTGAAGCTGTTGACCGCAATGCTTGCGGCCAATGTGCCGGCCGCAAGACAGATCATGCAGTCTTGCGGCTACGGCTGCGCAGCCAGTGCCAGAGGCAAAAAACCGCGCACATGGCAAAGCCGATTTCGTCGGTCGCTGGCAAGGCGGCCACCAGCATGAAGGCCGACGCGGCAGCGAAGATGCGCTCGGCAGTATTCAGCGGCGCTCTCAGGTAGCCGATGGCCGCCGCCCCCCAGAGTCCGATCGACAATAGCGCCTTGCCCAGAATGTAGGCCAAGGCCGCCCACGTCCACTGTCCCTGCAACATCAGGACCGGATCATAGACCGCCATGTAGGGCACGACAAAACCGGCAATCGCGACCTGCAACGACTTGATGCCGATTTTCATCGCCGACTCCTTGGCGATCGAGGCG
>JAIPCF010000056.1 GCA_021738385.1 Sulfuritalea sp. | reverse complement strand
TTCAGGATGCGCATCCCCATGAGACCCACCATCTTGTTGAATATTTTCCGCGAAACCTCTTCCTTTAGCGCGCAGACGATCATGTGAGCCAAGCCCTCCGATCCTTTCAGCGTGACGTTGCCGACAAACCCGTCGCACACCACCACATCCGCCGTACCTCTAAATATGTCGTTACCCTCTACATTGCCGACAAAATTGAGATCCGTGGCGCGCAGCAATTCTGCAGCGCGCTTGACGACTTCGTTGCCCTTGATGTCTTCCTCGCCGATATTCAGCAAACCGACGCTTGGTCTCTCCTTATGCTCCAACGCGGAGACCAGAAGTGATCCCATGATGCCGAACTGGAGCAAATGCTCCGGGCTGCAATCTACATTGGCGCCAAGATCCAGCACATAGGTACTGCCGCGCTGCGAAGGAAGAATCGAGCATATCGCCGGCCGATCTATGCTGGGCAGAGTCTTCAGTACAAAGCGCGATATCGCCATCAGGGCACCGGTATTACCCGCTGATACCGCTGCGCTTGCGGCTCCTTCCTTTACTAGATCAATCGCCACTCGCATTGAGGAGTCTTTTTTACCGCGCATCGCGCTGGCAACAGCCTCGTCCATCTCGACCATTTCCGATGCATGGCGCAAAGACAGGCGGTCGCCGAATTCCGCAGCGACGCGTTCAGACAGCGGTCGCAACACCTCCTCGCGGCCGACCAGAATGGCGGCGCAATCGGTGTCATGACGTAGAAACTCGAAAACAGCGGGTAGCGTTACCGACGGACCATGGTCGCCACCCATACAATCCACTGCGAGGGTGATCGCCATCGCTCTGTGATCTTTCGGGGCTATTTATGAAAAACGGCCTGATGCGAAAAGCATCCGGCCGAATTCAATAATTAGACTTACTCGCCCTTGGCCTTGATGACTTTCTTGCCGCGATACACGCCGGATGGCGTGATGTGGTGACGCAAATGCACCTCCCCTGTGGTCGGCTCGACAGCCAGCGGCGGGTTGACCAGAAAATCGTGCGCGCGACGCATTCCGCGTTTGGAAGGGGATTTCTTGTTCTGCTGAACTGCCATTTTGCTACTCCTTGGTTCGATGCTTCTTTAAAGCGGCCAGCGCCGCAAACGGCGATGATCCATGTCCACTTGTGCTCGCCGATGGCGGTTCGCACTTTTCATGCCGCGGCGCGATAGGCAGCGCCAGCAACACTTCATCCTCAATCAGCGACAACACAGACAGCTTCTCTTCTGCAACGATCGCATCAGATTCATCATCATCCAGATCGTCGTCGGGCCAAACCTCGCCAGAGGCCATCAACTGCAGTCGGCTACTGATACGCAGCGGAAACTTCACGCCACCAAGACAACGCTGGCAGCACAAAACCGGTTCACCCGCCACATCCAGTTGCAACCACGACTTGCCCTCATCGTCCCGCCAACCCTCAAGCCGGACCGACAATAAACCAGTCGTTGCACTCAATACATCAATCAGGCGCGGCAACTCGGCCAAGCCCACTTCTCTTTCCAGCAACCCGTGTTTGCGTGCGAACTCGATAGGGTCAATGACGGGTCCGGCAATTGAATCCGACACAGCCATATACCCACGCGACACAAACGGCGAATGTTATCATGCCCGGCCTTCATTTTTCAAGTCAGCGACATGTCCCGCCTGGTCGTTCTAGCCTCAACCTCGCCCTTCCGCCGCGAACTTCTGGCTCGTTTGCAGATCCCGTTTGAAACGGCCGCACCGGATGTGGACGAATCGCCCCTTCCCGACGAGACGCCGACCCAAACTGCCCGGCGACTCGCTGAAGTCAAAGCTCGCGCAGTGGTCTCGCGCTACCCCGATGCGCTGATTATCGGTTCGGATCAAGTCGCCGCCAACGCTAGCCAACGCTTTGGCAAACCGGAGCGGCGGGAGAATGCCATCGAGCAGTTGAGGCTGATGCGGGGAAAAGAGGTCATTTTCCACACTGGCCTATGCCTTCTCAACAGTGCAGACAACCGCGCCCAGGTTTGCTGTGTTGATACCCATGTTGGCTTTAGAGACCTGACAGACGGAGAAATCGAGGCTTATCTGGACAAGGAAGACGCGCTCAATTGCGCCGGCAGCGCAAAATCCGAAGGATTGGGAATATCTTTGCTCTCATTTCTGCGTGGCGATGACCCCACTGCGCTGGTCGGCCTGCCACTGATCGCCCTGTGTGAGATGTTGCGAGCCGAGGGCCTGCAACTGCCATGATTAGTCCAACCTGGCGGTAGGCGCCGTTCACTCATGTCCGGAATCCTCTGGCTACTCCCCGTAGCCCTCGGCGAAACCACTTGGGAACTGATTTTGCCGGCGGGCACACGCGAAACAGCGTGCCGCCTGACACATTTTGTCGCTGAGAATGCCAAAACGGCGCGGGCTGAACTCAAGCGCATCGGGCATCCCATTCCGCTGCGCGAGTTGGCAATAGAGCAGTTGCCAAAGAGCCCCACGGCCGCAGACATCGAGACTTTGCTTGCCCCGCTGCTCGCGGGTCACGATCTGGGTCTGGTGTCGGAGGCCGGCTGCCCGGCGGTTGCTGATCCCGGCGCCCTGCTGGTTCGCCGGGCGCATGAACTGGGTTGCGTCGTCAAACCTTTGGTCGGTCCGTCATCGCTATTGCTCGCGTTGATGGCTTCCGGCCTGGACGGTCAGCGGTTCGCCTTTCACGGCTATCTCCCGGCACGTGAGCCTGAGCGTAGTCGCCACATAGTAGAACTTGAACACGAATCGTCTCGTCAGCAACAGACCCAAATATTCATCGAAACGCCATACCGCAACCCGGCATTGCTTAATGCGCTGCTTCTGGCTTGTCGGCCGAGCACTAGGATTTGCCTCGCAACCGACCTGACCATGGATACTGAAAAAATCAGCACCCGCCGTGTTGCGCAATGGAAATCGGAGCCGTCTCCTGACATCGACAAGCACCCCACGGTATTTCTGCTACTGGCCGAATAAGCGCTCCTGCAGCCAGTTCCAGGAGATCCGTGATTCAGATACCAACGCTTACTTTAGGCACACCGGACTCCAGCCGTCCTATCACTGCCGCACCCGAAAATCCGTCAGCCCGAAACACCTGAAGAACCTCATCGACCGTTTCGGGATTACATGCCACAAGCAGGCCTCCACTGGTCTGCGGATCAGTCAGCAAAGCACGATGCGTGGGTGTGATCGATTCTTCAAGGGAAACATCCTCCCCATAAGCCATCCAGTTTCGAGCCGAGGCACCCGTGATATACCCCTCGGTCGCCAGCCTTTCCACATCATTCAGCAGGGGAATCTGTTTCATATCAAGCCGCGCTGCCAGATTTGCTCCCCGACACACTTCCAGCAGATGCCCCAAGAGACCGAATCCGGTGATATCGGTCAGGGCGTGCACCCCATCTAGATGGGCAAGGAGTTTTCCCGGCGTATTGAGTTTGGTGGTGCTGGCGATCATGGCCGCATACCCTGCTGTATCCAGCGCCCCCTTCTTCAAGGCCGCCGACAACACGCCGACCCCCAGCGGCTTGCCCAGGATCAACACATCGCCAGGGCGCGCACCTGCATTGGTTTTTACCTTGTCCGGGTGCACCAAACCCATCACCACCAGACCATAGATCGGCTCGACGGAATCGATGGTATGACCGCCGGCAATCGGTATCCCGGCATCTGCGCAGACGCTTTCGCCACCTTCGAGTATTTTGCCGATGACTTCCTGCGGCAATTTGTCTATCGGCATGCCGACCAGAGCCAGGGCCATAATCGGTGTGCCACCCATGGCATAAACGTCGCTGATCGCATTGGTTGCGGCGATACGTCCGAAATCATGGGGATCATCGACAATGGGCATGAAAAAATCGGTCGTGGCGATCAGCGCCTGCTCGTCGTTGAGGCGGTATACCGCCGCATCATCGGCGGTTTCAATACCAATCATCAGTTCCTTCGGCACCGGAAAACTGCGTGCGCCACGCAATATTTCAGACAACACGCCGGGGGCAACCTTGCAACCGCAACCTCCGCCATGACTGAAAGAAGTCAGACGAATTGGATTGCTGGAAATTTTGTCGGAACTCATTTGTTCGATTACCTGATCAATTCAAGCAGACTACAAACGCCAGCACATTCGCTGGCCGGAGAAAGCAAGGATACCCTCTCGGCGCAGTGACTCGACAACGCTGCGTAGTAGTCTGGTTCGTGCATTGCAGCCAGAATCTGCTCCGCCAGACGGGTAGCATCGCCCACCGGAAACCAGCCCGGATAGTCTGCGCCGAGCATTCCCCGATTGCCCGGAATATCGCTGCCGAGGACCGGTACGCCACTGGTAACGGCCTCAATCAGAACATTGGCGCCCCCCTCCATCAATGAAGGCAATAGCAGAAGATGGCAACGCTTGATACGCTGCCGTGTTGCCGCTTGCGACAAACCACCAAGCCAGTGGTAACGGCTATCCCTGGCTCCCAGTGCGGCGACCTCTGCAGCCAGGTTAGCATCCAGCGCGGCGCCAATATGAAACAAACGCACCGGCAGTTCGACTGGCAGGCGCAACAGGGCGCGCACTGCAGTAAGCGGGTCTTTCTCGGGCCGTTGATGCCCGACCAGCGCCAGATCGAAGTATCGTGCGCTGCGCTGACCCGGCGTCAACACCCTTGCCGACTGGTATATGACCATGGCCTTGGCTGCATCTTTTGGCGTCAACTCTGACAATCCGTCCAGTTGCAAGACAATCAGACGGGTGGCTAGCGTGAGCGAACGCTGCGCTTGCGTGTCTGTGCGAATATCGCGATAGAGATCGGTGCCCGTCAACACCAGGGCCAGCGGTCGCTTGGGGTAACACTCGGCGAAGGCTGCAACCGATGCCGCCGAGCGACGCGCATGCAGGGCGATCATCAAGTCGTCATCGCCACCACTCCAGTCGCGCTCGATACGAACTCGCGCGTGCGCCGCAAGGCATCGCGCCCAGCGTTTGGCGGTATGCCAGTTACCGGTATTGGCACTAGCGAGTGCCGGACTGATAATGACTACGGAAGGAAGCCTTGAAATGGACATGCCGAACCTTAGAATTTCTGACAAAGTGCTTCTGGCTAAAGCGATGCAGGAAGCGCGCGACGTCTCAATTCTCCTGCTTGACGACTGGTCAAGCTGGACCGATCGCGCCAGCGAAGAAGCCAATCCTCATACTACACTCGACGTGGATCCCTCGCATGTACCCTGCCTCGACATCATTAATCCCCCACTGTGGGAACTTGGGCATGTCGCCTGGTTCATGGAATATTGGTGCCAGCGCCACCAAGGTGAAAGCGCAGGGCTCAAGCCCTCGTTGCTGAAAGACGCCGACCGCTGGTACGACTCTCGTCACGTCGCGCATGACAGCCGCTGGTGGCTCGACCTGCCCGACTGGTTGGCAACCCGTCGCTATCTGGAAACTACACTCGACGCCGCGCTGGCTTCGCTGAAAACGTTGCCAGATACCGACGTCGCGCTCTACTTCCACCGGCTCGCCTTGTTTCATGAAGACATGCACCATGAAGCTTTCCGCTATACCTGCCAGACACTGGCCTGGCCCGCAGTAGATGGCCTGCGTGATCTTCCGCCGTCAAGCGACATTGCGCTGACCGGCAGCGAATTCCTGATGGGAAGCTCGCCAAAAGACACCGGATTTGTTTTCGACAATGAAAAATGGGCTCATCCACAACGGATCGAAAACTTCGCAATTTCAGCGACGCCTACAAGCAATGCAGACTTTCTCGCTTTCCTGGAAAGCGACGGCTATCGGCAGCCCAAATGGTGGTCGTCCAACGGCCAAGCATGGCTTGCCAACAGTAGGCAAACCATGCCCCGCTATTGGCGTCTAATGGATGGACGCTGGCAGCAACGGCGCTTCGCCAACTGGGTCGATTTGGTGCCGGCCGAGCCGGTCATTCATCTCACAGCCCATGAAGCGGAAGCATGGTGCCGCTGGGCTGGGAGACGGCTGCCAAGTGAAGCAGAATGGGAATTCGCCGCTTTGCACGCCGACAATTTCGACTGGGGAACTCAAGTCTGGGAATGGACGGCCAGCCCCTTCACACCCTACCCCGGTTTCAGCGCCGATCCCTACGCCGAATATGCTGAACCCTTTTTCCATACCCACCGCAGTGTGCGCGGCGGCTCCTTCGCCACCCATCAGCGCATGCGCAATCCACGCTACCGCAACTACTACGAAGCACATCGCAACGACATATTTGTCGGGTTTCGCAGTTGCAGGCAGGATTGACGTACTACTGGCCGGACGAACGCATAGCGCCAACAATGGCCATATTTATCACCACCGAGGGCACGGAGAACACTGAGAAACTTATTTCAAGCGTTTCTCCGTGGTTAAGCATTTCAGATTGCCCGATTACCAAATCCGCTGCAGCACGAAAAGCGACAGAAATCCGCAGCCGATGGTGAGCAAGGTATTGCGCCACAGAGCAGCAACCACAATCGCCACCAGGCCCGCCCAGAGGCGCGGATTGTCGCCGCCAAGAAGTATCTGGCCCTGCACCAACAGCAACTCGGGTACGGTCAAGGCCGTCAATGCGGCAACCGGAACGAAAGGCAGCAGACGGCGAAACCAGGAAGGCGGCTGATAATGTCCCTCCACCGCTATGAAGGAGTAGCGGATCAGAAAGGTAATCACGCCGCACAGGACCATCAACCACCATATATTCATTTCTGCCGACTCCGCATCGTCTCTGACAGAAAAGCGCCGACCACAAGCCCCGCAATGGCTCCGACAAACAGGCCAACCTTGTAGGGAAGCACAGCCAGGGCAACGGCGACGGCTCCGGCAGACAAGGCCGCCAGCAGCATTGCCGGACTATTGATCATCGGCACCACGATGGCGATGAACGTCAGCGGCAGAGCGAAATCCAGCCCGAGATTCGGGGGTAATTGCGTACCGATCAGCACACCGGCCAGGGTGGCGAATTGCCAACTGGCCCACAAGCCCAAACCCGAACCGAACAAAATCCAGTGCGCCTGTGCCGATTTGGACGACTCCGTTTCGCTCGCCAGCAAATGTGGAATCGCTGCGGCATAGGCCTCATCGGTAAGCAGATAGGCCAGCAGAATTTTCCAGCGTCGCGGCAAGCGCGCCAGAATCGGCGCCACCGAGGCGCTATAAAGTGCATGACGCAGATTCACCAGCCCGACCGCACCCGCGGTCAGCAAAAATGGCGCTCCGACACCGACCAATTGCGCCAGTAAAAACTGGGCGGATCCGGCAAACACTATCGAAGACATAGCCATCGCCGCAAGGGGTGGAATGCCGCTTTGCAGCGCGACCACGCCGTAAATCACGCCAAACGGCGTTACTCCAACCAGGATCGGAGCCACTGACCGCAGGCCGAGCGAAAACGCCTGCGCAGATGTCATTTGCGCACCGGCATATTCACCAGCACAATGCCGCCCACGACCATCGCTGCCGCTACAACAAAGTGCAGGCTGGGCTGATCACCCATCAGCAGCATGCCAAATGCGACACCGAACAGCGGTGTCAGGAAGGAAAATACCAATAGGCGACCGGCCAAATAGCGCGTCAGCAGCCAGAACCACGCCAGATAGCTGATGAAAGCCACAATCACGATCTGATAGGCCATGGCCCAGAAAGTCGGCGCTGACAACACGGCGATGCCTTTCTCGCCGACCAGCCAGGACAGCGGAAACATCATCACGGCAGAAATCATCAACTGATACAACAAAACTTTGGTCGCCGTCACCTGGGCCAAACGGGTAGCGCGGATCAATACGGTCGTGGCAGCCCAGAACAGCGCCGCCAATACGCCAAACGCATCGCCCAGAAAGCTGCCGCCAGCCGCCTTGTCTACAAAAGCCAGCACCAGCCCGGCAAAAGCCAGCAGCACGCCTGCCCATTGCCGCAGTCCCATGCGTTCGCCCGGCACAAAGAAGTGCAGCCCAAGTACCGTGAAGCACGGCGCGGTGTAGAGAAACACCACCATGCGCGATACGGTGGTGTGATCCACACCAACAAAAATGAAGAGAAACTCCAGCCCGAACAGCAGGCCTGCCAGCAAACCGGGGCGCAACGACTGATCGTCACCGAACAGGGGAATGCCGCGCCAGCGTGCCCAGACGAATACCAACAAGGCGGCTCCGCCCGAGCGCAGCCCGGCTTGCAGGATAGGACTGATCTCGGCTCCGGCAATCTTGATCGCCACTTGCTGCAAGCCCCAGCAGGCGCACAGCAAGACCATCAAGCCGAAGGCTGCCGGACCGGGAGGAATGCGGCTATTCATTCTGGCTCACAGGAGAAAGCGGCCCAGCCACCAGGCAGTCGCAGCTATCAGCGCGCTTGCCGGAATGGTGAAAACCCAGGCCCAGACGATGCCGCCGGCAATCCCCCAACGTACCTTGCTGGCGCCCTTGGCGGTGCCAACACCGACAATGGCGCCAGTGATCGTATGCGTGGTAGACACAGGAATACCCAAACTGGTCACCAGAAACAGCGTAATCGCGCCCCCGGTCTCGGCGCAGAAACCACCCACCGGCCTCAATTTGGTGATGCGCTGCCCCATGGTCTTGACGATGCGCCAGCCCCCGAACATCGTGCCCAGACCCATGGCGGCATAGCAGGCGAACACTACCCACATCGGCACCGGTTCGCCGGTCTGCGACATGCCGGCGGCGATCAGCAGCATCCAGATAATGCCAATGGTTTTTTGCGCGTCATTGCCGCCGTGACCGAGACTGTATAACGCCGCCGATACCAGTTGCAGGCGGCGAAAGCGTTTATCCACCTTGCGCGGCGCACTTCGATTGGCCAGCCAGGCCACCGCGACCATCAGTGAAGCGCCCAAGAAAAATCCAAGCATCGGCGCAATCAGGATGAAGGCGAGCACTTTTCCTATGCCGCTCCAGACCAGGGAGCCGGTACCAGCCTTGGCAACCGCTGCGCCAACCAGTCCGCCGATCAAGGCATGGGAGGAGCTGGAGGGTATGCCGTAATACCAGGTGATGATGTTCCACACGATGGCGCCGATCAGTGCCCCAAACACCACGTAATGATCGACGATGGCCGGATCAATCGTGCCCGTGCCGATGGTGGCGGCCACTTTCAAATGAAACACCGCGATCGCCGCAACGTTGAAAAACGCCGCCCACGCCACGGCATGATGGGGTTTCAAGACACCGGTAGACACCACGGTCGCGATTGAATTTGCCGCGTCGTGAAAACCGTTCATGAAATCGAAGAGCAGTGCCAGAAGCACCAGCACCACCACCAGCGTCAAACTCATTTCGATCGATTGCACGTCTATCGATCAGGAGTTGGCGAGGATGATGCCCTCGATGATATTGGCCACATCCGCTGTACGGTCGGTCACCGATTCGAGCAATTCGTAGATGCCCTTCAGCTTGATCAGTTGGCGCATGTCCTGCTCCTCACGGAACAGCTTGGTAATGCCGGTACGCATCACGCGGTCGGCATCCGATTCGAGCTGATCGATTTCGCGACACAGCTTGAGCATCGCCGGCGCGTTGTCCATCGAATGCAACAAGACAACGGCGGAGTTCACCCGCTCGCAACCGGAGGCCACGATGCCGGCAAGCTGTCGCGCTTCAGGCGTCAGCCTGCGGATGTCATAGAGGTACATCGCCTCGGCAAAATCCTGAATCAGATCAAGAATATCGTCCAGACGCATGATCAGCTGATGGATCTCGTCGCGGTCCAGCGGCGTGTTGAAGGTGGTATGCAGCAGAGCGATGGTTTCGTGGGTAATCCGGTCGGCCGAGCGCTCGATGTCGTCGATGGAATGCGCGTGCCGGGCCAAGACTTCAGGGCCTTTTTCCAGCTCGTCCACCAGGATGACCAATTGCCGGCCGCCCTTGACGATCAGCTCGGCGTGGGCATTGAACAGATCGAAGAACTTGACCTCTTTGGGCATCAATCGGGAGAACATCGGCTACCGCCACTGGCTGGAAAACACGCGGAGTTTATCAGCAAGGTGTCGGGACCCGATATTCATGCTGCTGGTAGAATTCCCTCTCGTCACATTCGCCGGTTATTCCATTTCGGCCCCTATCCCACCATGAAACGCAACCGCTCTCCGCGCCGCTCCCGGCAGACGCCGGACTCCGAACTGCTCGCACGTCTGGCCACGCGGCTTAGTCAGTCATCCAACCGGATCGAGGACGCGTTTTGGGAAGCCCGCCTTGCAGCTCACATCGATCATTTGCTCGCCGATGAAAATGAGGAAGCGCTGATCACCGTGCTCGACCAGTTGTACAACGGAGGCTCACGTGCCTATGACGAACTGGCCGACATGATCGAATCCTGTGCCGAAACCCGACGCGCCACGAGCGACAGCGAGCTCGATGTCGTGATGATCGCGGTACCCGTGCTGGCCTGGTCGCGCTTTCAAATACATTCCGGTCCCATTCCCGGTGCACAACTGGATGCGGTACGGGTCCATCTACAAGCCCATGTGCTGGCGACCGAGGCCAAGCTTGGCCTGTGCGATGTTCTTTTCAGTCCCGATCAGTTGCCACAAAACTACGTCGACACCGCTACCCTAAAGGACAAACTCGCCAAATCCGCAGTGCATGGCCGCAACCTCAAAATCGACCCGACGCAGTTGCAGGAAACCATGAGTTTCCTGTCCGACACCCGCTACCTTGTGGGTGCCGTGGCTGCGCCACGCGGCGCCGCACTGTTTCGTTGGCAGGAGGACGAAACGGACCCGGCGGAGGTCTTTCGTCAATGGACACAGCAAGGAGGCGAAGCCTTGCGTCCCTTGCTGCCCGCCTGCGCTGTCGAATTTCAGCCGGTGATGGCCTATCACGCTGCCGTGCGCGATGCCGATCGCGCCTCCCGTCCCTGGTCGCTGCGAGCTGCGGTCGCCTTTCTCCAAACGGTGCTCAATCGGCCGGCCGGCGAACTGCGTGCCGTGGTGGCGTCCTTCCATGATCGTCAACTCGAGGAATATCGCGTCGGCTTTACCCAACATGGCGACAGCGATGTGATTCATGGCGTGGTCTGGCCGCTACTGGATAACGAAGACGAAAACCACGAAGCGTCGGCACAGATCGAAGCCGCACTGCGCGAGGCCGGCGTCAGCAACGTATTGCAGCTCGATCAGCGCTTTCCGCTGGAATTCTGTGACGACTGCGGCGCGCCGCTCTACCCCAATCCGGAGGGCGAGCCGGTGCACGCCGAGCTGCCGGAAGACCAGGTGGAGACGACCCCGCGCCATCTGCACTAAACGCGAAACTTGGGAAATCACTGATCAAACCCGTTCGCGTTGAGCCGTGAGCTTGTCGAACGGTCGAAACGCCAGCCTGTCAAATCAAGGGCTTCGACAGGCTCAGCCCGAACGGTAGCGACTTGTTCAGCATTTCCTTGGCTGAAAGCAAGCCGTACCGCTGGCGACCCACAGCACAGAGAGCTTTGAAAACTCGGCGCTGGCAATACGGCGACAACTAAAACCGATAAGGCGCCGAATCGAATCCAGGATCGCGGCCGGCAGCCATATCCGCCAGCAACCTTGCCGACCCGCAAGCCAGCGTCCAACCCAGCGTACCGTGGCCCGTGTTGAGCCACAAACCGGCCAGTCCGGTGGCTTTCATCTCACCGACCAGCGGCACGTTGCCGGGTGTGGCAGGCCGCAAGCCCGCCCAGTAGTTCACCTGACTGACATCCGACAGCGTGGGAAAAATATCCTTGATCCGTCTCAGCAAGGCTTCGCAGCGCGGCATGTTCAGCGAGGTATCGTAACCGTTGAACTCTGCTGTGCCCGCCACCCGCAAGCTTTGCCCAAAACGCGAAATGACAATCTTGAAACCGTCGTCGGTGAGGCTCACCGTCGGTGCCACCACGCCATCGGCAAGCGTCAATGTGGCCGAATAGCCCTTCGCCGGGTACACCGGCAGGCGCACACCCAGCGGTCGCAGCAGCAGCGGTGAGTAACTGCCCATCGCCAATACGGTCATGTCGGCGCTCACCGCTTCGCCCGATGCCAGCAGTACACGCGAAACTTGCCCGCCGTCCCGATGCAGTGCGCTCACCGTCTCGCCGAAGCGAAAGCGCACGCCTCGCGCCGCCGCGTGCCGTGCCAAGGTCTCGGTAAAGCAACGGGCGTCGCCCGATTCGTCGCTGGCCGTATAAGTACCGCCCACCACCGGAACACGCGATCCGGCCAGTGCCGGCTCGATTGCGAGACATTCCGCTGCTGTCATGGGCTGGCGTTCGCAGCCAAACTCGCGCATCAAGGCCGCCTGCGGCAATGCGTTTTCGAATTCGCGTGGGTCGGTGTAAAAGTGCAGGATGCCGCGCTCGAGATGGTCGTACTCCAGCGCCAGCTCTTGCCGCAACGACTGCAGAGCGCTGCGACTGGCCAGCCCCAGGCTCACGATCGCGCGCACATTGGCCCTGACCCGCGACGCCGTGCATTGCCGCAGGAAACGCAGCCCCCAGAGCCACTGCGCCGGATCGGCACGCATGCGCCACAACAAGGGAGCATCTTCACGACCGAGCCATTTCAAGGCCAGCATGGGGGCACGCGGATTGGCCCACGGCTCGGCATGGCTGACTGAAATCTGCCCGCCGTTGGCATGGCTGGTTTCCAGCGCCGGCCCGGCTTGGCGGTCAAAAACCGTCACCTCATGGCCGTCCGCCGCCAGATACCAGGCGCTCGTCACGCCTATTACGCCGGCACCGAGTACGCTCACGCGCATGGTTTAATCCTGAACTTTTTTGTGTGCCGCCGGCTCTTAATCCCCATGGAGCAGATTATAGTCAGCGCCAGGAGGTGCTTATGAGCAACAAACCGAAGATCAGCAAGACCGATGCAGAATGGCGCGCGCAGCTTACGCCCATGCAGTACCAGGTCGCCCGCCAGAAGGGAACCGAACGCGCATTTACCGGCGAATACTGGGATTGCAAAGACCCGGGCACCTATCGCTGCATCGGTTGCGGCGAACCTCTGTTCGATTCCGCCGCCAAGTTCGATTCCGGCTGCGGCTGGCCCAGTTTCACGGCTCCCGTGTCCGGAGATGGCGTCACCGAAATCGCCGACCACAGCCACTTGATGGTTCGCACTGAAGTCGTTTGCAGCAACTGCGGTTCACATCTCGGCCATGTTTTCCCCGATGGCCCGGCACCGACCGGACAGCGCTATTGCATAAACTCGGCTTCGATCAATCTCGACAAGCAAAAGTAACCGCTACAATCCCCTTCATGAAATTTCTCTTCGACCTGTTTCCAGTCATTCTTTTCTTTATCGCCTTCAAGGTTTTCGACATCTACGTCGCCACCGTCGTGGTCATCACCGCGACCGCGCTGCAAATCAGCTGGGTCTGGTACCGCCACCGCAAGGTGGACACCATGCTCTGGGTCAGCCTCGGGCTGGTCACGGTGTTTGGCGGCGCCACGCTGATCCTGCATGACGAAACCTTCATCAAATGGAAACCCACCGTGCTTTACTGGCTGTTCGCGGCCAGCCTTTTTGTCTCGGCAAGGTTTTTCGGAAAAAACCTGATCACCGCCATGCTTTCCAAGCAAATGGAGCTTCCAGACGCCCTCTGGATTCGGCTCAACTACGCCTGGATAGGCTTTTTCGCCGTCATGGGCGTGGTGAACCTTTACGTCGCATTCAACTTCAGCACTGACACCTGGGTCAGCTTCAAGCTCTTCGGCGGCATGGGTCTGATGATTGTTTTCATCATTGCCCAGGGCATGATGCTGGCCAAATACCTTCCCGAAGAGCCGGCGGAGGCCGCTCCCCAACCCCCGCCTCAGGGTAAAGGATAGTTACAGTGCGCTTCGGCCAATCCCGTCATTCCAGATATGTTCCGGAGACACACTAATGCTGTATGCAATCGTCGGCGAAGATGTACCCAACAGTCTTGAAAAACGCATGGCCAGCCGTCCCACCCATCTGGCACGCCTGCTCGAACTGGAAGCTGCCGGACGCATGGTGCTGGCCGGCCCCTTTCCCGCCATCGACAGCCCCGATCCCGGGCCGGCCGGTTTTTCCGGTAGCCTGATCGTCGCCGAGTTCAATTCGCTCGAGGAAGCGCAAGCCTGGGCCAATGCCGACCCCTACCTTAGCGCCGGCGTCTACGACAAAGTCACGGTGCGTCCCTTCAAACAGGCGCTGCCAAAGTCATGAGCGTGATCGACACCATGCGCACCAGCCTGGCAGCGCTCGAACCAATCAATATCGAGATTATCGACGACTCGGCCAAGCATGCCGGGCATGCCGGCGCCCGAAGTGGCGGCGGACATTTTCGGCTGAGCATTGTCTCGCCACGCTTTGCCGGATGCCGCACCATGGAGCGACATCGCCTGGTGTATGATGCCCTCGGCCCGCTGATGAAGCGGGAAATTCATGCGCTCAGCATCACCGCAAAAACCCCGGAAGAAGTCTGACCCTTTCGCACTTATCCACCCGCCAACTCAGGAATCCAGATGAATCGCACTCTCCGTCATACCCTCCTGCTTGCCTTCGCCGTGTCGGTAAGCACTGCCCCCGCGTTTGCCCAGAAAAAGGACGGCAAAGCCGCATCCGGCACGTTCGTCACCGTCAATGGCACGGCGGTGCCGACCATCCGTGCCGATGCCCTGATTGCCGGCCAGGCCGAAAAAGGCCAGCCCGACACGCCGGAACTACGCGCGAGCGTCAAAGAGGAACTCGTTCGCCGTGAGGTTCTGACGCAGGAAGCCATCAAGAAAGGTTTCGACAAGAAGGCCGAGGTGCGTGGTCAGATCGATCTGGCGCGCCAGGGCGTGCTGATCGGCGCCTACCTCAACGACTACGTGAAAACCCACCCGGTGACCGAAGACATGATCAAGAAGGAATACGATCAAATCACCGCCAAGATGGGCAACAAGGAATACAAGGCGCGCCATATCCTGCTAGGAACGGAAGACGAAGCCAAAGCCATTGTCGAGAAATTGAAAAAAGGCGAGAAGTTCGCGGATCTGGCCAAGGAATCCAAGGATCCAGGCTCCAAGGAACGCGGTGGCGATCTCGACTGGGCCAATCCCGGCTCATTCGTTCCACCCTTCTCGGCCGCCATGATCAAGCTGGAAAAAGGCAAATTCACCGAAACCCCGATAAAGAGCGATTTCGGCTGGCACGTCATTCAACTCGATGACACCCGCGAGCTCAAACTGCCTCCGCTGGATCAGGCCAAGGGGCAGATCGGGCAACAACTGACACAGCGCCTGGTGCAAAAGCACATTGAAGACCTGCGTGGCAAGGCCAAGGTCGAATAGACCCTGCGCGCAAAAAAAGAGGGAGCTGTGGCTCCCTTTTTTTACGTCTGTGACATCTCGGTGTTTTACGTCGCCGTAATATCAGCGCCGTACTACCAGCGCCGACTTTTCCGGCTACCCCAGCCAGCGTCGCGCGTTATGGAACATCCTCATCCACGGTGAATCCTCGTCCGGATTCTCGGGATGCCAAGACATCTGCACGCTGCGGAAGGTGCGTTCCGGATGCGGCATCATGATGGTGAAGCGACCGTCGGCCGTGGTGACGCCGGCCAGGCCTTGCGGAGAGCCGTTGGGATTGAACGGATAGCTCGTCGCCACGGCGCCGCGGTTGTCGATATAGCGCAGGGCCGTCACAGCCTTGCCTTCGTCCCCAGCGGCAAACTCGGCACGGCCTTCGCCGTGACTGACCACCATCGGCAGCCGCGAACCGGCCATGTCGGCCAGCAGAATCGACGGCGACGGCGGAATCTCCACCATCACCACGCGCGCTTCGTATTGCTCGCTGCGGTTACGCTGAAAGCTTGGCCAGCCTGCCGCACCGGGAATGATCGGCGCTAGATGCGCCATCATCTGGCAGCCGTTGCAGACACCCAGCGCAAAGCTGTCGTCGCGGGAGAAAAAGCCTGAAAACTCGTCGCGCAGCCGACTGTTGAACAGCACCGACTTGGCCCAGCCCTGCCCCGCGCCGAGCACGTCGCCATAGGAAAAGCCGCCGCAGGCCGCAAGCCCCTTGAAGTCCGCCAGATGCACGCGGCCCGTCTGCAGATCGGACATGTGCACGTCGTAGGGCGCAAAGCCGGCGCGCTCAAAAGCCGCAGCCATTTCGCTCTGCCCATTCACGCCCTGCTCGCGCAAAATCGCTATCTTTGGCCTGCGGCCAAGGATAGCGATTTCTCGCGAATTATCGCCCCCCCACCCCCCGGCCCCCGGCCCCGGGGCGGGGGTGACTGTATCGGCATCCGCTTTCGCGGATGGCGCAAATGCGGGATGGACGCTGAGGCCGGGATTGTCGGCATCGAGCAGCGCGTCGAATTCCTCCTGCGCGCACACCGGGTCGTCACGCAAGCTCGCGATCTGGAAGCTGACTTCGCTCCAGGCACGCTGCAACTCGCTGCGTTTGGCCGAGAACGCCAGTTTCGCGTTGCGCCAGACGCGTACTTCGTCGGCAGTATTGGTTGTGCCGATGAGATGTGAGCAGGCGCCGAGACCAGCATCACGCAGCGTTTGCATCACGGCGGAACGGTCTTCCCGACGAATCTGCAGCACGGCACCGAGTTCTTCATTGAACAGAGCGGTAATCAGCCGATCCTGCAATCGCCCGTCGATGATCTGCGGAAAGCGCTCGATGCCATCGACATCGTTCATCAAGGGGTCGTAGCAGAGCCCGTCGAGATTGAGCGAAACGCCAACATGCGAAGCAAAACTCATCTCGCACAGCGTCGCCCACAGACCGCCGTCGGAGCGGTCGTGGTAGGCCAGAATCTTCCCGTCGCGATTGAGCGTCTGAATCGCGCCAAAGAAGGCTTTGAGCGATGTTGCCTCCGCATCCGGCGCCTGATCGCCCAATTGACCCGACTGCGCGCCATAAACCTGGGCCAGCGCCGAGCCACCGAGGCGGTTGCGCCCCTGCCCGAGATCGATCAGCAACAATTCGGTTTCTCCGACAGCGGCATCCGGCCGCAGTTCGGGTGTCAACGTACGGCGCACATCGTCAACCTGCGCAAACGCCGTCACGATCAACGACAGGGGCGCGGTCACCTGCTTGGCTTCACCGGCATCCTCCCAGCGCGTTCGCATGGAGAGCGAATCCTTGCCCACCGGGATCGAGACGCCGAGCACCGGGCAGAATTCAACGCCGACCGCCTTCACCGTGTCGAACAGTGCGGCATCTTCATGGCCGTGACCGGCGGCGGCCATCCAGTTGGCCGAGAGCTTGATCCGGCCGATATCGCCGACATCGGCAGCCGCCAGATTGGTAATTGCCTCGCCCACCGCCATGCGTCCCGAGGCGGGTGCATTGAGCAGGGCCAGCGGAGTGCGTTCGCCCATGGCGAAACACTCGCCGCGCAGCGTGTCGTAGCCCATGGTGGTCACCGCGACATCGGCCACCGGCACTTGCCAGGGCCCGACCATCTGGTCGCGCGCGGTGAAGCCGCCAACGCTGCGATCGCCGATGGTGATCAGAAAGTTCTTCGACGCCACGGCAGGCAGGCGCAGCACGCGCAAAGCCGCGTCTATCAAGTCAATATCGGCGATCGCCAACGGTAGCATGGTGACTTGCTGACGCAGCGCATCACGATGCAGCTTGGGCGCCTTGCCCAGCAGCACTTCCATCGGCATATCCACCGGCAGGTTGCCGAAATGCTCGTCCTTGACCGTCAATTGGCCGTCGTCGGTCGCCACACCGAGCACCGCGAAGGGGCAGCGCTCGCGCTCGCACATGGCCTGAAACACGGGCAGGCTTTCCGGCGCGATGGCGAGTACGTAACGCTCCTGCGCCTCGTTGCTCCAGATCTCGCGCGGGCTCATGCCCGGTTCCTCGCTGGGCAGCGCGCGCAGATCGAAGGCCGCGCCGCAGCCTGCATCGTGGGCCAGTTCCGGCATGGCATTGGAAATGCCGCCGGCGCCGACGTCGTGAATGGCCAGCACGGGATTCTGCGCTCCCATCTGCCAGCATCTGTCGATGACTTCCTGCGCCCGCCGCTGGATTTCCGGATTGCCGCGCTGCACGGAGGCGAAGTCCAGATCGGCGGTATTCGAACCGGTCGCCATCGATGACGCGGCACCGCCGCCCAGCCCGATCAGCATGCCGGGTCCGCCAAGCTGGATCAGCAGGGTGCCAGCCGGAAACTTGATCTTGAATGAATCCTCGGCGGCAATGTTGCCGAGACCGCCGGCGATCATGATCGGCTTGTGATAGCCGCGCATCTCGCCGTTGAATTCCTGTTCGAAGGTTCGGAAATAGCCCGCCAGATTGGGCCGGCCGAACTCGTTGTTGAAGGCCGCTGCACCGATCGGGCCTTCAATCATGATGTCCAGCGCCGAGGCAATGCGCTCGGGCTTGCCGTAGTTCGATTCCCAGGGCTGCGGATAGTCGGGAATGCGCAAATCGGAGACAGTGAAGCCGCACAGACCTGCCTTGGGCTTGGAACCGCGTCCGGTCGCGCCTTCGTCTCGAATCTCGCCACCGGAACCCGTGGCCGCACCGGGATAGGGCGAGATCGCGGTCGGATGATTGTGCGTTTCGACCTTGGTCAGAAAGTGCGTCATCTGCTCGCTGTACTCATACTGCCCATCCGCGCGCGGATACAGACGCCGGATCGAAGCGCCTTCGATGATCGCCGCGTTGTCCGAATAGGCCACCACCGTGCCCTGCGGATGTGCCTTGTGGGTTTCGCGAATCATGCCGAACAGCGACAGCGGCTGATCCTCGCCATCCACCGTCCAGCTCGCGTTGAATATCTTGTGCCGGCAATGCTCCGAATTGGCCTGGGCGAACATCATCAGCTCGACGTCGGTCGGATTGCGACCCAGCTTGCCGAAGTTCTCCACCAGGTAATCGATCTCGTCGGCGGAGAGCGCAAAGCCCATTTCCGTGTTGGCCCTGACCAGCGCCTCGCGTCCGCCGCCAAGAATATCCACCGTCGCCAGGGGCTGCGGCGCGACATGATGAAACAGGGCTTTGGCGGCATCGATGGAGTGCAGCACGGACTCGGTCATGCGGTCGTGCAGCCGTGTTGCCAACGCCGACTTTTGATGATCGTCACCGATAGCGCCCGCCACATGGAACGCCGTGCCGCGCTCGACCCGTTTTACGCTGGCGAAGCCGCAGTTTCGGGCAATATCGGTGGCCTTGGAACTCCAGGGCGAAATCGTTCCCAGGCGCGGCGTGACCAGCAGCAACTCGCCTTTGAGCGGCGCAGGCAGTTCGGCCGGGACGCCCAACAAATCCTTGAGCCTGGCGTTCTCATCGTCGCTCAACGGCGCTTCCAGTTCGACGAAGTACCAATGCTCTGCGGCAAGCTCAAGCCCGGCTATGCTTGCGTTAATGGATGCCTTCAGACGGGCGAAACGGGGCAGCGAAAACGCGGCAGAACCACGCAGGGCAAGGAATTCAGCCATGATGAATGGACCGGTGCGGGTAGGGAAATGGTTTGATAACCAAGGCGCGGAATTATACTCTGGGCCGCCCGCCAGGCCTCTCGAACAGGCAGCAATTTGCCCCTCGACCGCATCGACCCAAGCCCGAACTCTGCACGCCAAAGCCGCGCATCGGGTGTAAGTCTGACCTTGCTACACTTGCTGCATTGTTTTCAAGATCACAGGACGGACATGACTTCTTTTTCAATTGACGTAGGCGTAGACGACTTTCAGGAAAAAGTCATCGACGCATCGCACCAGACGCCGGTGCTGGTCGACTTCTGGGCCGAATGGTGCGCCCCCTGCCGTACGCTCAAACCGATTCTGGAAAAACTGGCCAACGAATACAGCGGACGCTTCATTCTCGCCAAGCTCGACTCGGACAAGCACCAGGAGATCGCTGCGCGCTGCGGCGTGCGCAGCATTCCCAACGTCAAGGCATTTGTCGATGGGAAAATAGTTGACGAATTCACCGGCGCCCTGCCCGAGGCCCGGATCAGGGAGTTCATCGAGCGCCTGATGCCCTCCCCCGCCGAGCCGCTGCGCGTTGCCGCGCAAGCCGCGCGTGCGCAAGGCGACACGGATGTTGCCTGTTCTCTGCTGGTAGATGCCCTGTCGCTCGATCCAGCAAATGAAGCGGTTCAGCTCGATCTGGCGGATGTCCAGATTGATCTGCAAGACATCGAGGCCGCCAGAAAGCTGCTCGGTGCGATCGAGCACACCGCGCGCGACGCGGACCGGGTGCGCACCCTGCTGGCCCGGCTCAATCTCGTGGCATCCGGCGGTGACGCTGACCCCGCGCCACTCAAAGCCCGCATCGAAGCCAACGCCGACGATCTGGATGCGCGACTGCTACTGGCCAATGCGCTGGCATTGGCCCAGGATTACCGCCAGGCACTGGAGCAACTGGTGGAGATCGTGCGGCGCGATCGCGCCTGGCAGGACGAAGCGGCGCGCAAGGCCATGCTGGATCTGTTCACCCTGCTCGGCAACGAACCGCAACAAGCCGATCTGGTGCGCGAATTCCGTATTCAGCTGGCGCGCACGCTGAATTAGCCCAAAATTTGTTTTAAGCATAGCGAAAAAGCGATAGCGGCAAAGCGCTTGGCGAAACACTCACCTCAGCCAAAGGGTGGTGCAGGCTATTTTGCAAGCTTTTGATGTTCCGCCGTGTACGCCGTGTCGCCGTGGTGAACAGCTTTTGTCATCACAAAAACTCGGCGATGGCGATACGGCGCGCGGCCCGTAGCTGGCCCTTTCGCCCCTTGCATTTCCGCGCCTGTCAAGACTTGCCTTTGCCGTCGCCTGCCATTAAGGTGCGCGTCCCGCGTT
>JAIPCF010000055.1 GCA_021738385.1 Sulfuritalea sp. | reverse complement strand
CAATGGCCGAATCATGCCGCAAGCAAAGCAGGCGCTGTGATAAAATTTCGCAAATTTGAATGGCAGGGCGCACCGCGTGATTTCCGCGTGAACCGTGCGCCCTGTTGCTTTTCTGGAGCAAGCGAAATGCCGGTGATCACCCTGCCTGATGGATCGAAACGCGAGTACCCGCAAGCGCTGACGGTGGGTGGGGTCGCCATGTCGATTGGAGCCGGGCTTGCCAAAGCGGCGCTGGCTGGCCGCGTTGATGGGGCGTTGGTTGATACGTCTTTTCTGATCGAGAGAGACGCCGAGGTCGCGATCGTCACCGACAAGGATGCAGACGGTCTTGAGATCATTCGCCATTCGACTTCGCATCTACTGGCCTATGCCGTCAAAGAACTGTTTCCCGAGGCGCAGGTGACCATCGGTCCGGTAATCGAAAACGGTTTTTACTACGACTTTGCCTGTAAGCGCCCGTTCACACCGGAAGACTTCAGCGCAATCGAACAGCGCATGGCGGAACTGGCGAAGAAGGACTTTCCGGTGACGCGTGAAGTCTGGTCGCGCGACAAGGCCGTGGAGTTCTTCAAATCCATTGGTGAACACTACAAGGCGGAGTTGATTGCCGCGATCCCGCAGGGGGAAGACGTTTCGCTATACCGCGAGGGCGACTTCATCGATCTTTGTCGAGGTCCGCACGTGCCGTCGACCGGCAAACTCAAGGTGTTCAAACTGATGAAGGTGGCGGGTGCCTACTGGCGCGGCGATCAGAAGAACGAGCAGTTGCAGCGCATTTACGGCACCGCCTGGGCAAAAAAAGAAGATTTGGCAAGTTATCTTCATATGCTGGAGGAAGCCGAGAAACGCGATCATCGCAAGCTGGGCCGGCAACTTGATCTCTTTCACCTGCAGGAAGAGGCGCCCGGCTTGGTGTTTTGGCATCCGCACGGCTGGACCATCTGGCAGGAAGTCGAGCAGTACATGCGACGCATCTATCGCGATAACGGGTATCAGGAAGTGCGCTGTCCGCAGATTCTAGATCGCAGTTTGTGGGAGCGCTCAGGCCATTGGGAGCATTACCATCAGCACATGTTTACCACAGCCTCGGAAAATCGCGATTACGCGGTGAAGCCGATGAACTGCCCAGGCCATGTCCAGATATTCAATACCGACGTGCGTTCTTATCGAGACCTGCCGCTGCGTTACGGTGAATTTGGCTCCTGCCATCGCAATGAGCCTTCGGGAGCGCTACATGGGGTAATGCGCGTGCGCGGCTTTACCCAGGATGACGGGCATATCTTTTGCACCGAAGACCAGATTCAGTCGGAGGTGACGGCATTCAACGATCTGGTTCGCAAGGTTTATGGCGATTTCGGCTTCGATGAACTTGTGGTCAAGCTTGCGTTGCGTCCGGAAGGGCGGGTCGGGGAGGACGTCCTTTGGGACAAGGCGGAATCCGCGCTACGCGCCGGAATGGCGGCAAGCGGCCTGAGCTGGGAAGAACTGCCTGGCGAAGGGGCGTTTTATGGTCCCAAAATTGAGTTCCACATCAAGGACGCTATTGGTCGGTCCTGGCAATGCGGCACCATGCAGGTCGATTTCTCGATGCCCGGACTGCTCGGAGCTGAATTCGTTGGCGAGGACAATGCCCGGCATACTCCGGTAATGCTGCATCGGGCCATTCTGGGCTCTCTGGAGCGATTTATCGGAATCCTGGTCGAGAACCACGCGGGCGCCTTCCCGTTGTGGTTGGCGCCCGTTCAAGTGGTGGTCATGAATATTTCTGAGGCACAATCGGAATACGCCGAGAGTGTGGCAAAAATGCTGCGCGATGCCGGTCTGCGGGTCGAGAGCGATTTGCGTGGCGAGAAAATAAACTATAAAATACGCGAACATAGCTTATTAAAGCGGCCTTATATCGTTGTTGTGGGTGACAAGGAAAAGGCTGCTGGATTGGTCGCATTACGTGCCCGCGGCAATCTGGATCTCGGGCAGATGTCCCCCCAGGCCTTGATTGAGCGTCTGTTGCATGAACAGTGCAGCAGAAGCGTGGCGGTCTGATTTTTTTAATTTTTTGGAGATATGAACCATCGCTCAGGAAAAATCGCAACGTCTCAATGAAGAGATCACCACCCCCGAGGTCCGATTGGTCGGGGAGAACGGAGAGCAACTGGGCATAGTCCCGATTCGTGAGGCGTTGGCGCTGGCCGATGAGGCTGGTGTGGATCTGGTGGAAATCGCTCCTACTGCTGTGCCGCCCGTCTGCAAGATAATGGATGTCGGCAAGTTCAAGTATCAGGAAGCTAAGCGTCAGCACGAGGCCAAGCAGAAACAGAAACAGGTCGTGGTCAAGGAAGTCAAGTTCCGGCCAGGTACGGACGAAAACGATTACCAGATCAAGCTGCGCAACGTAATCAAGTTTCTGAGTGAAGGCGACAAGGCAAAAATAACGCTGCGGTTTCGCGGACGTGAAATGGCGCACCAGGAAATTGGTATGCGCATGCTGGAACGAATCAAGCTGGATCTTGAACAGCAGGCGATGGTTGAGCAGTGGCCAAAAATGGAGGGGCGCCAGTTGATCATGGTGCTGGCGGCTTCCAAGAAAAAGCCGCACTGAGATGTAAATGAGTTTTTCCCGCGTGTAACTCACGAGGGAACAAGAAGTGGTTGCGGGTCATCAAGCATTCCCGAGGCGGGAAACACCTGGTAGCCATGTAAAAAGGGAGAATCTTCGATGCCGAAGATGAAGACCAAGAGCGGTGCCAAGAAGCGTTTTGTAATTCGCGCTTCGGGCGGCATCAAGCGGGGAAGCGCTTTCAAGCGCCATATCCTCACCAAGAAAACCACCAAGAGCAAGCGCCAGTTGCGGGGTGTACACACCATACACGCCGCAGACTGCAAGTCCGTGCGCGCAATGCTGCCCAACGGTTAAGGAGAGACACCATGCCAAGAGTTAAACGTGGTGTAACGGCGCGCGCGCGCCACAAGAAGGTTCTTGATCAAGCCAAAGGTTATCGCGGTCGCCGCAGCAGGGTCTACCGAGTCGCCAAAGAAGCGGTAATGAAGGCTGGGCAATATGCCTACCGCGACCGCCGTCAGCGCAAACGCCAGTTTCGGGTGCTCTGGATCGCCCGTATCAACGCAGCGGCTCGCGAACTGGGCATGAAGTACAGCACTTTCATGAATGGTTTGAAGAAAGCTTCAATCGAAGTCGATCGTAAAGTGCTGGCTGACTTGGCGGTATTTGACAAACCGGCTTTTGCCGCCCTGGCCGAGCAGGCCAAGGCCAAGCTCACGGCCTGATTTCGGCGGTACCTGAAGAAGGAGGCCCAAGAGCTGTTGGGGCCTCCTTTTTTGATTATGGATATCGCGTGTGACGCCGATGGGATGTCGCGATTGCCTTTCTGAATTGTCGTAATTGCCGTGTATCGTTCTGATCGATGAATAACCTGGATCAACTCGTCGCCTCCGCGATGGCCGACTTTGCAGCCGCCACTGAGACGGCCAAGCTGGAAGACGCCAAGGCGCGTTATCTTGGCAAGGACGGTATGCTTACCACCTTGCTCAAGGGCCTCGGTAAGCTACCGGCGGAAGAGCGCAAGAGCGCAGGTGCCGAAATCAATCTTGCCAAGGGACGCATAGAGTCGGCGCTGGCGACACGGCGCGATACCCTCAAGAACGCTCAACTTGAGGCTCAACTGGCAACAGAGGCACTGGATGTCACACTTCCCGGTCGCGGTCGGCCGCGCGGTAGCCTGCACCCGGTGATTATCAGCCTCGATAGAATCGAGCAACTTTTTCGATCGATTGGTTTTGAGGTTGCGGACGGACCCGAAATTGAAACCGATTGGCACAACTTCACAGCGCTCAACACTCCCGAGAATCATCCCGCTCGATCCATGCACGATACTTTTTATCTGCAAGGCGAGGATGGCAAGGTGCAGGACGACGTACTATTGCGCACCCACACCAGTCCTGTCCAGATTCGGTCGATGCTGGCGCATACCGAGCGCTACAAGCATTTGGAAACAATGCCAGAGCTACGTGTCATTTGTCCCGGTCGCGTCTATCGCGTGGATTCCGATGCTACGCATTCACCGATGTTTCACCAGGTCGAAGGCCTTTGGGTAGGGGAGCATGTCAGTTTTGCCGACCTTAAGGGCGTGGTGGCTGATTTTCTAAAACGTTTTTTTGAATCCGACGATCTTAAAGTTCGTTTCCGTCCTTCCTTTTTTCCATTTACCGAGCCTTCGGCGGAGATCGACGTTGCTTTCATGAGCGGTTCGCTCGAAGGTCGTTGGCTGGAAATCGCTGGTTGCGGGATGGTGCATCCCAATGTTTTGCGTTTTGGCGGCTTCGACCGTGAAAAATACTCCGGTTTTGCTTTTGGTATGGGGCCGGATCGGCTGACCATGCTGAGATACGGCATTAACGATCTGCGTCTGTTTTTTGAAGGCGATCTGCGTTTCCTGAAGCAATTCCACTGATATGCAATTTTCCGAATCCTGGCTTCGCAGCCTTTGCAATCCATCACTCTCGAGCGACGAACTTTGCCATTTACTGACCATGGCAGGTCTCGAAGTCGAAGAGAAAGAACTGGTGGCGCCCGAGTTTTCAAATGTCGTCGTCGCACAAATTCTGTCGATCGAAAAACACCCGAATGCGGACAAACTCAATCTTTGCCGAGTAGACGCGGGTCGGAACTCGGTCGAGGGAGACCTGAACATAGTCTGCGGTGCGCCAAATGTAGTCGTCGGCATGAAAGTCCCATGTGCTTTGGTTGGAGCTGATTTGCCGGGAATACAGATCAAGAAGGCCAAAGTCAGAGGTATCGAGAGCTTTGGCATGTTGTGTTCGGCGCGTGAATTGGGGCTCTCGGATGATCATGGTGGCTTGCTGGCTTTGCCGGAGGACGCGCCTGTCGGACGCGATATTCGGGATTACCTCGACCTCGATGATCAGCTGATCACGCTCAAGCTCACACCCAATCGTGCAGATTGTCTTTCACTTACCGGTATCGCTCGCGAGCTGTCAGCACTCACCGGAGCTCCGCTGGAACTGCCGAAGATTGACCCTGTTGGTGCAGTGATTTCCGATCAGCGTCAGGTGTTGCTTGACGCGCCGGATGCTTGTCCGCGCTATTGCGGCCGAGTGGTGCGTGGACTCGATGCCAGGGCTCCGACTCCAGAATGGATCAGGCGTCGTATCGAGCGTAGCGGTGTCCGCTCGATTTCAGCGCTGGTCGATGTTACCAATTACGTAATGCTCGAATTGGGCCAGCCTCTGCATGCCTTCGACAATACCAAGCTAAGCGGTTCGATTCATGTTCGCTATCCTGTAGCAGGTGAGAAGCTGCTGCTTTTGAATGAGCAAACCATTGAGCCGGAAGCGGATACTGCGCTGATCGCCGATGATGTCCGTGCCTTGGCGATGGCCGGTGTCATGGGTGGTGAGGACTCCAGCATTACCGAATCGACGACAGATCTGTTTCTTGAAGGCGCTTTCTTTCCGCCGTCAGTGGTGGCTGGGAAAGCGCGCAGTTTCGGTTTTTCTTCCGATGCTTCCCATCGCTACGAACGCGGAGTCGACTTTGAGCTGGCACGCAGCGCTATAGAGCGCGCGACGCAACTCATTCTTGATATCTGCGGTGGCGAAGCGGGACCGATCATTGAGGCTGTTTCCAGTTCCCATCTGCCTCCGCGCAAGCCGGTGCGGCTACGCAGCGGGCGGGCGGCGAAGGTGCTCGGGATCGATTTGGCGGCAGATCGCATCGAGGTGATACTCAATGGGCTTGGCCTCACTGTTGAGCGACTGGGTGATGACTTCCTCGTTACACCGCCCAGCTTTCGCTTCGATATTGAGATCGAAGAAGATCTGATCGAAGAAATCGCGCGTGTTCATGGTTACGACAATATTCCGTCACCGCCGCCGGTAGCGCAAATGTCGATGATGCCCGTCACAGAAACTGCCCGCACAGCAATGGCATTACGCCGTCTGGTGGCTGAGCGTGACTATCACGAAGTGGTTACCTTCAGCTTTGTCGAGGCCGATTGGGAAGCCGATTTTGCAGCGAACTCAACTCCCATCGCGCTCGCCAATCCGATCGCCAGCCAGATCGGTGTTATGCGATCTTCGCTGATCGGTGGACTGGTTGGGACGCTGATAGCCAATCGCAAGCGACAGGCGGAACGGGTTAGGGTGTTCGAACTGGGGCGATGTTTTAATCGCGATGCAGCTGCGGGTCCTGTCGAAGGGTTTTACCAACCCGTGCGCTTGGCCGGCCTTGCGTCGGGCCCGGCATTGCCGGAGCAATGGGGAGCAACTGCAGCCCGTGTAGATTTTTTCGATGTCAAAGCAGATGTCGAAGCACTGTTTGCTCCGCGCCTACTGGCATTCATCACGGCAGAGCATCCTTCCATGCATCCGGGGCGCTGCGCTACCGTCAGCCTGGAAGGCCGTTCGGTAGGTGTGATTGGCGAGCTTCATCCGCGCTGGGTACAGAAATACGAACTGGGGGCTTCTCCTGTCGTTTTTGAGTTGGAATTGGCCGATCTGCTGATGACATCGGTGCCGAGTTACACAGAAGTCTCCCGCTTCCCGGCCGTGATTCGTGATTTGGCGCTTGTTGTACCGAAGAGCCAGACACTGGAACCGCTATTGGCTGCGCTACGAGCCGCTTCACCGGTTGTCGTCAAAGATGTTGCTTTGTTCGATGTCTACCAGGGCAAGGGGCTTGCCGAAAATGAAAAGAGCCTTGCCTTTCGTATAGTTATGCAAGATACTCAACGTACTCTCGAGGATGCTGAAGTCGAAGAGGTGATTGCCGGTTTGCTGGCGGTTGCCATCCAGAACTTTAAAGCGTCATTGAGAACTTAATGCTGCTGGAGTTGCTATGACACTGACCAAGGCGGAACTCGCCGATTTGTTGTTTGAAAAAGTGGGCCTCAACAAACGAGAAGCCAAAGACATGGTGGAGGCTTTTTTTGACGAGGTGCGACTCGCTCTGGAAAAGGGCGACAGCGTCAAACTCTCCGGATTCGGAAATTTCCAGTTGCGTGAGAAGCCGCAGCGTCCCGGACGCAACCCTAAGACAGGCGAGGAAATTCCGATTACCGCTCGTCGTGTCGTTACCTTCCACGCCAGCCAGAAGCTCAAGGCGGCGGTAGAGGCTTTCCCACGTGGCAGCACCCAGCAATAGCCGGGACGAACTTCCTCCGATTCCCGCCAAGCGCTACTTCACAATTGGTGAAGTCAGCGAGTTATGTGGCGTCAAGCCACACGTGCTGCGCTATTGGGAGCAGGAGTTTACGCAGTTGCGGCCGGTCAAGCGGCGCGGCAACCGGCGCTACTACCAACACCATGAAGTTTTGCTGGTGAGACGGATTCGCGAACTGCTTTATCAGGAAGGGTTCACCATCAGCGGCGCACGCAACCGGCTTGAAGATGGTCCTGGCAAATTGCACGATGCCCCTGAGGCATTGCTCAATGGGGGGAAAGCTTCATTGCGTGCAGAACTCGTTTCCATCATCGAGTTTCTGCGAACTGCCTAGGGTCGTAAACATCGCGGAATTCCCGGTGCGCAAGGCGTTTGCGGATGTTTCATTTGTTATAATTCGCGCAGTCGGGGCGTGGCGCAGCCTGGTAGCGCACTTGCATGGGGTGCAAGGGGTCGAAGGTTCGAATCCTTTCGCCCCGACCAGAAATACCAAAGCCGTTAGTGAGATCAAACACTAACGGCTTTTTTTTTACATCGGTTCCTATCAGGTAGCCGCGTTTTCGGGAGCAACATCTATTTATGACAAGTTCAACGAAATATTGCTATCACTGCGGGGCGCATCATCCAATCGGGGAAATGCGGCAAATTGAAACCAAGGCGGGAAAACGCTGGCGCTGCATTCGCAGTATTCAGGCGACCCGAAAAACGCCTGAAGCGCGCGATGCCTTTGGTCGTGGCGTATCCGAGATGAATTCGGCGAAAGCCCGGAGCCAATCTCGGCTCATCAACGAGGCCCGGCAGGACAAGTTATGAATAGGTAGCGCTGCGGGTGGTTCGAAAGCCGGCCTCGGCCTGAATCCTGTTCGGATTCGAAAGTGAAGTAGAAACAAGAGGGGATTCCCCGCCAATTTCAGGATTACAGCATGGCTGTCCCGGGCGCAGGATGTTGAAAAACCTGAACCGCGAGAGGAAACACCAATGCGCATCGAATCCGTTGAACTAGTTGCACTGCCCAACGCACCGGCCTGGCAGGAAAAAGTCTACAGAGCGCACCTTGATACCGGCGAAGACATGGATCTATTCCAGCAACACTGGGATGTACCGTTGCCGCCTGAAAGTCTGGTTGGACTGACAGTTGAGGAGGCCAGGAAACGGCGCAACGAGCGTATGTTTGCAATTGCCTCGGGAAATCACTGACAGCGTCTTACACGTTATCCGGGGCAGCGGATCTTCGGGCAGTTTGCCGAGCGTTTAGTGCTCGGAACGCGGGGCCATATAGGCAGGTCAATTCAAACAGCCAGTTTGAAGGGCAGATGGGCCGTTGTTTCGGCTTCGTAGTCTTGCATTGCCGAGTCTTCGCGCAAAATGAAATCTGCGACTGCACGGCGCATTCCGGGATGAGCAATCCAGAATGCAGACCAGGTGGCGACCGGCTCGAAGCCGCGCGCGAGCTTGTGTTCACCTTGTGCGCCCGGTTCAAAGCCTTGCAAGCCATGTCGAATGCAGTACTCAATTCCCTGGTAGTAACAGAGCTCGAAGTGCAGGCCGGGAATGTCGATTTCCGTACCCCAATGACGCCCGTACAATGTTTTGGTGTCGCGATAACAAATCGCGGAGGCCACCGGAGTGTCATCGCTAAACGCGACGAACACGACCAGGCGCTTTGCGAGAAGGGCGCCTGCTTCAATGAAGAATTCCACGGGAAACGCGGGATGATTGCCATAGCGGGCAAAGGTGTCGCGATACTGCCGATGGATGATGTTCCAGAGCGGTACATCGATTTCATCACCGTGAAGGGCTTCCAGTCGCAAGCCCGACTCGCGTACCAGGCGGCGTTCGCGTTTGAGTTTCTTGCGTTTGTCTGCAGTAAAGCCCGCAAGGAAATCGTCGAAATCGCGGTAGCCTCGATTGAACCAGTGGAACTGCACGCCGCGACGCATCAGCAGACCCGCCTCTGCAAGCAATGCGCGATCACCTTCTTCGACAAACAGGCACTGCCATGTGGATGCGTCGAGCTGCCGCGCGACTTCCGTGGCAGCTTCTGCCAAATACTTCACGATAGCCTCGCGCTCAATTCCATTTCGTACCAGCAGGCGCGGACCCGGGGACGGCGTGTAAGGGATGCCGCTGACCAGCTTTGGATAGTAGTGCAGCCCGGCGCGCCGCCAGGCTGACTCCCAGTTCCAGTCTCTTGAAAAGTCACCGAAGGAATGTGTACGTAAATAAAGCGGCAAGAGGCCGAGCAACTGGTCGCCTTCATGCAGCGTCAAATGCTGCGCCTGCCAGCCCATCGCCGTACCGCCAGCGCCGACTTTCTCGGCCGTTCCCAGAAAAGCGCGACTGACGAAGGGATCCTCGTTGTGATCCAGTTGTGCCCAATCGGACTCTAGGATGTCCGTGGCCGCGTTGTGCATAATTATTTTCATCGTACGCAATCCTACCCTGCGGTAGCCGGCAATCCCAGGCTTGTCTGAGAAAGCGGGTTAAAGGCATAGTCCCGCTCTGTTCCTGTCATCGGCAGCGGTTCGCGATGGGCTAAAATGTGACCCAGATTTTGATTCCCTGGCTCCTATTCCCATGCGTATTCTGCTCAGCAACGATGACGGCTATTTCGCGCCGGGACTCGCTCAGCTTGCGACCAGCCTCGCTGATCTTGGCGATATCACCGTGGTGGCGCCAGAACGCAATCGCAGCGGAGCAAGTAATTCCCTGACGCTGGATCGGCCGCTCTATTTGCGACACGCGGCAAATGGCTACATGTTTGTCACCGGCACACCAACAGACTGCGTCCATCTGGCGGTGACTGGTTTGCTCGATCATCCGATGGACATGGTGGTGTCGGGAGTCAATCTTGGCGCCAATATGGGTGACGACACGATTTATTCGGGCACGGTGGCGGCTGCCACCGAGGGCTATTTACTCGGCCTGCCTTCAATTGCAATTTCTCTCAACAGTTATGAGGGTAAGCATTTTGATACTGCCGGCCGAGTAGCACAGGAACTGGTACAGCGTTTCAGCGATTCGCCTTTTTCCGGACCGATTCTGTTGAACGTCAATGTGCCGGACATTCCGTATGAGCAACTGCGCGGCATCAAGGTTACACGCCTGGGTCGTCGCCACAAGGCGGAGCCGGCGGTGAAGTCGGTCAGTCCTCGCGGCGAAACGGTGTACTGGATCGGCGCCGCCGGGCCGGCAGCCGACGCGGGTGAAGGTACCGACTTTCATGCGGTGGAGAACAATTGGGTCTCGGTCACGCCGCTGCAAATTGACCTTACGCATTCGGAACAGGTTTCCGTTGTGCGAAGCTGGCTGACACCGACTCCGTGAATTCCGCGATGCTCGCCGGTATTGGCATGACTTCCCAGCGTACGCGCGCGCGCATGGTCGAGCGCCTGCGCGAGCAGGGTATCCGCGACGATCGAGTGCTGCATGCGATGGGGCAGGTGCCGCGCCACATATTCATTGAGCAGGCGCTGGCGAACCGTGCCTACGATGACACGGCCTTGCCGCTGGGTTTCGGTCAAACCATATCTCAACCCTATGTAGTGGCGAAGATGATCGAGATATTGATTGAAGGGCGCGAGCTGGGCAAAACGCTGGAGATTGGTGCCGGCTGTGGCTATCAGGCCGCGATTCTCGGCGTGCTGTCGAAGCAGGTTTTTGCCGTAGAGCGGATTGCGCCGCTGTTGGACCGGGCGCGGGAAAACCTGAGGCAGCTCAAGTTGTCGCATATCCGTCTCAAACACGCAGACGGCAATCTTGGACTGCGCGAAGCCGCACCATTTGATACCATCATACTGGCTGCCGCTACCCGCCAGACACCGCAGGCTTTGCTGGCGCAGTTGGCGCCTGGTGGACGGCTGGTGATGCCGTTGGGGAGCACAGAGCAGGTTATTAATCTGATCGAGCACACTGAACGAGGTTTTGTGGAAACTCAATTTGATGCGGTGCGCTTCGTGCCGTTGCTGCCGGGAGTGGAATGAACGCATTGCGCCTGATGTTTGCCTTGTTGCTGCCGCTTATCGGTGGTTGTGCCAGCAATGTATCGGCTCCGGTGGTGGATCGGGTCGTCGTGCCGGCACCGGTTCAGCCGGCGGCCGTTGAGCCCCGCGCCGGCTATCACATAGTTAAAAAAGGCGAAACGCTTTACAGCATTGCCCTGGATAGCGGGCAGGATCACAAAGATGTCGCCGCATGGAACAAACTTGACGATCCCAACGTGCTCAAGATAGGACAGCAACTGCGCGTCGTGCCGCCTGATGAGGGAGCCCCGGTTGCCGTGGCGAAGCCGGTACAGTCGAGTGCTCCTGTCGAAGTTAAACCCAGAGCAGCGCCGACTCCGGCAAATACCGATAATTTCAAGCGTGAGCCCAAGGGTGGCAAGATCGCCTACTCGGATGAGGCGCTGATTAAGGCGCGCCAGACTACTTCGGCTGAGAAGCCCGCGGAAGCCAAGCCCGAGCCAGAAAGTTCGGCGGTTGCTAAGAAGCCAACATCCGAGACGGAAGATGCAGACTGGATATGGCCGGCCAATGGCAAGTTGATCGCCTCATTTTCGGAAGGAGGCAGCAAGGGGCTCGATATTGCTGGTAAGGCGGGAGATCCTGTTGTTGCGGCATCCGGGGGCATTGTTTCATACGCGGGCGCGGGTTTGCGCGGCTATGGAAATCTGGTGGTGTTGCGTCACAACGCGAGTTTTCTTTCGGTATATGCCCACAATAGCAAGATCCTCGTCAAGGAAAAGCAGACCGTGACCAAGGGTCAGAAAATTGCAGAAATGGGAAGTACGGATGCCGAGAGTCCGCGTTTACACTTCGAAATTCGGCGACAGGGCAAGCCGGCCGATCCACAGAAGTACCTGCCGGCACGCTGACCATCATGGGCGACGACGCTTGTCTTCCCGAGCGCGAAACAGCCGAGCCTGTTGCGGACGACTTTGAGTCGGGATTTATCGAAGACATCACCCAGGTCTATCTGCATGAGATTGGTGCTACGCCGCTGCTAAAGGCGGAACAGGAACTCAGCCTTGCACGCGCAGCAAAGTCAGGCGACTTCGCGGCCCGTCAGCACATGATAGAAGCCAATTTGCGCTTGGTGGTCAGTATTGCGCGGCATTACCAGCACCGCGGATTGCCGCTTGATGATTTGATCGAAGAGGGCAATCTAGGCTTGATTCATGCCTTGGAAAAGTTCGATCCGGAACGCGGCTTTCGTTTCTCGACGTATGCAACATGGTGGATACGCCAAAATGTTGAGCGCGCAATTATGAATCAGTCGCGGACGGTGCGTCTGCCGATCTATGTAATAAAGGAACTCAACATCGTGTTGCGCGCAATGCGCAAACTGGATCGGGACCGCGGTGCGCAGAAAGACGCTTCTGGCGCCATGCTGGATGAAGTAGCGCACCTGCTTGGGCGTCCCGTCGAAGAAATTCGTGCCTTGCTTGCCCTTAACGAGCGCTCGGCATCGCTGGATTCGCCGTTGGATATCGATCCCGAATTGTCGATGTCCGACGCGATTGCCGATGAGACGGCGGAAGACCCTGCGGCACATCTCGCCCAGCAAGAGGCCGAGGAGTTGGTGGCGGAGTGGGTGATGCAACTTACCGAGCGCCAGCGCCTGGTGGTCGAACGTCGCTACGGACTCGGAGGGCACGATCCATCGACTCTGGACGGTATTGCCAGCGACCTGGGTTTGACTCGGGAACGAGTAAGGCAAATCCAGATGGAAGCGCTTTCAAAGTTGCGCAAGCGTATCGCGCGTGAAGGACTGACACCGGACGCGCTACTTTGATTTGCTGAGAGCCTTTGCCAGATCCATGACAGCCGCCGCGTAGAAGCTGCTACGGTTGTAGCGGGTAATGACATAGAAGTTGCGATAGCCAAGGCGGTATTCTGCCGCTTCATTTGGCGTTGCCAGATCGATCAAGGCGGCGGGCAGATTTGGAAGCTTTTCAGCGCTGGGGGCGTGTTTTTTTGCCGTACCGCCAGCGCCGACTTTTCCAGGACGGATAGCTACATGTTGCATTTCTTGCGGCGTGTGTCGGGGTTCTATTCCTTCGTCGATCAGTGTCTGTACACCATCGCCGGAGATGGAAACTGTATCGGCAATCGGCTTGCCTCTCTCCCAGCCATGTGCGGCCAGATAGTTCGCCACACTGCCGATGGCATCGGCGCGGCTGCCTGTCAGATCGATGGTTCCATTGCCGTCCATGTCCAGCGCGTAACGTCGCTTGGAGGACGGCAGGAACTGCGGCAATCCGATCGCGCCGGCGTAGGATCCGACGTAGGCCAAAGGACTACGGTTCTCTTCTCGGGCCAGCAGTAGCAGTTCTTCCAGCTCACTGCGAAACAGATCGGCTCGAGGTGGATAGTCGAAGGCAAGTGTTGTAAGAGCGGCGAAGGTGCCGAAGCGGCCCATGTGTTTTCCATACAGTGTCTCGATCCCGATGATGGAGGCGATGATCTCCGCTGGCACCCCAAAGCGCTGCTCGGCAGACTTGAGCTGTTTCGCATGTGCTTGCATAAAGCGTCGCCCGGCGGAAATGCGCGTGGGTTCGACAAAGCGTTCCCGGTAGGCGCGCCATGAGCGCAGGCCGGGATCCTTGGGCGGCATGATGGCCTTGATTACGGCGGCAATGGGTTCGGTTCGCTCGAAAAGTCTGCTCAGTACCGCAGGCTCAATCCCGTGTTTTTCGTACATTTTCTGGACAAAGGCCTGTACATCCTCGCGTTGCGCGTAGGTTTCAGCGCGCACATCAATGCAAAGCAATGGCAACAGAAGTAGCAGGAAAAAGCGTGTCATGGATTGAAGGCGGCGATTTTTGTTCTGAGGCGAATGAGATCGGATTCATCCGGGGCAGGCCCGTAGCGCAGGCGGGCATACAGACCTGCAATCTCGCGGATAGTGACGGCGTGAGTGGGCGCGTGGGCCGCAGCTCGCTCGGCGAAGTCGAGCGGGCCTTCCCATGTCCGCCATTCAATGCCACGCTTGGACAGGCGGGCAGTGAAGCGTCTCCAGGCGGCGAGCGCGGGGTCAACGCGCAACCGGTTGCGCAGTATCCAGGCGGTCAGGCCCAGCAGAACAGCGCCACAGAGCACTGACAGTACGGCAGTCATGCTGCGCCAGTCGGGCTCTTTCAGGCCGAGGCTAGATAGCAGGTCGCGTTGGCGCTCGGGGTTGTAGCCCAAGACCCATTGATTCCAGCCATTGGTAACGGCATCCAGGCGGTTGCGCAGTTCTTTGAGCCATGCCAGATCGCTGCGCGCCAGGAAAGGCAAAGCCTCCCCGGCGGGAACTGCGGCGGCAAAATTGTTATTGATCCGGCCGGGTGCTGATATCGCGGTTGGATCAACGCGCACCCAGCCACGACCGGCAATCCATGCTTCAGTCCAGGCATGGGCATCGTACTGACGCACGACCAGATAACCGTCTACCGGATTGATCTCGCCGCCCTGGTAGCCGGCGACCACGCGTGCCGGTACCCCGGCGGCACGCAGGGAATAGACGAAGGCGGCGGCGAAGTGCTCGCAAAAGCCGCGCTTGGATCCGAACAGGAACTCGTCGATCATGTCGGCGCCATACAGCGGCGGGTTCAGCGTGTAGATCAGTAGCTGTTGCAGGAAGAAATTCTCTGCTGCTGCCAGAATCGCCGTACTGTCATCGCCGAGTTTGGCGCGCCATTCGGCGCCGATGGCTCGAATGCGTGGATTGCCGCCGGACGGAAGCACGAGTGACTCTTGCAGAATGCGAGGGAGCTCGGTGGCTCCTGCAATTGCCTCCGGCCAAGCGCGCTGGGTGTAGCGTACTCTGTTGCGCACGGCCTGACGGGCAATTGGTTGGTAGTCAGTGGTCAGCGCGCTGTTTGCTGGCAGGGTTCCGGGCAGTTCGAGAGCAAACATCCAGAACTGGCCGTGTGGCTCGAGGGTCAAGTCGTAATCCACGGGCGCCCCCGCGACCGCGTAAGGAGCTTCGCTATAGGTACCGCGTTTTCGGGTGACGCGCCAGGTGCGACCGTCAAAAGCGGACATGACCGGTCCGCGCCAATAGAGCTGTGATTGAGGTGGAACGTCACCCTTGAACTGCACCCGAAAGGCGATCGCGTCGGATTGCGAGAGCTGGGCAATGGATCCGGGAGACATCGAATCCGACAAACCCGATACGGCAGAAAAGCGATCTTGCGGTAGCCCCCAAAGCGGGCCTTGCACGCGCGGAAACAGCAGGAACATCAGCAGCATGAAGGGCAGAGCCTGCGCCAGCATCAATCCGGCACGACGCAACTGGTGCTGCGGGCTTGGTCGGTCGTCGGCCGCCGCCAGCAAGGTCGCCGTGGTCACCAGCAATGTCAGGCAAGCCATCAAAGCCGTGGGAATGGTCTGCGTAAACAGAAACTGGCCGAGAACCAGAAAATAGCAAAGCAGCGCAGTTGCTACTGCATCGCGCGCCACCCGCAATTCGAGCAGCTTCAAGGCGAGAAAGACCACCAGAAGTGCAATTCCTGGAGTACGGCCCATGATGGTTCGGTACTGCATGAATACACCGACGGTTCCGGCGATGACCAGCAACACCATCAGCCAGCGTGGTGGCAAATGCCATTGTCGCCAGGTCAGCGCCGCACGTAAGGCAAAAATACCTCCAGCCGTGATCGAGAGCCACAGCGGAACCTGGGGCGCGAGCGGAGCGCTGGCGGCCAGTGCTGTCGCCAGCAGCCACCAGGCTTGCCGACGGCTGACAGGCCGGCTAGCGCGCGCCATTGTTGAACAGCGCCAGAGCGCGCAGACCGACACCGAGCTGTGCCGGTCCGTTATCGGGAGCGAGTCGAACGGAAGGAATGCGCAAGCCCCAGGCCAGTCCCGCGCTGTCGGCATCGAGCATCCAGCGGGTCAGTATCGACAAGCGTTGTTCAAGATCGATCGTGTCGGGTAACGCGTCCCAATCCAGCCAGAGCTCTTGCGTCGCAGCGCCCGTAAACAATTTGGTCAGCAATGGGCCATCTTGCTGGCGGGCGACGGCCTTCCAGGCGACGTGACGTGGAGGATCGGCAACCTGGTGGCTGCGCAGCCCAGAGAAGTCATCTGTGCCTCTGCCATCCTTGCTTGATCCACGGGCCGATTCTCCGTGCCATGGCAACGGCGGTGCTTTTGCTGCGGGCTTGGGATAGACCAGACAATTCAATTCTGGCACGACGTAACTCCAGGCACGTACCAGCCCTAGCGGCCAGGTCGTCTCGATGGTCACACGAGGCAACGGCAACCAGCCTCGGCTTGCGGCTAAGGTCTTGACTGTAGCGATGGTGCTGGCTTTGGGACCGATATCAATCTCAACAGGGTCTTCGTCCGCAATGAAAAGCCGCAGACAGGTACGCGCATCGGTGCGCTGATTCTCCAGTACCAGATCGAACTGAGCCCGATCACCCGCAAAGACTGGCGTGCAGCGGCCGGGTTTGACCGAGAGCATTACCAGATTGCGAAAGGTGTGAAGTATCGAAACGATTCCAAGGCCAGCCAAAAGGAATACCAGCGCATGGCCCAGGCTCAGGTTGTAGTTCATTGCGCCAAGCAGAATCACGCCAAGGGCTGTCGCGTAGGCCAGCCCTGCCCTCGTCGGCAGGACATATACCCGGCGCTGGACCAGGATAATCGGCGCCGGCTCAGGTGGCCGTACCTTTAATGCAAAGCGGACGAAGGTCTCGTATATCCGGCTACGCAGGGGAAGCAACATGATCAGGGAAGCGGCACTGCCTCGATCAAAGCAGCCGCAACGGCATCCGCATCGGTGCGCGCCGTATCTTCCAGGGGCCTCAGTCGGTGGGCAACAATGCCTGGAAGTACAGATTGCACGTCTTCCGGCAATACATGGTCGCGTCCATCGAGCAATGCCCAGGCGCGCGCGACGGCCAGCAAGGCAAGGCAGGCGCGTGGCGATAGGCCGGCCTGCCATTTCGGAGAAGTACGAGTATGGGCCGCCAAAGCCTGCACGTAGTCGATCAGTGCGGCGGAGGCATGTACCGCACGAGTCCGGTCCTGAAGTTCAATCAGGTTTTTAGGGTCGATTCGTGGGTTCAAATTGGCGACCATCTGTTGCCGGTCGGCGCCTGCAAGCAATTCTCGCTCGGCTGCTGGATCCGGATACCCGAGTTCGATTTTCAGCAGAAACCGATCGAGTTGAGATTCGGGTAGGGGAAACGTACCAATCTGGTGGGTCGGGTTCTGTGTCGCAATGACAAAAAAAGGCTGGGGTAGCGCGCGGGTCTTACCTTCTGCGGTGACCTGTCTTTCTTCCATGGCCTCCAGTAATGCGCTTTGCGCCTTGGGTGTGGCCCGATTGATTTCGTCAGCGAGAACCACTTGCGTAAATATGGGGCCAGGGTGGAAATGAAAAGCACCGCTGTCCCGGTCGAAGATGGAAATTCCAAGAATGTCTGCCGGCAGCATGTCGCTGGTGAACTGAATACGTTGAAAGTCGAGACCAAGCACACGCGCCAGTACATGGGCCAGGGTCGTCTTGCCGACTCCCGGCAGATCTTCTATCAGCAGATGCCCACGTGCCAACAGACAGGCGAGCGAGAGCCGGATAGGGCGCTCCTTGCCGAGAATGATGCGGTTGATGTCTGCCAGTATGGCCTCGAGTTCGGGAAGTCTCATGGGGTCGGAGTTTTTGCAGTCTTTGAGAGATAATGTGCTTTTTGTGCCATTGTAAGTCATCAAACAAGACGCTCGCCATGACAGCCACTGCCTTTATTACTCATCGAGATTGCTGGCAACACGATATGGGTACCCATCATCCAGAATGTCCTGATCGTCTCGGCGCGATAAGCGATCGTCTTATCGCGTCGGGGCTTGATCTGTATCTGCAGTTTCACGATGCACCATTGGCTGACATCGATCAGTTGCTGCGCGTTCATCCGCGCGACTATATAGATCTCGTTCACGACAAAAGCCCGGCACACGGCATCGTTCATCTGGATCCGGATACAGCCATGTCGCCGGGAACGCTTCAAGCCGCCCTGCGTTCTGCGGGGGCGGGTTGTCTCGCCACCGATCTGGTGATGCGCGGTGACGTTCAGAATGCCTTTTGTGCGGTCCGCCCACCCGGGCATCACGCCGAGCGTGCCAAGGCCATGGGTTTTTGCTTTTTCAACAATGTTGCCGTGGCCGCAAGGCACGCACTCGAGGTTTGGGGTCTGTCGAGAGTTGCGATTATTGATTTTGATGTGCATCATGGCAACGGAACTGAAGAAATATTCGCCAACGATTCCCGGGTTCTGATGGCCGGCATTTTTCAGCATCCGTTCTATCCCTATTGCGGAACGGAGAACCCGGCATCCAATATGTGCAACGTGCCCTTGCCGGCCGGAACACGTGGTGAGGAGTTCCGGCAGGTGGTTAGCGATATCTGGTTGCCGAGGTTGCTGGAATTCAAGCCGGAAATGATCTTCTTCTCGGCCGGTTTTGATGCTCACTACGAAGATGACATGGCTTCGTTGGGGCTGATTGAGTCGGACTACGCGTGGGTCACGGAACAGATAAAACATGTCGCACACGAACATGCCAAAGGGCGAATCGTTTCCATTCTCGAGGGTGGCTACGCGCTTTCCGCGCTGGCACGCAGTGTCACCACGCACGTCAAGGTACTGGCTGATTTGTAAGCCCAGGTTGCTGGATGTGTCGTTCGATGACCATCAGTTAAAATCCACTTATTTAGTTCTGACCTGAAGCCGATTCCGGCATTTTGTTCTGGATACAATCATGAAGACAATACAGGGTTCTATTCCCGCCATACTGACACCGATGCAGGACGACGGTTCGCTCGACCTGCCTGGCTTGCAGCGACTGCTCGACTGGCATATCGCCGAAGGGTCGGACGGAATCGTGGTTGTAGGAACTTCAGGGGAATCGCCGACGGTGAATTACGCCGAACATTGCGCCCTGATCGAGACGACGGTGAAGCATGTTGGTGGACGTATTCCGGTCATTGCCGGAACAGGAGCCAACTCCACCGCTGAAGCGGTCGAACTGGCGCAATTTGCCCGGCAGGCCGGTGCCGATGCGCATCTTTCGGTCGTTCCCTATTACAACAAGCCGACTCAGGAAGGTTTGTTTCAACATTTCAGGACAATTGCGGAAGCAGTTGATCTGCCGATGATCATGTACAACGTGCCGGGGCGTACGGTGGCCGATCTGGCCACCGATACTACGCTGCGTCTGGCGCAAATCCCCAATGTTGTCGGCATCAAGGATGCGACGGCCAATATCGAGCGCGGATCAGATTTGCTGAAGCGCGCTCCGGAAGGTTTTAGTGTTTATAGCGGTGACGATGCCACGGCCATTGCGCTGATGCTGCTGGGTGGCAAGGGTTCGATATCTGTTACCGCCAATGTGGCTCCGCGCTTGATGCACCAGATGTGCGCGGCAGCAATTGCCGGTGACCTTGCGACGGCGCGGGAACTAAACTTTCGCTTGCTGGGTCTGCATCGAAATCTGTTTCATGAGGCGAACCCGATTCCCGTGAAGTGGGCGGCGCAGCAACTTGGACTGATTGGCGGTGGTATCCGTCTGCCAATGACTTCGCTGTCACCGGAGTTCCATGGACGCGTGCGCGAAGCGATGCTCGAAGCCGGCATCGTTCTTTAACTGGGAAATCGATACTCAATGAACCGTTCATTTATGCTGCGCCCCTGGATTGCGTCAATACTGCTGATAGGCGTACTCGCGGGTTGCAGCGGCAATATTCTTCCGGAATCCAAGAAAATCGAGTACAAGTCTGCCGGAAAACTGCCTCCGCTAGAGATTCCGCCGGATCTGACCCAGCAGAGTCGCGACGAGCGCTATGCGGTGCCGGATGTGTCCACCATTAAAGGTACTGCTACGTATTCGGCGTATTCGAACGAGCGGTCCGGGCAGGCGCGTACAACGACTGCGCAGGACTTGCTGCCGAAAGTCGACAAGATGCGCGTCGAACGGTCCGGGACGCAGCGCTGGCTGGTAGTAACCGGTTCGGCGGATAATCTTTGGCCCTCGGTCAAGGAATTCTGGCAGGAACTTGGCTTCCTGATCAATGTGGAATTGCCCGAAGCCGGCATCATGGAAACCGACTGGGCAGAGAACCGAGCAAAACTTCCTCAGGATTTTATTCGCGGCAATCTTGGGAAGGTATTCGACAGCCTTTATTCGACAGCGGAACGGGACAAGTTCCGCACTCGTCTTGAAAAAGGTATTGAACCTGGCACGGTTGAGATCTATATCAGTCATCGCGGCATGTACGAAATTTACGTGGAAGAAACCAAATCCGAAACCCGTTGGCAGCCGCGCCCGGCAGATCCGGAACTCGAAGCCGAAATGCTGAGGCGCTTGATGGTGCGTCTCGGTATTGAGGAATCTCGTGCCAAAACCATGGTGGCGGCCGAGCAGAGGCAGGATCGTGCGAAGCTTTCGCGTTCCAGCGATGGTGCCGGTGCTCTGCTGATGGAGGAGACCTTTGATAGGGCATGGCGTCGTGTTGGTTTGGCGCTGGATCGAGTCGGCTTCACGGTGGAAGATCGTGATCGCTC
>JAIPCF010000002.1 GCA_021738385.1 Sulfuritalea sp. | reverse complement strand
CCAATCGCGAGCGAAGGGAGCCAAAATAGTCTCCCCCTTCCTCGGGAAGGGGGCCGGGGGGAAGGTCCAGAATTTCCCCTTGGGGGGACGCCCGCGCCCCCCCTTCCCCGGGAAGGGGGGCGGGAGGAAGGCTTACCAGATCAAGGCTCCGGCGCCCACGATGGCCGCCCTAAGGTTGCCATCGTGGGCGGCGGCCCGGCAGGAATGACGCTAGCCCTTGCGCTGAAACTTCAGGGCATTACTGCCGAAATATTTGAAGCTCGCGAGCGAGCCGCAGTGCGCAAGGATGTTCGCGTATTGGCTTTGTCCGACGGTGCCCGACAAGTACTTGAGTGGCTGGGAGTTTGGCCGGGTCTATGCGCAACACCCATTGAAACCATTCATGTATCGCAGCGTGGAGGATTTGGGCGAAGCTGCCTGCGCGCCGCGGAGCATAATTTGAAGGCGCTGGGTTGGGTGTTATCTGCCAGCGATCTGATCGCGGCACTTGACACTGCGGTGGCTGCCGCCGGTATCGTTTTTCACGAGAACTCAAAAGTCGGCGCTGACGATACGGAAGATTTCGCGCTGACGGCATTCGCGGAAGGCGCAATAGGCGCCGACGCAGGCGTCCATCGCGACTACGGTCAACACGCGGTATTGTGCTCGGTGAAAGTCGCCAAATCACATTGCAATGTCGCCTGGGAGCGATTCACCAGCGAGGGGCCGGTGGCATTGCTGCCCTTGGGTGATGAGTATTCGGTGGTGCTGACCTGCGCTGACGAAGTGGTAGCAGAGGTCAAGGCAATGAACGATGTGGCATTTCTTGCGTTGCTGCAACAGCGCTTTGGTAGCAGGCACAGGTTTATCGCAGCGAGTCCGCGCACGGCTTACCCGCTTGGACTGCACTATCGACCAGTGCCCATAAGTGATCGTCAGGTTTGGCTCGGCAATGCGGCTCAGACGCTGCACCCGGTCGCAGGGCAGGGATTCAATCTCGCTCTGCGCGACATTTGGGAACTGGCGCAGCAACTGAGTGGTGCTGGCGATCCAGGGAGTGCCGAGTTGCTCGCCGCCTATGCGCGCCGTCGTGTGGTGGATCGCAGGGGTGCGATCGGTTTTACCAATTTGCTTCTTGATGGCTTCGCGTCGGAGTTTGCGCCGTTAAAACACGCACGCGGTGCCGGGCTTCTGGCACTGGATTTATTGCCGCCCTTGAGGGCGTTTGTGGCGAAACGGATGATCTACGGTGCCCGCGCCTGGCCTTGAAACCTGAAGGCATGATTCCTGCTCGGTCGTTCAGGTGATAAATAGTCTCGATTACCGCTTGGATGCTTTGCGTTAAAATCCCGGCCTTCCCACCCGCTTTCCTTTCTTCCGACATGGACTTTCTCGGCTTTCAGTTGCGCAACAATCTGTTTGTCGCGCCCATGGCCGGGGTCACGGATCGTCCATTCCGGCAGCTATGCAAATCTCTCGGCGCCGGACTTGCAGTCTCTGAAATGGTGACGTCCAACTCTTTGTTGTATGGCAGCGCCAAGACACGGCGGCGTGCCAATCACGAGGGTGAGGTGGATCCTGTTTCAGTACAGATCGCGGGCGCCGACCCGAGCATGATGGCGCAGGCCGCTCGACACAATGCGGACAATGGCGCGCAGATCATTGACATCAACATGGGTTGCCCGGCAAAGAAGATTTGCAATGTTATGGCTGGGTCGGCGTTGATGCAAAATGAGCCGCTGGTGGCGAGAATTCTTGAAGCGGTGGTGGCTGCTGTGCCGGATACCCCTGTGACGCTCAAGTTTCGTACCGGCTGGAATCGCGAGAACCGCAACGCGCCACACATCGCCCGCATCGCAGAAGAGTCGGGCATTCGCGCGATTGCCATCCATGGACGAACTCGCGCCGATCAATACATGGGTGAGGCTGAATACGACACCATCGCCCAGGTCAAATCGCAGGTCAAAATTCCGGTGATTGCCAATGGCGATATTGACACGCCGCAAAAGGCGCGCTACGTGCTCGATTACACGGGCGCGGACGGCATCATGATCGGTCGTGCGGCGCAAGGGCGGCCCTGGCTGTTTCGCGAGATAGAATGTTTCCTGAAGACCGGCGAGTTGTTGGCGCCGCCGAAGGTGGAAGAGATACATGGCGTTCTGCGCAGGCATCTGGCAGATTTGTATGATTTCTACGGCGAGGAGACGGGCGTGCGAATTGCGCGCAAACACATCAGCTGGTACACCAAGGGTCTTGTCGGTGCAGCGCATTTCCGTCACGCCATGAACCAGATGCAAGATGTTGAGCAGCAAATGGACGCGACCGATGAGTTCTTTCTTGGTCACGCGGCGGCCAACGAGCGTCTATCGTATGAAACCAGTTCTGAAGAAATGATGGCTGCATGAGCAACGAAATTCCCGAGTGCGTGCGGCGCAACCTTAATCGCTATTTTCGCGATCTGGATGGTCAGGCGCCACACGCAATCTACGACATGGTGTTGAAGTGTGTTGAACTGCCGATGCTGGAAGTGGTGATGAAACAGGCAGGCGGCAATCAGACTGTCGCTGCAGAGATGCTTGGCATTAGTCGCGGCACACTGCGTCGTATGTTGGTCGACCACGAAATGATCTAAAGTTTACGCGGTGATTAGAGGCGTCCCAGAGAATGCAACAAGGTAAACGCGGCAAGCAGCCCCGCCCCCGCCCAGCCTTCCCCGCGCGGGGAGGGCTAATGATTTTCTCGCTTTGTTTCACGATCACCAGTCGATCAGAGCGAGTTATTTCAAGTTAATTCCCGAGAGGTACTCATGAAAGTCACACAGGCGCTGATCAGCGTTTCCGACAAGCGAGGCGCGGTAGATTTCGCTCGCGGCCTGGCTCAAAACGGCGTCAAGCTTTTGTCCACCGGCGGTACCGCCAGACTATTGCGTGATGCCGGGCTCGATGTCACCGACGTCTCCGACTACACTGGCTTTCCCGAAATGCTTGATGGCCGAGTCAAGACCCTGCATCCCAAGGTGCACGGCGGCATTCTGGGTCGGCGTGATCTGCCCGAACATCTCGCGGTCATGGAACAGCATGGCATTCCTGCGATCGATCTGGTGGTAGTGAATCTCTACCCGTTTCGCGAGACCGTAGCCAAGCCTGGATGCACACTTGACGACGCGATTGAGAACATCGATATCGGTGGGCCGACCATGGTTCGAGCAGCAGCAAAGAATCACGGAAATGAACAAGGCGGTGTGGCCGTGGTGACCGATCCCGAGGACTACGAGCCAATACTGGAAGAGATCAAGTCGGGCGGGGCGATTTCCTACAAAACCCGCTTTGCGTTGGCAAAAAAGGCTTTTACTCACACTGCACGCTACGACTCTGCCATCGCCAACTGGCTGACCTCGCTTGACGAAGAAAACAAGCCGGGCATTTTTCCAGAAAAGCTGCAGCTCGCCTTCGACAAAATGGAAACCCTGCGCTATGGCGAGAACCCGCATCAGCAAGCCGCCTTCTATCGCGAGACTGCCGTTGTAGCCGGAAGCATTGCAAGCTATCAGCAACTGCAGGGCAAGGAACTGTCTTACAACAACATTGCCGACGCCGATGCGGCATGGGAATGTGTCAAGGCTTTCGATGGTTCTGTCGGTCCTGCTGCCTGTGTCATCGTCAAGCATGCCAATCCCTGCGGAGTCGCCGTTGGTGTGAATGCAGAGGAAACCTATCGCAAAGCCTTCAAGACCGACCCGACCTCGGCCTTCGGAGGCATCATCGCTTTCAACGTCGCGATCGACAAAGTAGCCGCCGAGGCCATCGCCGGGCAGTTTGCCGAAGTCATCATCGCGCCTGAAATCACTGCAGAAGCGCGTGCTGTATTTGCCGCCAAGCAAAATCTGCGAGTGCTTGTCGTGCCTCTCGGCAAGGCGGCCGGCGCTTTCGATTACAAACGCGTAGGTGGCGGATTGTTGCTGCAAAGCGCCGATGAGGCGCGCATCACTCAGGATGACATCAAGGTGGTCACCAAGCGTGCGCCATCCGCTCAGGAGATGAGCGATCTGCTGTTTGCGTGGAGGGTGGCCAAGTACGTCAAATCGAATGCCATCGTCTATTGCAAGGACGGTATGACAGTGGGCGTAGGCGCGGGTCAGATGAGTCGCGTCGATTCGGCGCGCATTGCCGCCATCAAGGCCGAAAACAATGGCCTGACGGTGGTGGGTTCGGTTGCCGCGTCAGACGCATTCTTTCCCTTCCGCGATGGTCTCGATGTGCTGGCCAAGGCAGGGGCGACCGCGGTCATCCAGCCCGGCGGCTCGGTGCGCGATGCCGAAGTCATCGCTGCAGCAGACGAGCAGAATCTTGCAATGGTGGTGACCGGTTTCCGGCATTTCAGGCATTGATATCAATTTGGCACAAAGAGTCCAGAGGGAACAGAGACATGCCGCAAGGGCATTTCTCAGAATTTTCTGTGGCTGAAAAGGCGCTTCCATGAAGATATTAGTCGTCGGTTCTGGCGGCCGCGAGCATGCGCTGGCCTGGCGCCTGGCGCAGGCGCCAGGCTTGCAGAGGGTTTATGTTGCACCGGGCAATGCGGGCACCGAGCTTGAGCACGAGCTGGAAAATCTGCCGATCAGCGACATCAATGAACTCGCCGATTACGCCGCGCGCGAGAAGGTACACGCCACGGTCGTCGGTCCTGAAGCACCGCTGGCGGATGGCATTGTCGATGTTTTTCGGGCGCGCAATTTGCGCATCTTTGGTCCGACCAAAGCTGCAGCGCAGCTTGAAAGTTCGAAGGATTTCGCCAAGCGCTTCATGAGTCGGCACAATATTCCGACAGCAAAGTTTGAAACCTTCACGAATGCTCAGGCCGCACATGCCTACATCGATGCCGAAGGCGCACCCATCGTGGTCAAGGCCGATGGTTTGGCCGCAGGCAAGGGCGTGGTCGTGGCGATGGATGCAGCCGAAGCCCATGCCGCCGTCGATATGATGCTGGAGGACAACACGCTCGCGGTAAAGCACTCCGAGGCGGGCGCGCGAGTCGTAATCGAGGAGTTTCTTGAGGGCGAGGAGGCCAGCTTCATCGTTATGGCCGACGGCCGACATGCGCTGGCAATGGCCACCAGCCAGGATCACAAACGGCTCAAGGATTGTGATCAGGGGCCAAACACCGGCGGCATGGGTGCCTACTCGCCGGCACCGGTGGTAACACCCGAGATCCACGGACGCGTCATGCGCGAAGTGATCATGCCTACCATCAACGGCATGGCCGCAGACGGCATTGTTTACACCGGTTTTCTCTATGCCGGACTGATGATCAAGCCCGATGGAAGCCTGCGTGTACTCGAATTCAACTGCCGCATGGGCGATCCGGAAACCCAGCCGATCATGATGCGTCTGAAGAGCAACTTTGTCGAACTGGTGGATGCCGCCATTGACGGTCGCCTCAATGAAGTTGAAGCCGAGTGGGACCGACGCGTCGCGCTCGGTGTGGTCATGGCCGCCGCCAATTATCCTGCGACACCCCGCAAGGGCGATGTGATTCATCACCTTCCCGTGCCCCAGGAGGATAGCCATGTATTTCATGCCGGCACGACACAGAAAGACGGCGAAGTGGTCACCGCCGGCGGGCGCGTGCTCTGCGTTACTGCGCTCGGCGACAACGTCAAAGCGGCCCAAAAACGCGCCTATGAAGTGCTTGATCCCATCAGTTTCGACGGCATGCAGTGCCGTCGCGACATAGGCTTTCGCGCCATAAAGCGATGATTCTGCCCCCCGCCACGCTGGGCATGCTGGGTGGCGGCCAGCTTGGTCGTTTCTTTGTCATTGCCGCTCACGAGCTTGGCTATCGGGTTATGGTGCTCGATCCAGATCCGCAGAGCCCCGCCGGCCGTATCGCTGACCAGCATCTGATTGCGGAATACGACGATTCCGATGCGCTGAACCAGATCGCGGAAACGTGCGCCGCCGTAACCACTGAATTCGAGAATGTTCCGTCCGGCAGTCTGGGCTATTTGTCCAAGTTCATGCCAGTCAGACCAAACGCGGACGCAGTCGCGATCAGCCAGAATCGAAGTGCTGAGAAAGATTTTCTCAAGCAGCACGGTTTTCCTCACGCGCCGTATGCAGATATTGACAGCGAGGCCGACATCGCAAATGCCAACGCGGGGCTTTTCCCCGGGATACTTAAAGTGGCTCGATTTGGCTACGACGGCAAAGGGCAGGTGCGGGTAAAAAGCTGCGAGGAAGCGCTGTTGGCCTATCGGCAGACCAAGGGCGAGCACTGCGTGCTCGAGCAAATGCTGCCGCTGGAGTATGAAGTGTCCGTGGTGTTAACGCGCGATGCCGCCGGAATCGTGAAGTGCTTCCCCACGGTCGAGAACAGTCATCGTCATGGCATTCTGGATGTTTCGATTGTTCCCGCGAGAACCACCGGCTGCCTGGCTGGAAATGCCGAGGAACTTGCCGAAGGCATCGCGCAAAAATTGGCCTATGTCGGCACGCTGGCAGTCGAGTTCTTCATTGTGCGTGGTCAGTTGGTCGTCAATGAAATCGCCCCGCGGCCACACAACTCGGGGCACTTCAGCCTTGACGCCTGTATCACCAATCAGTTCGAACAACAGGTACGCGCACTCACCGGCTTGCCACTGGGCGAGGCTCGGGCGCATTCGGCAGCCGTGATGGTAAATCTGCTGGGTGACCTGTGGTATCAGCGAGACCCCCACCACAGCCACGAGCCGGACTGGACACAATTGCTCGCGATACCCAATCTCAAACTTCATCTGTACGGCAAACATCACGCCCGCCCTGGACGCAAGATGGGGCATTTCACCGTGATCGGTAATGAGGCGCAGCAGGTGCAAAAGTCGGCTCTGGCAGCACGGCGGTTAATTGGCATCACCGATGACAACCCCAGTGACTGAAGTATCACGCGCAGCAGACTTGCTGCGTGCCGGTGAACTGGTCGCCTTTCCCACAGAAACGGTTTATGGCCTGGGCGCAGATGCCAGCAATCCGCAAGCCATCGCCCGCATCTTCGCTGCCAAAGGCAGGCCCGCCGATCATCCTCTGATCGTGCATTTGCCCGATGCGTCGCATCTCGAACGCTGGACTTCAGAGCTTCCTGCGTTGGCCTTAAAACTCGCAGCCGCCTTCTGGCCAGGGCCCTTGACCATGATCATGAAGCGCCGCCCTGGCGTACTGGATGCCGTCACCGGTGGTCAGGATACTGTTGGCCTGCGTGTGCCGAATCACCCAATGGCTTTGCAACTACTGCAGGCATTCGGTGGTGGTATCGCGGCGCCGTCGGCCAATCGATTTGGCCGCATCAGTCCAACGACGGCGGCGCATGTGCGTGAAGAGCTCGGCAAGTCGGTGTCCATGATTCTGGACGGCGGCCCATGCCAAGTCGGCATCGAATCGACCATTCTTGATCTTTCAGGCAGTGAGCCGCGCATTCTGCGTCCGGGCATTCTCGACGCGTCAGCCTTGGGTGATGTATTGGGCTTCATTCCGGAGTTCGGCGCAAAGGCGGAAACCCCCAGGGTATCAGGCAGTCTGGAAGCGCACTACGCTCCGAAAACGCCGCTGAATTTGGTGGCTGCGGCTGAAGTGGCGCAGCTTGCGCATCGGGCGGCTCAATCCGGCCAGCATCTTGCGGTTCTGGCGGTCCAGCCATCCACATTCAGCCATGAAAAGCTTGAATGGTTTTCCGCCAGCGCCGACCCGGCCCAATTCGCCCACGACCTCTATGCCCGGTTGCGAGAGCTTGATGCAATCGGAGCGGACCTGATTCTGGTAGAAGCGCCGCCAGCAACCGATAGTTGGCGAGCTGTTGCCGACCGTTTGCGTCGAGCCGCGGCAGGATCGAATAGAGGGCAAAACATTGGCGTCATCAAGCCCTAGAAACGACTGAGCGCGGCCGATAATTTTTCTTGAGCCGAATTCCGGTAGAAGGGAAGAAGCCATGGCCAACAAAGAGCGCAAGGGTTTACGCCAGAAAAGTACTCAGCTGGAAGTTTCATTGAAAGGCAGGAGTATTGGTGCCGCGGTAAATCTCGCAATGAACCGAGGTTTCGTTGTCGGGCGTGAGGTCTTGCTCGGCACAGTTCCCGGCATCGTGGTCGGTTACAACATTGCCAGTTTCGGGCAGTTCATCGGCAGCGCCTATCCTCTGGTCGTGCGCACCGCACTGGGCGTGACCAAGTGCGGTTTGGAGGAAGTCAGCCTGGTCTGCGACTGACGCGCGTACTCAAGAGGGGTCGGTTTGAGTAGGCCAACTTCCCGAGCCACAGCCCGGTTGTTATAATCCGCAGCGCTGGATGGGGGTGTAGCTCAGTTGGGAGAGCGCGACGTTCGCAACGTCGAGGCCAGCGGTTCGATCCCGCTCACCTCCACCATTAAGCTGTTTTGTGCATTTCGCTATGAGCATGAGCGCGGCGTCTAGCCAACCTCAGCAAATATTGGCGATGCTAACCGCCCGGCGGGCATGCAGGCAGAGAAGCAATTGCCATGGAGAAATTGGCTTTGAATCGCAAGCAAGAAGGCTTCATCAACGGTAGCGCCATAACAATTCTGATCGGTGGACTCGCACTTGGGGGACTGCTTGTCTACGGTTTGAAAACGGGTCAGGAATTGCCGATCTGGCCGGCGATCGCCGTGGTTGTGGTGAATCTGATTGCGGCGACAAAGCTAGTTATGGATATCAGGACAGCAAAAAAGCTGAAGCAAGCCCCTCCACCGAATGCCGCAAAGAACGGCAACCCGCCCAAGTAGCGTCTCCAGTAGCGCAAGGCGAACAACTCAAGCCGCGTCGGCTGCCAGCGAGAGCATGTGCCCCAATCGTGGGTTGCCATGTCCTCCCAGTACCGAAATATAGGCGGCCTTGACCGCTTCCTCGCCAATGTGGTGCTCGACAATGAGCCATGGCGCGACCGGGTCGCAGACTTTTTCTATGAATGCTTTCCATGATTGCAGAAGACGCTGGCCGAGAAGGTCTGCACCCCATTCTGAGTTTCGCTTCTTGATTTGAGCCGGCGCAAAAAACAGCGTCGCGCGCGGTCCCGGAAGATCTTTGGCGCCACCAAGTTGTTCGATGTGGGTCCCACCGATGGAACTGCTGTAACTCAGATTGGCAAAACGGGTATGAACGCTTTTGCGCAGATCGGCGTTGCCGGCAAAGTCGATATAGATGCAGGCTGAGTCAGCCGCGACCTGGTCAAGCTGATCGTAGCTCAGCACCCGGTGATAACAACCCAGGCTGCGACAAAACTCGAGGTTGGCGGTAGACGTCAAGCCAACAACCTCGACGCCTTCGCGTTGCGCGAGTTGAAAGGCGGTGCCATAGGCGGTTTTGCTCGAAGCGCTGGACAACAACATCACGCCGGTGCCGTTATCTGTGGCACCAAAGAATTTGTTGTCCGCTAGGAAATCATCGATCAGCCACGAGGTGATGAAAAGCGGGCGCAGCAGGGCCTGAACATCCTCTGTTTGTCTGGTGTAGAACGGATCCGCGCTGCAACGCGAGTAGCTGTTGTAAACCGGGTGCAGCGTCGCACGATGTTCTGCACCGTCCATGAATCCCGCCGGTGACATCCGCTGAGATTGCAAGACAACGCTTGATGACATCGGGTAGTAACCATAGAATTTTTCACCGACCTGAATGTTGGGGTGTCGTGATTCGAGAATACTGGCGAAGCCCCATACCGGTATGTGTCCCCAGCCAGCCTCAGCCGGATAGAAGCCCCAGTAATTCATGGCCTCGCCAAATGCGGCATAGGTGATGTTGTTGGCCGTCAGTGCAAACTTTTCAATGCCAAGTCGCACTTGCGCTTCTTCGAGGTGGATACCAGGTACTTCGCGCAGTTCGATTTGGCTGAGTTGATCTTTGCGGACCAGGAAATCAATGGTATTCATGGGTATTCCCGAGCGAGTATTCAGCTTCCAGTTTATTTCTCAGTTGTGGCCTGTGCCTGCGTTGGCTTTTTTGGTCCGGGATGGCTGGACATGAGACAGGTTTCCATTGCTCCCGTGCCTTTAACTTCTTTTCCCGGGACTCTCGATATCGGTCCGGCTCTTGGGCGAGGTAAAGCAATCGACAGATACGCACCAAGCTTTCCCAAATTCTACGGACAAACAAAAAGCGGTTAGAAGCTCACACTTCTAACCGCTTGATTTTACTGGTGCGCCCGGAGAGATTCGAACTCCCTACCCCTTGGTTCGTAGCCAAGTACTCTATCCAGATGAGCTACGGGCGCTTAAGAGGGCGCGATTATACCGAAGAAATCGCTGAAAACAAGATCAATACTTGGTGTCGCCCATCGGTTGGATGGAGCTGAGAGTCACTTTTTTTGTGTAGCGCTGACGCGTCTCGCCAAGGCACGAAGCTGATCGGCGGATACCTCATCGGCGGTCTTGTCCTTGAGCAGCATCCAGAGCATCGCGCCGTTAATGATAACCAGAGCAACTTCGATATACAGAATGGGCGTCACCAGTTGCCGCAATGAATTGTCGCCGAACAGGAAATAGAAGCCTTCGAAGGTCGGTAGCGCGGCTTTGGTGATCGCCGAAAAATACTCGAATGGCGGAAACAGAATGATCAAAACCAGGTTGACCGCGACCAAGACCAGGACAATTCGTTGCTGACGGTTGCCGCCCGGACGTCGTAATTGTTTCAGCGGAGTGGTGCGCAGCAAAAGCAGGGCGATGCAGAAGTTGATCAGCACGACGATGAGCTCAAGAGCAAGAAAGCTTGTATTGATGACCCGGTTCGGGTGCGAGCCAAACGCAAAGAAAAAGCCATCGAACGTGGGGATGTTGCCTTGCTGCAGAGAAACGTAGTCATAGGGTGGAAATAGCAGAAGTAGCACCAGATTGGCGACTGCGGCGACCAGTGCGATTCTTTGGGCATTATTCATATCAGTTCCACAGCGGGCTAAAAGCGCCGCTTCGCTTGTCCTGCAAGCCAATATGGCTGAGTTGCCAACTTAACCCCGAGAGGCTTTTCCGGGAAGAAAGAGATCACGTATAAACTCCTGCCTGTTGAATGGATATGGGACGTTGTATGAAAATTCTCTGGATTTTGCTCGGCTGTTGTATTGCCTTCATGGCTTCTGCTCAGGATATCAGCTTGCGTCACGATCTCGACGGCAAGAAGCTGGATGCCTTGGCGACGCTGGTGTTGCGATTCAACGACGGACAAAAGGGCAAGGGCCGGGTGTTGCTTCAGGATTCCCGAGGAGTGGAGAATCGGCAGTTGCTCCCGCATCTGGCTTTGCTTGATCCCGACGACAGCATGGCTTTTTTTGGAACCCGCCCGCGCTTTCGTCCATTGGACGATCTCATGCGAAAAGCCGGACAAAAGTTCAATTCGAAGCAGTTCTATCCGCAGGTGGCCGCCGCGTTGGACGATGTTCACGGACGTATTCAGGCGCTTCCACTGGGGCTTTCGCTGCCGGTGTTGTTCACCAACCGCGCGGTTTTGCGCAAGGCCGGTATTGACCCCGATAAGCCGGTAAAAACTTGGTGGGATTTACAAGAGGTGGCCGGCAAAATTCGTGACAGCGGCAGCAAGTGCCCTTTGACCACGGCGCGATTTGCCTGGATTCATTCCGAGAATGTGTCGGAGCAGGCCAATGAACCGATGGTCGCTAAAGTAGGCAAGCTAAATACGATACTGGCCAATGGCATGGTCAATGTCAAACACCTTGCGCTGCTGGCGAGCTGGCAAAAGAGCAGCTATTTTCACTATTCAGGGCCGGCTCGCGAGGGCAATCAACGCTTTCTTAGCGGCGAATGCGCGATGTTGACCGGTGAATCATCCCTGTATGCCGACGCACGAAGCGCCGGCATCGATATCGGTGTCGGGCCCTTGCCCCATTACGACGATGTCTATGCGCCCAAGCCAAATAATGTACTGCCTGACGGCGCCGGGCTTTGGGTTCTGGCCGGAAACAAGAAAGACGAGGACCGGCTGGCAGCACGCTTTGTAGCTTTCTTGATGCGACCTGAGGTGCAGAAGGAATGGGTGCACGCCACCAGTTATCTGCCGATGACGCCGACGGCTGTTGAGTCGTTGCGTGGATCGGACATTCCTCCGCACTTGCTGGATGCGGCACAGAAGCGCTTGTCGGTTTCGCAAAAAGGCAGCACGCGGGTCAAGCATGGACTGATACGCGACCGCCTGCATCAGTTTCTCGGCGAGGAAGTGGAGTTTGTCTGGAATAACGGCCGCGCTGCGAAGGAGGCTCTGGACAACACCGTACGCCGAGTCAATGAGGCGATTGCCACGCCGCCCAGCGCGGTCGCTGTAGCCCCCCGATAATGTATCCGCGCATCATCGCCCATCGCTGCGGTGGTGCGCTGGCACCGGAAAACACTCTGGCTGGACTACGCATCGCGGCCCGCCTGGGGTGTCGTGGCGTCGAGTTTGACGCCATGCTGAGTGCTGACGGCGTGCCGGTTCTGATGCACGACGAGACTTTGGAGCGCACTACCGCCGGGCGTGGACGGGTGGCGGAACTGGCATGCAGCCAGATTGGCCAACTGGATGCGGGCGCCTGGTTTCATCCGGGTTTCACAGCAGAACCGGTGCCAACACTCGATCAGGTTTTGAGCTTGTGCGCCGAACTTGGCTTGTGGGCCAACGTCGAAATCAAACCCTCGTCCGGTCAGGATGCTGAGACCGGCCGCATGGTGGCGCGGCACGCCGTGGCTGCGAGTTGCAGTCTGGTGTTGTCCTCTTTTTCGCCAGAGGCTTTGCGCTCGGCAGCGGCCGCAGCGCCCTTGCTGCCTCGCGCCATGCTGGTTGAGACGATCCCGGCCGACTGGCGCGAGCGCTTGGCCGATTTGGGTGCGATGGCACTGCATGCGCAGGCACGGGGGGTGACTGCCGAGGTGGCCAGTGCAGTGCGTGCTGGTGGTTTTTCACTGGCCTGCTACACAGTCAATAATCGTGACGAGGCCGGGCGACTGTTCGCGATGGGCGTCAGTGCGGTGTTTACTGATCGCCCCGATCTTTGGGTTACCGCAGAAATGTAGGCGCGGTAAATCAAGAGCCAGGTGCTCTATTGCTGCGTTGCCCTGTCGCCGGAGTTATTCCGCACCTGGGAGTTTCGTATCGGAATCAAGTTGGCAGGCAGGACCGTCCTCGCAAGAAGAGGCAATAGGGTTTGACGCGGCCAAAACCCGCTTGTGGAGGCTTTTTTTGTAGCCTGCTGACGTAAAATCCCAGCTTTGCATCAGTGAAGCTCTACTGCCATGAAAAGCTCCGAAATTCGCCAGGCTTTCCTCGATTTTTTTGCGTCGAAAGGTCACCAGATAGTGGCCTCCAGTTCACTGGTGCCGCACGAAGACCCGACGCTGCTATTCACCAATGCCGGAATGAACCAGTTCAAGGACGTGTTTCTCGGCTTTGACAAGCGCAGCTACAGTCGCGCCGTGAGTTCGCAAAAATGCGTGCGCGCCGGAGGCAAGCACAACGATCTGGAAAACGTGGGCTACACCGCGCGGCATCACACATTTTTCGAAATGTTGGGCAATTTCAGCTTTGGCGACTACTTCAAGCGCGATGCAATCAAGTATGCGTGGGAGTTGCTGGTCGATGTTTTCAAGCTGCCGGCCGACAAGCTCTGGGTAACGGTCTACGCCGAAGACGACGAAGCCTACGATATCTGGACCAATGATATCGGCATGCCACCCGAGCGTGTGATTCGTATTGGCGACAACAAGGGTGCGCGCTACGCCTCGGACAATTTCTGGATGATGGGCGACACAGGGCCTTGTGGTCCGTGCACCGAAATTTTCTACGACCACGGCGAGCATATCTGGGGCGGTCCTCCGGGCAGCGAGGACGAGGACGGCGACCGCTACATTGAAATCTGGAACAACGTCTTCATGCAGTTCAATCGTGACGAGGCCGGCGTGATGCATCCGCTGCCCAAACCGTCAGTTGATACCGGCATGGGCCTCGAACGCATTTCGGCAGTCTTGCAACATGTCCATGCCAACTATGAAATCGATCTGTTTCAGGCGCTGATCGCCGCAGCCGCGCGTGAGACGTCGGATGCCGACATGGACAGCCCATCCCTACGCGTGTTGGCCGATCACATTCGCGCCTGTTCCTTCCTGATCGCTGACGGCGTCATCCCCGGAAATGAAGGGCGCGGCTACGTCCTGCGCCGAATCATCCGTCGCGCTATTCGTCACGGCTGGAAGCTCGGCGCGCGCCGCGCCTTTTTTCACCGCATGGTGCCCGATCTGGTCGCCGAGATGGGTGCCGCCTTTCCGGAATTGGTCAGTGACAAGACGCGCGTGATGGAGGTGCTCAAGCAGGAGGAGGAGCGGTTTTTCGCCACCATCGAACATGGCATGGCGATACTCGAGACCGAACTGGAGTCGATGGATAAAGTTGGTGCAACGATCTTCGACGGTGAAACGGCGTTCAAGCTGCACGACACCTACGGTTTCCCGCTCGACTTGACGGCCGACATTTGCCGCGAGCGCCAGATGAGCGTAGACAGCGCCGCCTTCGACGCGGCCATGACGCGGCAGAAGGAACAGGCGCGCGCCGCCGGCAAATTCAAGATGGCGGCAAATCTCGAATACGACGGCCCGGCGACCGCATTCCACGGGTACGAAGCGCTGGAAGCGCGCGGCAACATACTGGCCTTGTATCGGGACGGCACGGCGGTCAATGAGCTGAAGGAAGGTGAAATCGGCGTGGTCGTGCTCGACGACACGCCCTTTTATGCCGAGTCCGGCGGCCAGGTCGGCGATCGCGGCGAACTGCGTTCAACCCACGGCATTTTCGCCGTCGAGGACACACAGAAGATCCAGGCCGCGGTATTCGGCCATCACGGTGTGGTGAGCACAGGCATGCTGAAAGTCGGCAATGGCGTGACGGCGAGAGTCGACACCCTGGCGCGCGCCCGCACCATGCGCCACCATTCCGCCACCCATCTGATGCACAAGGCCTTGCGCGACGTGCTTGGCGCGCATGTGCAGCAAAAGGGTTCCCAGGTCGACACGGATAAAACCCGTTTCGATTTCCTCCATTCGCAACCGATGTCCAACGAGGAAATCCGCCGCGTCGAAAATCTGGTCAATGCCGAAGTGCTCGTCAATACGGAATGCGAAACCCGCGTCCTGCCAATCGCCGAAGCGCAGCGTCTGGGCGCGATGATGTTATTCGGCGAAAAGTACGGCGACGAAGTGCGCGTTATCGATATCGGCACTTCGCGCGAACTGTGCGGCGGCACGCACGTGCGGCGCACCGGCGACATCGGGCTGTTCAGCATCGTCGCCGAAGGCGGTGTCGCTGCCGGCGTGCGTCGCGTCGAAGCGATCTGCGGCGATCGCGCGCTCGACTACATGCAGGGCATGGAATCGGCTCTGGGCGGTGTTGCCGGCACCTTGAAAGTGCTGCCGCTGGACGTGCCGGCGCGCGTCGCCGTGGTGTTGGAGCAGGTGCGCAAACTTGAACGCGAACTGGCCGCGCTCAAGGGCAAGCTCGCTTCCTCGCAAGGCGACGATCTGGTCGCGCGGGCGGTCGATGTCAAGGATGTCAAGGTCCTGGCGGCCACGCTCGAAGGTGCCGACGCCACGGCCTTGCGCGAGACGCTGGATAAACTCAAGGACAAACTCAAACATGCCGCCATCGTCTTGGCCAGTGCCAATGCTGGCAAGGTGAGTCTGATTGCTGGTGTCACCGCCGATCTCACCGGCAAAATCAAGGCCGGCGAGCTGGTCAATTTCGTCGCCCAGCAGGTCGGCGGCAAGGGCGGCGGGCGGCCAGACATGGCCCAGGCCGGCGGCACCAATCCGGCGGCATTGCCGGCGGCGCTGGCCTCGGTCGCGGCTTGGGTCGGCGCGAAGCTCTAAAAAGTCGGCGCTGGGGGGACGGGTCGGAGCTGTAAAAGTTCCCAGAGGGACGCACAGCGCTGGCGCTGGTAATACGGCGCGGCTTCAGAAGCTGGTGTCGATGCCCGGCCAGACAGCGCCGAGCGCCGTCTTGAATTCTTTCTGGATGCGCAGCAATGCAGCTTTGCTGTCCGCTTCGAAGCGCAGCACGATCACCGGCGTGGTATTCGAGGCGCGAACCAGGCCGAAGCCGTCGGCATATTCGGCACGGATACCGTCAATGGTGATCAATTGGCGCGCACCAGGAAAGCGGCCATCGCGCCGCAACTTGGCAATCAGTGCATGCGGTTCGCCTTCTTTCATCTGAATGTTGAGTTCTGGTGTCGAGATGGAATTGGGCAGATTTTTCAGCGGCCAGTTGGAATCCTTCCAGCGCGAGACGATTTCCAGCAGACGCGCTCCGGTGTAAAGCGCATCGTCAAAGCCGAACCAGCGTTCCTTGAAAAACATGTGGCCGCTCATTTCGCCGGCCAGTGGCGCGCCGGTTTCCCTGAGCTTGGTCTTGATCAGCGCGTGACCGGTGTTCCACATCAGCGGACGGCCGCCCTGATGGCGAATCGACTCTGCCACCCAGCGTGAACACTTCACATCGAAGATGATCTGCGCACCCGGATTGCGGGTCAAAACGTCGGCGGCAAACAGCATCAATTGCCGGTCGGGGAAAATGATCTCGCCGTCGCGCGTAACCACACCGAGACGGTCGCCGTCGCCATCGAAAGCCAGGCCAAGTTCTGCGCCCGTGTCTTGAACCGCACGTTGCAGATCGACCAGATTTTCCGGCTTCGAGGGATCCGGATGATGGTTGGGAAATCGACCATCGACTTCACAGAACAGCGTTGTCACGGTGCATCCCATGCGGCGGAACAAATCCGGCGCAACACTGCCGGCGATACCGTTGCCGCAATCGATGACGATTTTCATCGGCCGACTGAGCTTGACGTCGCCGACAATGCGGTCGATATAGCGTTGGCGTACATTGGCGTGGCGCACTCGGCCGTGACCTTCGCAAAAGTCGGCGCTGGTGATACGGCGCTTCAAATCCTGAATCATTTCTCCATGCAGGGTTTGCCCGCCAAGCACCATTTTCAAACCGTTGTATTCGGGTGGGTTGTGGCTGCCGGTAACCGAGACACAGCTATCCGTACCCAGTTCGTGGGCGGCAAAGTAGGTCATCGGGGTCGGTACCCGGCCAATGTCGATGACATCAATTCCGCTGGCCGTGATGCCGTGGGCGAGTGCCCCCGCCAGTTCCGGACCGGACAGCCGACCGTCGCGGCCGATAACGATTGAAGTCTGGCCGCGTGCAATGGCCTCGGTACCCAGTGCCTGACCGATCAGTCGTACCGTATTGGGAGTCAGCGCTGTGCGCACGATACCGCGAATATCGTAGGCTTTGAAAATTTCAGGTGCGGGAGTTTGCATGGGACTTTGGGTCAGACGGAGTTGTCACAATTATCGCACGGCATAGTCGTTGGGCATGATGGAATCGAAGTGCGCGAGCAGGCGTTGTGGCAGCCAGTCAATGCGGCCAGGCAGGGCGCCATGTACGAAACCAACATGGCCGCCACGGGGGTGAATCTCTATTGTCAGGTTCGCAGGCAAGTGCTTGACTTGCGGCAAAGCCGTCTGTGGCAGAAAAGGATCGTTTGCTGCGTGCAGCAGCAGCGTCGGTGTCCGCACGTCACCCAGCAGCGGCCCTGCACTGCTGCTCGCATAGTAATGGTCGACTCCCATGAACCCGTGCAGTGGAGCGGTCACGGCATCGTCGAATTCCCGCAGTGTGCGTGCCACCCGTGCGCGGCGAATGTCAAAGTGGTCGGGAAAGCGGTTGTGCTTGGCCTGTGCCGCGGGAATCAGCGTGCGCAAAAAATGCAGCGCATAGATTCGGTTGAAGCCGGATGACAATTTCGTATTGGCGGCAGCCAGGTCTAGCGGTGCGCTGACAGCTGCCGCTGCGCTGATCACAGTGGTTGCATGATTACCTTGTTCTGCCAGCCACTTGAGCAGGGCATTGCCGCCGAGTGATACGCCCGCAGTGAATAGCGCGGGAAATCCGCGCGCCTGCAGCCGACGCAGTATCCAGTCGATCTCCATCGAGTCGCCCGAATGATAAGCACGGGGCAAGCGGTTCGGTTCGCCGGAACAGCCACGAAAATGCACCACCACGCCATGCCAACCGCGTTGCTTCACGGCAAACATCAGGCGCCGCGCATAGTGACTGCGTGAACTGCCTTCTAGGCCATGAAACAAAACGACGCACGGCGCATCGGAGCCTCCCTCAATCCAGTCCAGATCAATGAAATCCTGGTCCGGCGTTTCCCAGCGTTCGCGTCGATAGGCGGGTATCGGCCCTTTGATCAACAATGGCCAGATGGTTTGTGCGTGGCTACCGGGCAGCCAGTATGGCGAAATGTAGGGCGCCACGGATATTGGCACGCTCAATGCAATATTCGCGGCGCTTCGCCAATGCTGTCCGGCGGCACCGGCGAGGCATGGTGAGCCACCATGCGCCAACCCATGGCGCCGCGCACATAGACATTGGTGGCGGCAACCGGCGCACTCAAATTCTCGTCGTCAAGCGTGGCGATATGTTCCAGCACCGTACTGATCATGGCGAAGGGCGTGGTCACGGTGGTCTGGTGCGACAAGCGTACCCGGAGCTGCTTGCCGCTTGAGAAAACGCGCTGCCAAGCCTCTCGTATCGCTGTGTAGCCTAACAAACGCGGGCCGCCAGGGTGCACGCAGACCACGTCTTCATCTTCTGCCCAGACGGTCATCATGGCTTCGATATCGCCATGTTCGAGAGCTTCGTAGAAGGCGGCTTCCACATCTTGCGGGCTGGCGTAGAGTTTCTGGCTGGGCATGGTCAGCCAGAAACCTGTAGCGCAATGGCATCTGCCACGTTCTGGGGCGCGATTCCGTTCAGGCAATCGAAATGACCGAGGGGGCACTCGCGTTTGAAGCAGGGACTGCACGAAAGATTCTTTGTGACGATTTTTGCGCGCGGCGAAAGCGGCGGTGTATACGCGGGCGAAGACGATCCATACAGTGCCACCAGCGGTTTATTCAACGCTGCCGCGACATGCATCAGGCCGGAATCATTGCTTATGATGCAATGAGCCGAAGCGATCAGATCAATCGCCTGCTCGAGAGAGCTGCGACCGCAAAGATTGAGCGCTGCGCCGCTTGATGCTATGGCAATTTCGTCACCGACAATCGCGTCCTTGTCAGAACCCAGCAACCAGACCGGGTTTTGCGGTGTGGCGACGAGTTGCGCCAGGGAAGCGAAGTGTTCTGCGGGCCAGCGTTTGGCCGGGCCGTATTCGGCGCCCGGACAGAAAATGATGGGTGTGGCTTCAAGCGGCAGATTCAGGGCGTGGCGCGCAGCCAGTTGTTGTTCAGTTGTCGAATTCAGCCGAGGCTGCGGCAACTGTTCCGGCATCGGTCCGGCAAGGGCGGCATAGCGCTGGACCAGTTGCGGGAGCCGGACAACATCAAGTTGATGGCGCTCGTTGAGCAGCAGGTAGCGGCTCTCGCCCTGATAGCCGATGCGTCTGGGAATCCCGGCGAAGAAGGGTAGCAGTGCCGACTTCCATGAGTTGGGTAGAACATAGGCGGCTGAAAAGTCGGCTCTCATGAGACGGCGACCCAGCGCGCGGCGCGCGAAAAAACCAAACTCGCCATGTTTGAACGGATTGCCGATGACCGCATCGACTTCGGCCATTCTGGCCAGCAATGGCGCAGACCAGTCCGGCGCCAGTACTTCGATTCGGGCACCCGGCTCTCGAAGTTTGATCAGCCCGAGGAGTGGCTGAGCGAGAATCGTGTCGCCGATCCAGGAAGGAGCGACAACAAGAATTTTCATGCTCGGGGAATTCTACGCACGCCTACGCCGCAGTTTTGCGGGCAGGCGTCAATGATGACCCGTGGGCCGCTCGCCGGTGAACTGATACACCGTGCCGCAGTATGGACAGGCCGCTGCACCGGTGGGGCTTTTCAGCACGTCGATAAAGACTCGTGGATGGCGCGCCCACAAAGGGGCACCGGGACGCGGACAGGCCAAGGGCAGATCGTGGGCGGTGATGCTGACCTGGCGTTGGGACTCGTCGAGAGCGGACATGATTTACCTCGAACTGGTTTAGAGATAGGAAAGCCAGTCGGCGTGGGCAGGCACTTTGCCATTCACCACGTCGAAATACAGGCTCTGAATTTTGGTTGTGATCGGGCCGCGGCTTCCGCTGCCAATAACACGTCTGTCCAGTTCGCGAATAGGTGTGACTTCCGCGGCGGTGCCGGTGAAGAAAGCTTCATCAGCAATGTAGATGTCATCGCGCGTGAGGCGCTTGGCGATCACTTTGTAACCCAGTTCGGCGGCCAGCGTGATGATCGTGCTACGGGTAATCCCCATCAGGGCCGAGGCGATCTCCGGCTCATAGATCACGCCGTCCTTGATCACGAACAGATTCTCGCCGGCGCCCTCGGCAACGAAGCCATCGACGTCAAGCAGCAGGGCTTCGTCATAGCCGTCATCGGTGGCTTCCATGTTCGCGAGAATCGAGTTCGCGTAAGTGCCCGAGAATTTGGCGCGAGCCATATTGACGTTCACATGATGGCGCGAGTAGCTCGATGTCTTGACCCGGATACCCTTCTCCATGCCTTCCTCACCCAGATAGGCGCCCCACGGCCACGCCGCGATGGAGACATGAGTCGCCGCACCGCGCGGGTTGACGCCGACTTTTTCCGAGCCGTAGAAAGCGATCGGCCGCAAATAGCCGGAGTCGAGCTTGTTGGCGCGCACGACTTCCTTGTGTGCTTCCATCAGCGTTGCTTTGTCGTAGGGTATCGCCATGCGATAGATATGCGCCGAGGCGAAAAGCCGGTCGGTGTGTTCCTTCAGGCGGAAGATCGCCGGGCCGGATTCCGTCTCGTAAGCGCGCAGGCCCTCGAATACCGCAAGCCCGTAGTGCAGAGAATGCGTCAGCACATGGGTGGTGGCTTCGCGCCAGGGTACGAGCTTTCCGTCGTACCAGATAAAGCCGTCACGGTCGGCCATGGACATGGTGGGTCTCCAGCATTGCGTTGAGTAAAGTGCGATTTTAGCAGGGGCGCTAAAATGCGCGGATGAATCGTATCTGGAAGCCAAATGTCACGGTTGCCGCTTTGATCGAGCGTGAAGGGCGGTTCCTGCTGGTCGAGGAGGAAACCGAGGACGGTTTGCGCTTCAACCAGCCGGCTGGTCATCTGGACGCAGGCGAGTCGCTGGTCGCGGCCTGTACCAGGGAAACGCTGGAAGAAACCGCCTGGGAATTTCGGCCAACTGCGTTGGTGGGGATTTATCAATGGCCGCGTCCCCAAGGTGACATTACGTATCTGCGTTTCGCGTATTCCGGGGAATTGGGTGCTCATGTGGCCGACCGGATACTCGATGCAGGAATTCAGCGTGCCGTCTGGATGACGACCGAAGAGATCGACGCCAGTATGGATCGGCATCGCAGTCCCTTGGTCAAGCAGTGTGTGACCGACTATCTGGCCGGACAGCGTTATCCGCTGGATATCGTCCGGCACTACAGCTAACGCCCTGATCCCGTCGTGACGTAACCCGTCGCATAGAAGGAAGTCATTTGATGTCCAAAGGAAAAATCATTGTCGGTCTGTCTGGCGGAGTCGATTCATCGGTTGCCGCGCTGCTGCTCAAGCGTGAAGGCTACAAGGTGGTCGGCCTGTTCATGAAGAACTGGGAAGACGATGACGACGAAGAATACTGTTCGTCACGCCAGGATCTGGTCGATGCCGCCGCCGCCGCCGACGTGATTGGTATCGAATTCGAGGCGGTGAATTTTTCCGCGGAGTACCGGGATCGGGTTTTTGCCGACTTTTTGCGCGAGTACCAGGCCGGGCGCACGCCGAATCCCGATGTGCTGTGTAATTCAGAAATCAAGTTCAAAGCCTTTCTTGATCATGCACTCCAGCTTGGCGCTGACAAGATTGCCACCGGTCACTATGCTCAGGTACGTGAATTTCTCGGGCAATGGCAGTTGCTCAAAGCCGAAGACGGCACCAAGGATCAGAGTTATTTCCTGCATCGACTGAATCAGGCACAGCTCGCAAAAACACTGTTTCCTGTTGGTCATCTCTACAAGCGCGACGTCAGGCGTATTGCCGAAGAAGCCGGCCTGCCGAATCATGCGCGCAAGGATTCGACCGGCATCTGTTTTATCGGCGAGCGACCCTTCCGCGAATTTCTGGCGCGCTACCTGCCCAGGCAGCCCGGGGAGATTCGCGTTCTGGGCACCGACCGTGTGATTGGCATGCACGAGGGGATGATGTATTACACCCTGGGTCAGCGTGAGGGACTCGGTATTGGAGGCGTCAAGGGTGCGCCCGAGGAACCCTGGTTCGTGGCCGGCAAGGACATGGAGAAGAACGTCTTGTGGGTAGTGCAAGGTCATGAGCATCCGGCGTTGCTGTCACGAAGTCTGGTAGCGCAAGATCTTTCATGGGTTGCCGGAAGCGTGCCGCACACGCACTGGGTATACGCCGCGAAGACGCGCTATCGCCAACCGGATGCCGCGTGTGAAGTGGAGCGCATATCGAATTCGGAGTGCGAAGTGGTCTTTGCCGAGCCGCAATGGGCGGTGACGCCGGGACAATCGCTGGTGCTCTATGAGTCGCGGGTTTGTCTGGGGGGCGGCATCATCGCCACATCTGCTGCCGACAGTGACTAATTTCCTTTTACCTCAAAGGGACAACAGGTTTAGAATATTTTCTGGGCTGGCCGCCCGCAATTTTCAGGAGGAATCTAAGGCATGAATAAAGCAGAACTAATAGAGATAGCCGCCAAACAAGCGGACATTAGCAAGGCAGCCGCGGGTAAAGCGCTGGATGGCATCATGGCAGCAGTGGTCAAGGCAGTATCAAAAGGGGATAGCGTGACTCTGGTCGGGTTTGGCTCCTTCAAGTCGGCAAAGCGCGCGGCGCGTACCGGCAAGAATCCCAAGACGGGCGCCACGATCAAGATTCCCGCAACTACCGTGCCGAAGTTCAGCGCCGGTGCAGGGTTCAAGCAGGCTGTTTCGGGCAAGAAGGCGAAGAAGTAGGAGAATCGCCGTTTGCATACAGGGCCCGCTTGCGGGCCCTTTGTTTTTTGTTTTCGATCGCAGCAAAAAAATACTGCAGGGTCCATTGTCTTTTCAGCCTCCGCTGATTATTCTCCCTGCCAAGGAGGCTTATCATGATCACCACACAACATCAGGACCGCTTGGTCGAGTTTGCCGTGTTTGGCGAATTCACCTTGAGCGATTTCAAGGAATTCGAGGAACTGGTTCTTTACGAAATCAAGTTTTCAGGGCCTGTTGATCTGCTGGTCGATTTGCGCGACATGGCCGATTTCACCGTTGACATGGCCTGGGAGGAGATCAAGTTCTCGCGACAACACGCAGGCGATTTCCGGCGTATTGCTGTCATCACCGACAGCCAGTGGGTGGCCTGGAGTGCGTGGCTGTCGCAGTTGTTCGTCAATGCCGATGTCACGGTATTTGACAACGAGGCCGAAGCTCGTGCCTGGTTGGCCGAAAATGACGCGTGAGTGAGTTGATGTCAATTCCACCGGAAAAGGTTCTGGTGAGTGTTGAAGAGCTCGCCGCACATCCAGAGTGGCGAATTTTCGATTGCCGCCACGATCTGAAAAACACCGAATACGGGCGCTCAGCCTATGCCCGTGGCCACATCTCCGGTGCCTTGTTCCTGCATCTCGACGAAGATCTTTCAGGTGGGCGCGACGGTAGCAACGGGCGGCATCCCTTGCCTGATATTGCTGATTTTGCCGAGCGCATGTCTGCTTGCGGCGTTGAAGAATCAACTCAAGTCGTGGCTTATGACAATGAAGGCGGCATTTTCGCGTCGCGCTTGTGGTGGATGCTGCGCTGGCTAGGTCATGAGCGCGTTGCGGTGCTCGACGGCGGGCTCGCCGGTTGGAAGCGTAGTGGTCGGGCCTTGGAAGAGTCGACGCCGGTGGTGGAGCGAAAACAATTCAAGGCACTGCCTCAGGACATGACTGTCGATGTCGACCAGGTACTAGCCAATTTGCAGTCTTCGAACATGCTGGTCGTTGATGCACGTAGCCCGGAGCGGTTTCGTGGCCAGAACGAGACACTTGATCCTGTCGGAGGACATATACCCGGCGCGACAAATCGCTTCTATTTCGACAACCTCGACGACGATGGTTGTTATTTCAAACCTGCCGAAGAACTGCGCAGCGAGTTTGCGGTCCTGCTCGGCGATCGACCTGCTTCATGCGTGGTGCAACAGTGCGGCTCGGGCGTCACCGCCTGCCACAACCTGCTGGCAATGGAATTGGCAGGATTTTCCGGCTCAAGACTCTATCCCGGTTCCTGGAGCGAGTGGTGCTCCGATTCCTCTCGCCCGGTGGCGACCGACTAACGCTCATGGTACCGAGCACCACCCGCCGAAGATGAAACACGCGAAAACGAAGTTTCAGTGGAGGCTAACGCCGGCGTCATCGGCGTTAAGCGCAGCGGCCGAAACTAAAAGCGAATTGAAGTCCCCCCACCCCCATCCCCGCCCCAGGGCGGGGCTACCAGTCCGCTCGCTTCGCTCGACTATCACCAGTCGCTCCGAACCTGCTATTTCACGTTAAATAGTCCGGCTCAGCCTTGACGCGACGGAACGGATGCCGTGCCTTATCAGCCTGATGGTTTCTGGCCGTGACGTTCGAGAGCCCATTGCACGTGTTCGCGAACCATGGCCGAGGGATGATCGGCGCGCGAACGCAAGGCATTGATCACTTCATCGCTTGATGTCGCATTGCCCAGCGCCACTGCGATGTTGCGCAGCCAGCGTTCGAAACCGATGCGACGAATCGGTGAGCCTGCCAATCGATCATTGAAGTCGGATTCCTCCCAGGCGAACAGATCAATTAGCCGTGCCCGATCCAATTGGTGACGCGGCTCGAAATCCTTCTCCCGGGTTAAGGGCGCAAAGCGATTCCAGGGGCAGGCCGTTTGGCAGTCGTCGCAGCCGTAGATCCGGTTTCCAAGCAGGGGACGCAGAATCTCAGGAATGCTGCTTTTCAATTCGATGCTGAGATAGGAAATGCAAAGCCTCGCGTCTAGCTGATACGGCGCGACGATCGCTTCCGTGGGGCACGCGTCGATGCAAGCGGTGCAGTTGCCGCAATGGTCGGTGACCGGGGAATCGGCTGGCAGCGGCAGATCGGAAAAAATTTCCCCTAGGAAAAAGTACGACCCCGCGTCGCGGTCCAGCAAGAGCGTGTGTTTTCCGCGCCAGCCCAACCCGCTTGCCTGGGCCAAAGCCACTTCCATCACCGGGGCGGAGTCCGTGAAAACCCGATAGGCGTAGTTTCCGATTTCAGCTGTGATGCGGTCAGCAAGTTTTTGCAGGCGGTTGCGCAGCAACTTGTGATAGTCACGCCCCAGTGCATAGCGAGAAATGATGGCGCGGCCTGTTTCGGAAACCACTCCGTCAAAGTCGGCGCTGATGGTCAGGTAGTTCATGCGGGCCGTGATGATGCTGCGCGTGCCGGGCACCAGTGATTCCGGAAGTGTACGTTTGTTTTCCGCTCCTGTAGCCGGATCAGCAGCATAAGCCGCCATATAATCCATTTCACCGTGGTAGCCGGCCGCAAGCCATGCGTTCAGATTGGCTTCGGCGTCAGCGATCGTAACGCCGGAGAAACCGATGGCATCAAAGCCAAGCTCCAGACCCCAGCGTCGAATATCTTCTTTCAGTCCCGACCAGTTCACTTCATCGCCATGCATGACGAACATCTTACTTTAGCCCTGCCCAGCGAAGCAGACACGCTTTCTCTGGGCGCCGTCGTTGCAGCGAATCTGGCGCCCGGCATGGTGATTTGGCTGGAAGGCGATCTGGGTGCCGGTAAAACTACGCTGGTTCGTGGACTGTTGCGCGCAGCGGGTGATGACGGTCCGGTCAAGAGTCCAAGTTACACACTACTTGAACTTCATGTGGTTTCTGGATTACACTTCTATCACTTTGATTTTTATAGACTCAATCAGGCGGAAGAATTTCTCGATGCTGGGCTCGACGAATATTTTTCAGGAAGCGGGATCTGTTTGGTCGAATGGCCAGACAAGGCCGCGCCTTATCTGCCTGCAGCAGACATGCGTATCGAGTTGCGCGTCGAGTCGCACGACAATGAAAGTGAGGGCCGCAGCGCACGCATTACCGCCACAAGCCCAAGGGGACAGACATGCCTGACCGGCGTGATGTCCTCAAATATGCTGCGGCCAGCCTGACGCTGCTGGTCTCAAAAGTCGGCGTTGGCGCTACGGCGGTCAGCAGCATTCTCGCCGTCCGCGTCTGGCCTGCCCCCGATTACACGCGAGTGACGATCGAACACGATCAGGCCATCAAGTATTCCCACATGTTGTTGCAGAATCCTGAGCGGCTGGTGCTGGATCTGGAAGGTGTCGAGTTCAACTCGGTGTTGCAGACGCTGCCGTCAAAAATCCTTGAGTCCGACCCTTACATCAAATTGATCCGTGCCGGCCGCAATCGGCCGGCCGTGGTGCGCCTGGTCATCGAACTCAAGGGACAAATCGAACCACAAGTTTTTTCGCTGAAGCCGATAGGCGAATACGGTCATCGCCTGGTGCTTGATCTGTATCCCGTGGAACCCGTCGATCCGCTGATGGCGCTATTGGAAAAAAACGAGACGCCACTAAAACCGGAGACGAAGCTTGGCGACCACCATGAGTCCACTGGAAAGTCCGCCGGACAGAATAAGGAAAGCGAGCCCGAGGTCGCACGCATGGTGACGATTGTTCTCGACCCGGGACACGGCGGTGAGGATCCGGGCGCAGTAGGCCGCCGCGGCAGCTATGAAAAGAACGTAACGCTTTCGGTGGCACGTCGTCTGAAGCTGAAGATTGACGCCACGCCCAACATGCGCTCGGTGCTGACACGCAATGGCGATTACTTTGTGCCACTGCAGCAGCGGGTTAAAAAAGCGCGTCGGGTACAGGCCGATCTGTTTGTCTCGGTGCATGCAGACGCTTTCATTAAAAGCACGGCACGAGGTTCCAGCGTATTTGTTTTGTCCCAGAATGGAGCATCAAGCTCGGCCGCACGCTGGCTGGCGAACAAGGAAAACTCAGCTGATTTGGTCGGCGGCGTGAATATCGGCGTCAAGGATCCCTATCTCGCACGCACCTTGCTCGATCTGTCGCAGACAGCGACGATTAACGACAGCCTCAAACTGGGTCAGCACGTGCTGGGGGAACTGGGTCGCATCAATACCCTGCACAAGGCCCATGTGGAACAGGCAGGGTTTGCGGTGCTGAAGGCGCCAGACATTCCCTCGATCCTGATCGAAACCGCCTTTATTTCAAACCCTGAGGAAGAGGCCCGGCTCAACGATGAGGACTACCAGGACCGCATGGCCGAGGCAATCCTCAGGGGTATCCGTCGCTATTTCTCCAAGAATCCGCCACTGGCCAAGTCCAAGCTGGCGCGGCTGGACTGAACCTGAAACCCGGCTGAACCACAGAGACACAGAGAACACAGAGGAAAAGCAAGGCGTTAAACAACCCGTCGGAGATTTGTTTTTTGTCTCTCTCTGTGCCTCTGTGTCTCTGTGGTGAAGCCTTTGCCGAAGCGGGCCGCAGCTACTTAGCTTGATATAATCGCTCGCTTTCCCTGCTGCATCAATCCCATGCTGGTTTTTCGCGGTGTTCCCGAGTGTGCAACGACGTCCACGGTACTGACTATCGGTAATTTCGATGGCGTACATCGTGGTCATCGCAGCCTGCTTGCGGAGTTGAAAGTCAAGGCACTTGAATTGGCGCTACCGGCCACGGTGCTCACCTTTGAGCCGCATCCACGCGAACTGTTTGCACCCGAGCAGGCACCGGCGCGCTTGGCCAGCCTGCGTGACAAGCTGGAATTGTTGGCGGATTGCGGGGTCGATCGTGTGCATGTCTGCCGCTTCAATCGCCAACTCGCAGCACTTACGGCCGAGCAGTTCATCGATCGAATATTGCTACAAGGTCTGTCGGTCAAACATCTGATCATCGGTGACGACTTCCGTTTCGGCCGTGCGCGAGGTGGAGACTTTGCCATGTTGCAACACGCGGGGCAGGTGCATCAGTTTGCTGTTGAGGCGATGTCTACGGTTGATATAGGTGGTGTCCGTGTTTCCAGTTCCGCCGTGCGCGAAGCGTTGGCCAGTGGCAGGCTCGATCATGCAGAACAACTCCTGGGGCGTGCTTATGTCATTGCGGGGCGCGTGATGGACGGCATGAAGGTCGGCCGTACCATCGGTTTTCCGACAGCCAATATCCAGGTTCGACGCAAGCGTCTGCCGCTGGCCGGCGTGTTTGCGGTCACGGTTTCAGGCATCGACAAGGCGCCTTTGCCCGGGGCGGCGAACATCGGTGTGCGACCCACGCTGGAGGAGGGACTCAAGCCCGTGCTTGAAGTCCACCTGCTGGATTTCGACCGTGATATCTACGGCAGGCACGTTGATGTGAATTTCCTGCACAAACTGCGCGATGAAGCCAAGTTCGAATCGCTCGACGCGCTCAAGGCCCAGATCGCCAGTGATGTTGCGGACGTGAGGACTTATTTCAATACTCGTTCTTTAAATGGCACGACTCATGGCTGACTATCGTAAAACCCTCAATATGCCGGACACACCCTTTCCGATGCGCGGCGATCTTGCCAAGCGTGAACCGGGCTGGGTTGCCGCGTGGCAAGAAAAGAAGCTTTACTGGAAAATCCGGGAGGCCGCCAAGGGTCGCCCGCGCTTCGTGCTGCACGACGGCCCGCCCTATGCCAACGGCGATATTCACCTCGGACACGCGGTGAACAAAATCCTCAAGGACATTATTGTTCGTTCCAAGACGCTGGCGGGTTTCGATGCACCCTATGTGCCGGGCTGGGATTGTCACGGCCTGCCTATCGAACACAAGATCGAAGTGCAACACGGCAAGAAACTGCCAGCCGACAAGGTTCGCCAGCTGAGCCGTGAGTTTGCCGCAGCGCAGGTTGAAATCCAGAAGAAGGGCTTCATCCGTCTCGGTGTTCTCGGCGACTGGGACAATCCCTATCTGACCATGGCCTTTGCCAATGAAGCCGGAGAAATTCGGGCGTTGGCAGAGATGGTCAAACGTGGTTGGGTGTTCAAGGGTTTGAAGCCGGTGAATTGGTGTTTCGATTGCGGCTCGGCATTGGCTGAAGCGGAAGTCGAGTACGCCGACAAGCAAAGTCCGGCGATCGATGTCGGACTGGTTTGTGCCGAGCCGGAAAAGCTCGCCGCTGCTTTTGGTCTGAGCGCGCTGTCGGCGCCGGCTTATGCAGTGATCTGGACCACCACGCCGTGGACCATTCCTGCGAACCAGGCGCTGAACGTGCATCCCGAGGCTGAGTACGCCCTGGTTGAAACCTCGCGCGGGCTGGTGATTCTTGCCAGCGATCTGGTCGAATCCAGCTTGCAGCGTTTTGGTCTTGAGGGGTCGGTAAAAGCCACCGCCAAGGGAGAGTCACTGGAGCGCATCGAGTTTCATCATCCGTTCTACGAGCGTCGTTCGCCGGTGTTTGTCGCCGACTACGTAGCGCTTGACGCCGGCACCGGCATCGTGCACTCGGCGCCGGCTTATGGTGTGGAGGACTTTGTTTCCTGCACCAAAAACGGTTTCAGTTTTGATGACATCCTTAACCCGGTGCAAGCCAACGGTGTTTATGTCGATTCGCTGCCCTTCTTTAGTGGCCAGCACATCTGGAAGGCAAATCCGGTCATTGTCGAGAAGCTCGCCGAGGTCGGCGCATTGTTCTCGCATGAAAAGATAAACCACAGCTACATGCATTGCTGGCGCCATCAAACGCCGGTGATCTACCGGGCCACGGCACAGTGGTTTGTCGGCATGGATCTGAAACCCGACAATGGTCCCAGCCTGCGCGAGCTCGCACTTGATGGCATCGCCAAAACGGCCTTCTATCCCGGATGGGGTCAGGCGCGGCTGCATTCGATGATCGCCAATCGGCCCGACTGGTGCATTTCGCGCCAGCGCAACTGGGGTGTGCCGATTCCCTTCTTCCTGCACAAGGCCACGGGTGAATTGCATCCGGACACCGCGGCACTGATGGAGAAAGTGGCGCAGCGTGTCGAGCAGGAAGGCATCGAGGCATGGTTCAAGCTCGACGCCGCCGAATTGCTGGGCGCCGATGCCGATCAGTACATCAAGATCAACGACACGCTGGATGTCTGGTTTGATTCCGGCACCACACATTGGCATGTGCTGCGCGGCTCGCATCCGGAGACCTATGCCGATTCCGGACGGCATGCCGATCTGTACCTGGAAGGCTCGGACCAGCATCGTGGCTGGTTTCACTCTTCGCTACTGACCGGCTGCGCGATCGATGGGAAGCCACCTTATCAGGCGTTGCTGACGCACGGTTTCACGGTGGACGCGCAGGGCCGCAAGATGAGCAAGTCGCTGGGTAATGGAATCGAGCCGCAGGAAGTCGGCAATCGCCTCGGCGTCGAAATTCTGCGTTTATGGCTGGCTGCCACCGATTATTCGGGCGAGCTTTCGATCTCCAAGGAAATTCTTGATCGTGTGGTCGAGGTCTATCGGCGTTTGCGCAATACCTTGCGTTTTCTACTCGCCAATACCGCCGATTTCGATGCCTCAAAGCAACTGTTACCGCCGGCAGAATGGCTGGAGGTGGATCGTTACGCACTGGCCTTGACCAGGCAGTTGCACGAGCAATGCGCAGAGGACTACGAGCGCTTCGAATTTCACAAGATCGTGCAGGCCCTGCAGAACTTCTGCGCCGAGGATATGGGCGCTTTCTATCTCGACATCCTTAAGGATCGTCTCTATACCACCGCAGCCGATTCGCGTCCGCGCCGCGCAGCGCAAAGTGCGCTGTGGCACATTCTGCAAACGGTCACCCGGCTGATGGCGCCTATCCTGTCCTTCACCGCAGAAGAAATCTGGCAACTGGCTGGCGACAGCGACAGCGTGATGTTGTCGACGTGGCATCAACTGCCGGAGGCAGAAGGCGAGTCCGATCTGCTTCACCGCTGGGCGCAACTGCGCGAAGTCAAGGCCGAGGCGTCCAGGGCAATGGAGGAACAGCGCATGGCCGGCAAGATTGGATCCTCGCTGCAGGCGGAAGTCGAAATTCGAGCCAGCGGCGCTCGCTACGATGTGCTCGCCAGCCTGGAAGATGACTTGCGCTTTGTTCTGGTGTGTTCGAAAACCGTTCTGGTAAAAGCCAGCGACGCGGGAGCCGAGGCCGTCATTGTTGCGCCGACGACCCATGTCAAATGCGTCCGCTGCTGGCATTGGCGCGAGGATGTCGGCCAGGATGCCCAGCACCCCGAGCTATGCGGACGCTGCACCTCCAATCTGTTCGGTAGTGGCGAGGCGCGCGAGGTTGCCTGACGCTCATGGCACCGAGCGCCACCCGCTGATGATGAAACACGCGAAGGGCGAATTAACCCCCCCCCACCCCCATCCCCGCCCCAGGGCAAGGCTATGGATAAGCTCGCTTCGCTCGACGATCACCCGTCGCTCCGAACGAAATGTTTAACGTTAATGCCCTGGCGGGCTTCCCGCGCTGGCTGGGTTTGGCGCTCTTGGTTCTGGTGGCCGATCAGGTCAGCAAGGCCTGGATACTTGCCAATGTCGGTTACATGGAGCGCCAGATCATGACTCCGTTTTTCAATATTGTTCTGGTTTTCAATCCGGGGGCATCATTCAGCTTCCTGGCCGATGCCGGGGGCTGGCAAAAGTGGTTTTTCGTTGCGCTGGCTCTTGGTATTTCGGTTTGGTTGCTCAAGCTTTTGCGCGAGCATGCGCGGGAGCGATTGCTGCCGACAGCCCTGTCAATGATTCTGGGCGGTGCCATCGGCAATGTCGTCGACAGGCTGCGCTTTGACGCGGTGGTCGATTTTCTCGATTTTCATATCGCGGGCTATCATTGGCCGGCTTTCAACGTGGCCGATTCGGCCATAACCGTGGGCGTCGTGCTGATGCTGTGGCACCAATTTCGCTTCGGCAAGGAGTCTTCATGAGTGAAACAGTAAGTGCCGGTAACCTGATCACGCTTCACTATCGCGTCGCGACCGGTGACGACACCGAACTGATCAGCACCTTTGAATCGAGTCCGGCAACCCTGCAACTGGGCAGCGGAGAACTGGCGCCGCCGCTGGAGCACTGCCTGATAGGCATTACTGTCGGAGAGCGCCACGTCTTTTTGCTCGAAGCCGAGCAGGCTTTTGGTAATCACAATCCGCAACTGACTCAGCGCATGGCACGCAGCGCGCTGCCACCCGATACCAAGCCGGAGCTGCATGGACTGATTGAATTCGTTGCGCCCGGAGGTGAAAAGTTTACGGGTATCGTGCGCGAACTGGATGACGAAGCAGTACTGGTTGATTTCAACCATCCACTGGCGGGCAAGTCGGTTCGCTTTGAAGTGGAAATTATCGGGATTCTGTGATGAACATCATTCTTGCCAATCCAAGAGGTTTTTGCGCAGGCGTCGAGCGCGCAATCGCGATAGTCGAGCGCGCGCTGGAAAAGTACGGCGCACCGATTTATGTTCGTCATGAAGTGGTGCACAACCGCTACGTGGTCGATGGCCTCAAGGCTAAAGGCGCTATATTTGTCGAAGAGCTGGACGAAGTGCCGGACGGCGCCACGGTGATATTCAGCGCTCACGGCGTGCCGCAGGCGGTGCGCGCCGAGGCGGCACAGCGCGGTCTGAAGGTATTCGATGCGACCTGTCCGCTGGTGACCAAGGTACATCTTGAAGTCGCACGTCTGCACAAGCAGGGCTACGAGATCATCATGATCGGGCACAAGGGTCACCCCGAAGTCGAAGGCACCATGGGGCAGGCGACGGGGCGCATGTATCTGGTCGAGAACGTCGATGACGTGACGCAACTAAAAGTTCCCGACGGGACGCACAGCGCTGGCGATGGCGAGCTTTGCGTACCCGGGATTCCGCTTCGCGGGCAGGTAACGGTGCCGCAGCTGGCCTACGTGACGCAGACCACACTATCGGTGGACGACGCCCGCGTCATCGTGCACGCCTTGTGCGCACGGTTTCCCAATATCATCGGACCGCGCAAGGACGACATTTGCTACGCCACGCAAAACCGCCAGGACGCGGTCAAGGCAATGGCCGGGAAAGTCGATGTAGTGATCGTGGTCGGTTCCAAAAACAGCTCAAACTCCAACCGCCTGCGCGAAGTCGCGGCCATCGGCGGCATTCCTGCCTATCTGGTCGATGGCGCCAACCAGATAGACGCGAAGTGGCTGGAAGGCAACGCTCGCATCGGTGTAACGGCAGGCGCTTCGGCACCGGAGGTGCTGGTCAACGGGGTCGTGCAACGTCTTGAAGCGCTAGGCGCTAGAAGTATTGAAACCCTGGATGGAGTGGAAGAGCACGTCAACTTTCCATTGCCGAAGGAACTATTGGGCGATTAAGCGCTTGGTGGTCGCCATACGGATGTTTTGCGGCCTTGCTTTAGTCATCCACCGACAGTCCCCGGAAACCGCTACCTGATTTCGAGTCGTTTAAAGTCACGATGGCATTCAGGGACAGCTATCGAGGCGAATCGCTCAACACGCTCGTCTGCGGACGGGACCCGGGCTCAAAAATCACTTCGATCAGCAACTGACTTCTGACGGGATGACGCAGTATCAGTCCGGGCGCGAAGCGTTCGTTGACAAAGGCCGAGATCACCGCCTGGTCAAAAACCCCGGCGGGTTTCGCTTCCATGAGTTTGAATGTGTCGACGGAGCCTTGCGGATTGATCAGCAGCAGAATGACGACGCGCCCGGCGATTTCGCTGACAAAGCGGGGATAGCTCGGCAGTATTGGCCGAAGCGGTGTCGGCTTGCGATGCAAGTAGCTGGCAGGGTAATACCAGGGGCCGGACACGATTCCGGACGGGCCGGCGCTTGAGCGCTGGGTGCTCGAAGTACTGTCGCCCTGAGGGCCATGGGGTGCCGGCGCGGTCGAGCGGATACCGGGAATTTCGGCTTTTCCACGGCTCGATGAAGGAAGCGCCTTGCTGGCTTCACTGAGGGCGGCGACGGGGGGAATTTCAAGCACTGGCTTCGATTGTTCGCGCAGGGCCAGCTTGACGCTGAGGCCCAGCCACATGGGGCTCTCGGCACGCTCAGGGACGAAGAATCCCGGAGGTCCAAATGATTTCAGAACTACTCCATGCAGGAGCAAGGACAGGCCAAGACTGATTCCCAGTCTTGGCCATGAGTTGCTCGGCAATCGGCCTTCGGGCATGACAAGCCGGTTTGCCAGTTTGCGCTACCTATTGCAGAATTTCCCGCCAGCTGACGCGCTTGCCGGTCGGGGATGGTACGTCGAACGGAGCTTCCACTGTCAGTTGCTGGGCTGCGGAAGTCGTTGCAATAACCACGGTTTTTCCGCTCGGCAAGCGCACGATATTAAGGCCGACCGCCAGTGACTCCTGCCCACCGGCACCCACCAGGCGTCGCCCGACAGCGTTGTCCGCACTGTTTTCAACGGCTTCACCGAGTGTGTTAGTGAAATAATTCAGCCAGGCGTAACCCCCGATGTTGCAGGCGTTGGTCTCCGGCACGTTGCTGGCGACCACCAGAGTGCCCAATTGCAGTTTCATGTCGATATTTACCCGCTCACCCGTGTCTGGCAAATCGGTAAACCACCCATCCGTCGAGCCGCATTGGGCGGTGCAGCCAATCGTGCGATAGGCGCTGGTTCCCGAACCCTGGTTGGTGATCACCATTTTGCGCAGGGTGGTACGCAGACTGGTCAGGGTGGTTGAGGTCAGCGCATCGCGGATTGCCCAGACCGATTGTGTCTGCGTGTCGGACAAATCCGTGGTACCAAGATAACGACCGGTGGCGACATAGACAAAGGGGTGCTCCACGCCGGATATTTTGACCGCGGCTATTTCCGGGCGCGTGGTGATCGGTTGTCCGACGCCCGATCCATCCACCGCGGTTGCGATCAGTGTTGCTTCACGTCCGGAGGTATTCAGAATGTCGTTGACATCAAAGCGCCAGACATTGCCCTTCAGATCGACACCATAAACGCGTTCGGTCTGGTTGTTGCGCAATGGATCTTCGGACCACGCATTGATATGGTTCAAACCACTCGGATCGCCGGCCGTACCCACGCCGGTATCGATCTTGTAGATGATTTCGCCGGTCATTGCATTCAGCACATAGAGATAGCCGATTCCGTCTCCGATTTCCGTCGGTGAATTGACGTTGTTGTAGCCCGACGTCACGAAAACCACCCAGCGGCCGTCACGCAGCTTGCTGATGATCGGATTGTTGAAGCTGTAGCCGAGATGGCAGTCGGTGGTATGCGATGAAAGTGCCGGAGCCTTGCTGGTCGCATCGACAGTGACACAATTGGTTGCGTCATGCTTGAATTCCCAGAGCGCCTTGGGCGTCGAGGGGTCGGTAATATCCAGAGCGTAATAGCCTTTCCCACCCTTGTTGAGCCCGCTGACCAGAATGGTCTTCCATGCCGGGCTGATCGCGGCGGGAGGGCCGGGGTCGATATTTTGCGGGTCGTATACATCTCCCACCGTGGGCGTGCCATCGACCGAATAGGTGTGTTCGGTCGCATAGTTCTCACTGGCCAGCTTGTAGAGGTTGGGCAGCACCATGGACGGGATGAACGCCCAGGCTTCCGTGCCACCAGCGGTGTCGACAATGGACGTGCCGGCATTGATCGCATGCAGCATGCCGTCATTGGCGGCCGAATAAACCGTGGGTGCGCGGCTGGCCTTGGCGGACTTGTAAGCGGAGTAGCCCGTGTCGTCGTATTCCGCGAAAGGCGACTTTACGAATACCGGTTGCGCGTTGATGATGTCCCCCAACACGTTTTCGCGAGTCCGGTAAAGCTTGTTGATGTATTTAGGGGAATCCGAGTCGGAGGAATCGAAGCCTTCCTTGCCACGCTGTCCGCGCACGAAATTCACCAAATTGGCCCCAGCTGCTGCGGTTCGCTGATCAACCGTGACGCCGGTACCGTCGCCAAGGTTTGGATACTGGCTGAGCAAGGCGACTTTGGTGGAGTCGAAATAGGCTTGCTCGGTGGCGTTCAGCCCGGTAGCCGCGACACCGGTCGGCGCACCGCCGGCATCGCAGGCCGAGCTGTTCCATGAGAAATCAACCAGGTTATTGGTGGCGCCGGCGCGAAACAGCTTGATGGTCCGGTTGTCGCAGGCGGCCTTGGTAATCGCATCCAGCTTGGCCTGGGCCGACCAGATCACGGTTCCGCTGACTGCGCCGGTGGTGAGGTCGATTTCCCTCGCTTCGAGGTCGCCTGTCCATGACTGGGTCTTGTACTTGGCGGTGTAGGCAAAGTTGTCCCCGGCGACCGGCTCCAGGTTGGAGGTCGCCGCAGCCGCCGCCGCCGCGACACGAGCGTTGATGCCCGCCAGCGCATTGGTCAGGCTGGTGACCACGGTTTCCGGATCGCCGGCGCTGAAATACTGGCCACGACCGTCTACCGCGGCATGCCAGAGGTCGTCAAGCGCCGTGGCGCTGTCCGCATAGGGCACCGGCCAATTCAGGTTGCCGCTGCGAATGCGTGCAAAATCCGGGCAGGCGGTGACCGTTCCAGTGCCGAAAACGCCACCGGGGTTGGAAGACAGGCTGTAGGTGAAGCTGGTGGTGCTCGGCACGCTGGCAATGCGGAATTGCCCCCGATAGCCGGCGAAGTTGCCACCGGCAATGGTGATCGACTCATTGACGTAGAAGCCGTGTGCGGCTGAAGTCGTCATGGTCACCACGTTCGAACTCCAACTGCCGCTGGCGATCGCGACCGCCTGGCACTCGTCGGTCTTGTAGTTTTTCGAATAAACCACCGTTCCCGTCAGGCCCAGGCCCATGGTAAAGGTGGTCATGTGCTGCCAGCTTGCGCGGTCATCCTCGGCGCCGTCGCCGGTCGCCGGCACGTTGTCCGAGCAAACGTCTATCCCCAGCGCGCCGGTGCAGTTCGAAAGTCCCGAATTGCGCAAATCGGTCTTGTAGTAATACTGGGCAACGTCGGAGAGCGAGTTGGTGCTGCCGCCATACAGAGTTGCCGTTCCGGACGAGGAATAGGCGCCGGGATCCGACGGCAGGTTGACCTTGAAGTGGGTCGAGTCCGGCACGTCGACGATCTCGAAAGTGCCCCGGTAACCCGAGGGGCTGACGCTGGTGATGGTTACCGTATGTCCGGCCAGGAAGGAATGGGCCGCTGACGTGGTGTAAGTCGCCGTGGCAGGATCGACGGTCGGGTCGGCACCGGGCGCGGTCCACACCGCACCGGAAACACTGGCGTTGACACCGCTACCGGAAGAATAGATGTCGCAGGGCCAGACCTGGGAGCCGCTGGCGCAATTGGCGGGTGGCGTCGGTGGTCCGCCGCCCGTGATGGCGACATCGGCGGGCAAGCTCGGTGCCGTTGCGTAGCAGGTAACGGGGGTTTTGTCGGTCCAGTTGCTGGTGCTCGAACTGGCAGAGCCGAGCGCGGTTCCGGTTCCGCCGGGGCCGGTGTAGTCTCTGGAGGTGACTTTTTCTCCAACCTGAAGCTTGAAACCCGGGGTGGTCACCGTCTGGCATTCTGTGGCGACACCGCTGGCGTTCTGCGCCGCCGCCGTGCAGGATGCAACATTGGACCACGCTCCAGCTGACGACCGGCACAGCGGTTCTGTGCTCGGGTCGGTATTGGTGCACTGGCTGTCAGACCACGTGCCCACGCAATTCAAATTCGACGAAACCCGTCGACATTCGTATCGTGAGCCTCCCGAGTTGTCAAAGGAGCACGATGACGTGGAATACCAGCTTCCGCCACTGCTGGATTTCCGCCGGTGCGTCACTGTGCCATAGCGACACTCTCTTTGACTGGAGCCTTCTGCGTCGTCTTCGCATGTCGTGCTTGGATAGTCGGACCATCCGGTCCAACTACCGCCGCTATTGGTCGACGTTCGCGCCTGCAATCCGCTGCTGGTCGACGAGCAGGTTTGATATTGACGGGTACGCTGTTGGGCTTGGGTACTATAGGTGCAGGTTGCCGTTTGGTAGGTGTTGGCGGCTGTGTTATAGGTGTATAGCGTGCTGCCACCGTCATAGATCGGCCGCGGCGCCATCACGAATTTACTGCCGCTGGGGCGGTAGATATCCAGTTCGGAAATATTTCCGTCGTGGTTGACGATATCGGTTGTGCCGTCGAGCTGCTCGCCGCCGGCGCCGTTCCAGTAACCGTCTGTGGTCAGAATGGCGAAATTCTGCTGGCAGGAATACTGCACCGGGTCGCCGCTCATGCCGCTGTTGATTCCATTGGTCTTTGCGGCAAAATGGCGGCCGGCGCGCGACAGCGCCTGGCGCAGCGGGGTCGAGCCATTGGTGCCCTGGGAATACAGCTTGTCGAACCAGTTGGCCTTTTGCGTGGTGTCAAAATCGGCAATGGCCAGATATTTGCTCGAGCTGACCGGGCTATTCGGGTTGATGGTAATGAATCCGATCCGCTTGGAATCCGACATGCCGACAAAGGCGCGTCCGGTCGCGGATTTCATCATTTTCAGGCGATCGCTGTAATAGCTGTACCAGTTGGCAAAGTTTAACTGTTCGTCCTGGTCGCTGGCGTTGGTGCTGCCGTCGCCGTTGATGTCCGCCGTGGCCGGGCCGGAGGTCGAACTGACAATGATTTTGCGCCACAGCGCGGTCTTGCCAGCGGCGGCACAGGTGGTCGTGGTCCGGGTGCCATCCGTACAATATTCGTTAGTGGTTGAGTCGGAACTGCTGCTGAGCGACTTGTTGCAGTCGCCTGCATTGGGAACCAGGGTGGTTGAGCCCAGGTACTTCCAGTAATAGGCAGGCTGGGATGTATCGCCTGAATGGGCTCTGAAACTGGTGATCAGATTGCTCGTGGAACTGGATTCGCTGCTATAACTGTGAAACCCTGCGTTGTAGGCCGCGCTGAAACTGCTCGGCGTGCCCGAGTTGACGGCATCGCCGGTACTGGTCTTGGGTACGACGTAGACGACGCCGGGGTTGTAATACACCAAGTTACATTGATGGTTGCGACGCCCGATGGTGCTGCTGGACATGTTATCCGGCATGAAATCCCAGCCCATGGATCCCGAGTCGTCGAGTACAAACAGGATATTGGGCTTGACCTGGGATGTCGTTGCGCTGGACAAGGGGTTGTCGGAAAGGTCAGCCAAGCCGGCGAAGCCCGGACTGGGTAGCAGTAGCGCGGTAGCCAGCAAGGCAATCAAGCGTGGACGAGTTACAGTGGACTGGAACATTGCTGTTCTCCTTGTCAGTACAGGATGGCCTGGGTAAAGACCACCGTGTTGGTCGGCCCCAGGACGCGCGATGTAATGCGGAAATAGGGCTGCGAGGTATTGGCCAGTGCCTGGGTACCGTAGGCGGCGGCGCCCTTGGAGCCGCCGCTGGAGGATGACCCGATGGTCACGCATTGCTGGGAAGCGATATTGATCGCACCGGGGGTTTCGCATAGTCGGTGAATGACATAGCGAACCTCGTTGCCAGCGCCATCGTTGGCCGTCGCCTGGACCGAATTGGTCCAGTTGTAGTTAATTGGATCGAATTCCGAGGGGGCGGGCGTGTCACCGCAATCGTCCGCCAGGCCGTCATTGTTGGCATCGGGCACATTGGAAGCACTCAGGGTCGTATTGCACCAGCCGGGAAAATACCAGTTGGCGCTGCTCCCCTGCTCAAGCGTGGATGAGCTCTGGCTGACCAGCCAGGTGCGGGCGGATTCGAGCCCTCGATCCGCCGCCACGGACGCGGTGCGCTTGAAACCCAGATTGCGCGAAATGATCAGGCCGGTACCAATCTGACGATACAGCGCTATACCGGCCATGGTCATGGCGATCATCATGATCAGCGCCAGCAGCAGCACGACCCCGCGCTGTTTGCCGGATGTGACTGACGAGAGGTTTGCTTTGCGCTTCAATTCATAGCCCCCAGAGCATATTTCGCAGTGGAATCACCACGTCATAGACGCGGTAACGATAGTTGCGCCAGTTGTTGGGGCCCAGGCTGCCGGCCCCGGAATCGGCGGTGCCGTCGAGATTGGTCATGGTGAATGCGCCTCCCGCCCAGGCTGGCAAGGTCGCCGTCACGGCGGTGTTTTCAAATTGCTGGCTGCGCGCCAGCAGGCCAACACGGATGGAGCGCAATCGTGTCCATGCTGCCGGAGCCGCAGCCGACCATTCGCCTGCGGCCACTACGCCATCATTGTCTGCGTCCACACCGTATTGGGCCTGCAGGTTGACGATGCCTTCAACGACCTCAGTCGCGGTTGTCTGGTTTTCCAGCGTATTGGAGACGGTGAGATAGCGCCCATTGGTAATCTGCCAGACATTCAATCGGGGGTAGGTTCCCAGATTGAATGCCGAACCGACGCTGCCAACGGTCTTGACCGTGCCGTTATTGAAGCGGGCGCTGCCGCTGTTATTGACGAAGCCGGCCTGCAAAGTGGTCAGTGCGGTGCCTGAAAGGCTGGTGGTGGCGCTGACATTCTGGTTGTTGGTGTAATTGGTATAGGCGCCCGTGCCGTGATCAATGCTCAGTCCATCGGCATTGGTGTTACCGGTGACCTCAAACAGCCCACAAAGCAAGTTACCGGTGTCGGCCGCGATCATCAGGTCACCGGTACGCATTCCGGTGCGCGTGTTCAGCTTGATTGCTGTAGTCGTCAAGCTTTCGAATGTCTGGGCCGACGACATCAGGGTGCCGGAGCCATACAGCACGGAGAGGGTATCCGGAGCACCGCCCGCCGCGTCGGTAATCAATACGGGAGCCATTGTGAATGTAAACGTTCCCGGTGCCGTGCGGGCGCTGTCATAGGCCGAGACCGTACAACCCAGGGCTGTCGAATTGCCAAAGCCATAGCCGGCCAGCTTGAGATCGCGCTCGAGCATGAACATGCCGATGCTGCCGGAAATTTGTGCGTCGCTGCCGGAGGACGTTGTACGTTTGCGAGACTCCCATGTGCTCATGGTCTGGAACATCATGACCATGCCGATCATGGCAATGGCCATGCCGACCAGCACTTCGACCAGGGTGAACCCGCTATTGCGTCGCTGAAATGAATGTGGCGTCATGATCAATTGACGTAGCCGATGATTCGGTGGAAACGCGGCCGCGCGTCATTCGGGCCCTGCCAGCAGATGGTGACAGTCACCTGATTGGACGTGCCGGCATTGACGACGATTTGCTGGCGTGCGGCGGTCGATCCGGGCAGGCGCGTGGCGGCATTGGTTGAAACGTCGGCGACCCAGGAGGTGACCAGGGCATTGGCCGAAGCGGCGCCGCTGAAGTTGCAGCAGTCGGTATTGGCGCTGGCATCGGTAGATGCCAGGCGGCAGGTGGTGGTGCTGCCGGTCGCCTGATGGCTGAAACCGGCAAGCGTCGCCGCCACAACGGCGCCGGTATTGTCGCGTGCATTCAGGTTGATCTGACCGAGTATTTGGTCAGCCAGGTTGCTTGCCTCAACCCTGTATTGAGCATCTGCCTGAATCGCGATCGAGTTGGCCTGAAGTGCAATCATGGTCAAGACACCCATAAAGAAAATGATCATCCCGATCAGGGCTTCAAGCATGAACGAGCCTCGTTGGCTGTTTCTGGACATCAGCATCCCCTCGAATCGCCGGCAGCGGTCATGGCGGCCGTGACTGCCGGGTCGCAAATCCGGGCCTGCCCGCCGACGGCTACTGCCACGCGCAGACATCGCACCGTTCCCGCCGGTGGCCCTGGATCGGTGACGCAACGCCCGGCAACCGGGTCGTTGAACTTGAAGTTGGCGGTCGCAGCCAGAGTGGTTCGACCCAATCCATTGAACACGATGCTCGCTACGGGCGTAGCCGGTGGTGGGTCGGGATCGGTATTGGCGGGCGGATCGGTGTCGTTGATCCTGACCGAGATACCCGCAGTGGTCGCACTACCCGAACCTTCAACGCCAAATTTTCCGTCGATAAAGGTGACAAGGTCGGCGGTACGAACCATCCAGTTGCGCCCTGCGGTGGAAGCCGCCGCCGTCCCGACATTTGCGGGCAGCGGGTCGGTGGTGGTCAGCAGAAACTCGACGTTGGTATTCATGCGCACAGCCTCCGACCTTGCCAACTGGATGCCCGAGAGAAAAACCTCGGCCGCCGAGCGCAATTTGACGTTGCGCAAATAGGTCGAAAAGCTGGGCAATGCGAGGGAAAGCAGAATCCCCATGATCGCGACCGCGATAATCAGTTCAATGAGAGAAAAGCCGCGGTGCGATGTGTTCATGGGTTTAACAGTTTCCGCTGTCGTTAGTTATCCAGCAGTTCGCTGCGGCGGCGGGCCATACGGCATTTACGCCGATGGTCGTGGTACGCGTGTTCGCCTGATTGATGGTGTAGGTAAAGTCCGTCATCGAACTGATCCCGGTTGCCGTCCAGGTATAGGCCTGGCCACTGCTCGAAGCGACACATGCGAAGGTGAAATTATTGGTTGCAGCGACGGTAACCGATGCGGCACAGGTGGCTGAGGCCGAGCCATCAGTGTTGTAAAAGCGGTTGTCCTGGAAGTACTGTTCCATTCGCACCCTTGCATCCGACAGGCTAGAAACCGCCTCGGTGATTTTGCTGCGCGTGATGTAGTTGTTGTAGTTGGGCAACGCAATCGCGGCGAGAACGCCGATGATTGCAACCACGATCATCAGCTCTATCAGCGTGAAGCCGCGCGGCGAGGTGCGAAAAGTTTTGTGGTGGCGCTGATTCATCTCGATTCCTTTGTGTAACCGGCATGCGGCTTGTGTGTCCTGAAACTAGCTTGGGTTATGGCTCTTGCCGAGTCCATACTCCAGCCCCCTGAAGACATTCTCGCTGCATACCGGGTACAAACTCACGCATCCAGACCCTGCAAGGAGAAGCTCTAAATGCGTACTTTACTTTATCGCCCGTACTCTCTGCACAAACTAGGTTTGCTCGGTGCAAATTTGCCGGCCCAACAGGTAAAGTGGTCACGGTATCAGTCATGGCGACAATACAATTCAAATTGCTTGATCACACGATAGCCTTTTGAAAGAGCGAGCGCTATCTGTGGCTGACGAACGGGCGGGATAAGGCGACGAACGCTGTTTTGACACGGTAAGCCTGCGCAGTTGCTTGTTGCCGGCCGGTTTATTGGCTCTGACAAATGAAATTGGGCTACCTAGAACTCCCTCGCCGTGTCACCAGAACCGACTTTTCAGATCTCAGCGCCTAGTACCTTTCGCGCAGATAGATATAAGGCGCTTTGGGCGAGCCGAATTTCAGCCTTGCGGTGGGGTTTTCGTTCCAGGTACCAGCGCTGGTCCAGGTGCCCTGGAGCCAGGGGAAGCTCGTGCTCAGATCAAGCGTCAGATCGACGCTGCCGACCGCGGCGGTGCAGGCTGGGCTGGGGCCGCCCACGCACGGCCGGTTCAAAATGATGCTGCCTATCCCCTGATTCAAAGTAGTTGGATTCGCAACTGCCATCCAGTTTCCGGTTGAGCCGGACGCAGTATTTGGATCGGTGCCGGTAATGCGGAAATTGGCGGCGGCAAGCGGGTTGCTCACTGTGGCTGGCGCCAGATAATTCGTAAGACTGCCAATGGCGGGCGTAAAGCTGGTGCAGCTATCGGCGGTATTGGGCAGCCACTGGGTACACGCCGAACCGCCGACCGCGTTGCAGTACAGACTGCGCGCGCCTACCCGGATCGGCAGCAGTTCCGAACCATAGCTGTTTTCCAGCCGAAGCACGCCGAAACGCTGCACTGGCATGCCGATCGATACTGCGGCGGCGGCAGTTACGCCATCGGAATCCACCGGCAAACTGCTTACGGTGGTTGTGGTTGGAACCGCCGGGTTGGTGGATCGGGTGATCTGGTGCTTGGCCGTCACCGTGGTGGTGCCGGCTAACCAGGTGTTGGCGTTGGTTGCGGTCGGCGATGTGGCGCTGGCCGCGATCGCCGCGCCAGCCGGTTGGCTGGGCGCCCAAGCACTCACCGAAAAACCGAAACCCGGGCTGCCGGCCGAAGCAGGCGCCGCGCCCCAGACCGTCAGTGGCAGCTTGGCCCAACTCGATGAATCGCCAATCCCGACGTAATTGAGCGTGGTCGCATTGCCGCTGTTTTGAGCCGTCAATGTGAATTGAGTAGTGAAGCCATCCTGGCCAAGATAGGTGAAGGTGCCGCAGCCCGGCACGACGCTGACCGGGGTGATTGCGAAATGGTCCGGTGTAAAGCGACCGAAGTAAGCCGTGGTAGCGGTGTTGCCGAAGTAGCAGCCATACTTGCCATTGCCGTCCAGAACATTGGGGTCGGCCGGGTCGAGCACAGTGCCGACCTTGTTGTCGATAAAACACTCGGGCGTCGGCTTGCTGCGATCGACCGTGGCGAAACTACCGTCGTCGTAAATGCCCCAGGGTGCGAAGCGGAAACTGCCGACTTCGGAATAGGTGAAGGCTGTCCCTCGGGAAATCCAGCTGGTGCCCAGGCTTGCCGCTGTGAAGCTGCCGCCCAGGGTGCCGGTCTGGGCCGCGCCGGCATGCGCCTGGATCCGGTTGCTATTGATCAGTGCCGTACCGGTGTAACCCGTCAGTGAATTGGCATCCAGTGTGAAATTGGCTCCGGCTTTGACCACGGGTGTGCCGCTGATACCGCCGTTATTGGCGTTGGACGAACTCACGGTGAAGGCAGTGGGCCGGATAGCAAAGTTGTCGGACGAGCACGCCGTGGTCGGGCCGCTGACCATGCGCACACGAACGTCGCTCGCGGCGTTGGCATAGTTGAAGGTGAAGGTACGGCGTCCGTTGTCGCCGCCGACAAATGTATAAGGCGACACGGGCGAAGTCGGTACGGCCAGCGAGGTGGTGCCGCAGGCGCCGGGGGCGACGCCGTTCTGGTCCACCAGATCCACCGTGACTGTACCCGTGTAGCCGGTATTGATGGCCCCGGCGGTGAGCGCCAGTACGTCTACCGTAAACGGTGTTCCGGCCAGTTTGGTGAAGATGGGTGTGCTTGGGTTTTGTGTGGCTTCCACGGCATCGAAGGCGCACGCGTTCGACGAGTAGGTCAGCGAGCAATCACCGCTGGTGGCGCCGTTGTAGCACACCGCCGCCATGACGCTGGGTGCCGTCACGGCACCGCCCAGCGTGACAGTGCCGGTGGTGGCCTTGCTCAGCGTCACGCTTGTCTGACCGCCAGAAAACGTAACCGGATCGAGTGACCAGGTTGCGCCAGCGATATTGGTCAGATCCGTTGTCACGCTGCCGGTGTACAGCGCGTCGCAAGCGGCGTTGGCGCAAGCTTTGATGGTGACGGTTTCGGGTGCGCAGGTGAGCGCGGCACCATCGTGAACAATGCGGACATGATCAAGCACGGGTACCACCAGCGGCTTATCGGTACACACCGTGAGATTGTCAATTTCGTGAGTGTTGGCCAAGCCACCGGTCGAACCGGTGAATGAAAACAGCCAGTAGGGGGGTACGGCGGCTTGGGTTCCAAAGGCCTTGGCATCGTAGGTTGGGACAATGTTGGTGTAACTGGTGCCAAGCCCTGTAATGTCTCGATCGACTGTGACATAGGCGTTGGATCCGTTGCCGTGGTCGACGGTGACCCGGTAGCGATGGGGGGTTGACGACGCGGGGCGCAGCGCAACCAGCACGCCGCGGTTATCGTCGCTGCCGGGGTGGGTGAAGGTAATCGGGCCGATCAAGCCTGCCGAACCTTGCGCCGCATAGTGCACCCCGACCATTTCATCGGCGCCCTGATTCGAGTCAGCGCAGAAGGACTCGTTCCAGGTCAGACCCCCGGTCACCGAGGTGCTGAAGTTGCATTGATTGTCATTGACATGACCAATAAAAAGGATCGTCGCGCCGCTGTTCACCGTGGTCAGTGATCCCGATGTCGTGTTGCTGTTGTTGGTGGTATCGGCATAGTGAGTGCCTGCGTATGCCACATCGAAGGGTGTCGTCGTGTTGACGCCGCGAAATGCCGTACAAGCGGCCACAATGCCACCGCCACCCGTGTGCGTGATGGTTGGCGCGGCTTCAGCGCCAGACAGGGCCCGTTTGTAAAACAGCGAAGAGCGCGGCTGGTTTCCGGCCCCTTGCGCGATCTGGTAAACCTGAGCCCATCCACTGGTGGCTACGCTATGCGCGGTGTTGTCGTTGGATGTGACGGCACACAGCAGCAGGTCATCGGTCTGATGGGCGGGAAGGCTCGGGGTTACATTACCGCCGTTAGCCTGATCTTGGGTTCCGGCGCCGACATGGGTGATCGAACCGCGGTCTATGGGCGGAACCAGCGGCCCTTGCCGGGTGTGATAGTTGTACCCGCTCTGGCCTGACCCCGAGCCGCGGATCGTCACCGAATTGGCCTGGAAGCCGGGGCCGTCGACACGACCCTCGGTCGGGTTGGAGAAATTTCCGTATTCGTCAAGACCAACACCCAGCCAGCCGCCGGCAAAACCGGGACAACCTCCGGGGACGGTGCAATCGGATCCCGGATTGCTTTTCTGGGCATAACCCAGTGACCCGCCAAAAGCGCCAGACACGGGCGCGATGGCGGAATCGGACAAGGTCATCACCACACCATCCGCGCCCGTGCCGTCGTAGGCGTAAAAGTCGAATTCAGCGATGACCTTGTTGCCCGCGCCGGGGAACAGGCGCTTCAAATGCACTGCGGTGGATCGGCCCGTCGCATTGTCGGTCAGGCGCAGTCGGTTGTTGACGATCTCAGCATCGTAGGTAGTTCCTGCACTCTTGGTGCGAGTCCAGTTCAGGGTTTCCAGCAGCGTGGCGCGGTTGAAGTTGTCTGTAAAGCACAGTGACGGCGCAGTGAATGTGACTTGCGCTGTTTGAGTAATGACTATCGCATCGGTGGTGTCGGTGGCGGTGTAGGTGATGGGTCCTTCGACGGTGCTGTTCTTGACGGTGAAGCTGGCAACGCCGCTGGCATTGGTGACGCTGCTGGCCGGCGCAATGACCGAGCTGCCGGCACTTTTCGACAGGGTGACGGTTTTCCCCGGCACCGGAATACTGCCGCCATCTTTAAGGGTGACGGTGACTGTTGATGTTGTGTAGCCATCCGCCTCGATTGACGTTGGTGCCGCTACCACGGTCGAGGTGGCGGCGCTGACGGTGCCGTGAGGCGTGAAAGTTCCAATGGAAACGCCTGTGCCGTAGTTTCCCCGAGAGTCTTTCTGGAATACCTTGTAGCTGTATGCCTGACCGGCTGTCAGGGCTGCCGTCGTGCACTCGCCCGAACTGCTGCCGGGGCCGTCGATTCTCGACAAAGCCGTTGATCCGGCGGACGTCACCACACAGGCAACCGTGGCGGTGCCGTTGGTGGCGCCAAATACGGGTGTGGACCCTTCGGCAGGCACCTCGGCACCTGCAGATCCTGCCGCCCAGCGGTATAGCACCGAGCCGGTGGTGGGCGCGAAGTCGGCCGAGACCGAAGTGGTCCAGCTGAGTGTGTTCTGGAGATTGCCACTGACGCCGCTGGTCGCGGAGGCACCACTGGGCGAGAGATTGTCTATGGTCAGCGCATTGGGATTGGTGTCGCTGCCAGAGTGCCCATTTGGTCCGGCCCAGGCGGTCACCGGTGCGGTGATGTCGTAGGCTGCTCCGGGAGGTGCCGGCATGGCGGCATGGCTCAGTGGTGTGACGCGAACCTTGAAACTGGTGGCCGAGGTATTCGCCGTAAGCCCGGCGACCGGAATCACGTTTGCGCCGGCTACGGGCGACGCAGTGGAACCCAATACCGTGTTGGCATTGTTGGTGATTGCCAGCAGCGCAATTCCGCTGTTGGTTGACAAATTAACCGTTACCGAGGAAACCGCCTCGCTGCCGGCGCTGGTCTGCAGGGTGAATAGATTGACGTCGGTCGCCGCCGCTCCGGGGGCAATCGTTGCCGCTGCCGGGTCGGTACCGGTAGCCAGCGTGGTCGAGGGTATTTCCTTGAAGGCGAGAATCGAGGTATTGCCCTGATCCCCGCCATTGGCTGTTTGCTGATTGGTCACGTCACCGGACGCTCCAAACACGGGCATCACCTTGTAGGCTGTGGACTGGGAGGCATCGCTACCGTCACCGTTGCGGTATTGCGTGAGGCCCGCATTGGCCCAGCCGCCGGTCTGAAGTGCCCAGGTATTGTTGTCGGTGCTCGCCCAAAGCGCCAGCACCACGGCACCGTCGGTCAGTGTAGTAATTCCGGTGATTGTTACATTGTCCGCCCCACCTGGCGCTGGATAGTCGCTATTGACTTGTGCCACATCCAGGGCCCAGAAGTTGGCAGATGAGGTCGGCCGAAATACATGCATGACAACGGTTGTGGAATTGGCGCCGCCCGGGAAGCTGACGCTGGGATTGGCCGCCCAGGTGCCGTTATAGCGAGCCCAAAAAATCTGTGTGCTGGTTCGCGTCGTGTTGGCGGCTTGCGCGGTCCATGTTTGTCCGCCATCGGCAGAAATGCTCATGGCCATGGCAGCCTCCCGGGCATTGGCAATCAGTACCACCAGATCGCCGCTGACCATTCCTCCCGGAGGAGTCACCGCCACCGTGGTCTGGTCCAGGTTGGCGTTATCGGCAGGGTTCGATGCCGAAGCAACATAGGTGATGGCGGCGTGGGCCGGTCCCTGTGCGAGCGCAAGCAGGGCCACGACAAACATTGTCCGGAGCAATGCGTTTTTGTGCACAAGCATTGCAATGGCCCTTGCGGCGCACTGTCTGAAGCCGCTGGACGTTGTAGGCCAGATGCGCAGGAAAAACGGTTTCATGGCCTGACTCCGGGTTTGCTGCGACGCAAACGTGAAAACTCGGTCCTGGTAATACGGCAAGTCATCAGAATGTAACCGAAAGCCGGCGCTCGATATACAACGCGCCGGGGTTGGTGGTGTTGGGGCAGGCGCCGGCATCGGGTTGGTTGCAGGCGGTAGCGACGAGATCGTAGATCGTCGGGCCGCTGCTGGCGTCCACATTTGCGGCGCAGGTGACCGTAACAGTGAAGCCGCTGAATGTAGCACCCGACGGGCCAAACGACGTGGGTGACGCCGGACAGACTCTGGTATTCGGGTCGGTCGAGGTGTAACCGAAGTTGTAGGCGGGTGTTGCCTGCACCTGATACAGCCCCCACTCGACACCTGCTCGCGCTGCCTGATAGGCGCGCACGCCCTGAACGTCGAGCGCGGAGCCGATTTGCTGCGTGGTGGAGACATTGACCATGAATGCGCCCAACGCGGCCAGTACCACCAGAATAAAAATGGCCGAGACGATGGCGAAGCCGTGAATGCGTTGGGCGAGTGATCTCATGGCGCGTTGTCCACGTGGATCTGCTGGAACAGGGTCACGGTTTCACCGCCGGATGTCAGGCTGAGTTGCACGAACAGCAAACCGTTACGGCCGGTGGCATTGGCGGTGTAGTTGATGGCGCAACTGGCACCAGTTGCCATCGTTGCCGAACTGCCCCCGCCGAACGCGACCGGCTGGACGGCATTGAAGCCGTAGTTCCAGTAGCGGGTCAGCGTACCTGCAGAAATCGGGCAGGCGAACGTCACGGCGCGGACTGCACCCGGAACCACCTGGAAGCGACTGTCTGGAGACGCCAGTGGTGGCGACTGGTAAGCAAATGGGTTGGCGTCAAGGGTGACTGTGTTGCTCGCTATGCCGGTGATCCTGGCGATATTGCAACCGGGCAGTACGGGTGTCGCATCACATTGAGCCGAATCGTGCAGATAGGCATTGGCCGGTTCATAGCCGGGACCAAGGTTGTAGACCACGAAGAGGTCGTTGGTTGCGATGGCCGGGTTGGCAGGCATGGTGCCAAGGACATCAAAGCTCGTATCGGCGGTGTCGGTAAAGCTGAACAAGTCACCGCCGGTGGATCCGTCTGCGGCATCCCGGTAGCGCCCGCCGGTGCTGGTCATGATGAACTCGATGTAACAGGTGCCGACCGCACAAACGCCCTGGGTTGTCGTATCCCGGATGCGCAGGCTGTTGGGCAAGGCCAGACGGACATCGCGCGTGATGCGCCGCAGCGCCACGTCAGCGGCATCGGTCAGCTCTGCTCTGCGCACCGAGTCAATATAGCCGCCCACCGGTTTGGCGATGAACACGGCGACAGCGCCCGCCAGAATGCCGGTGATGACGATGACCATGATCGCTTCGACCAGGGTGAAGCCGGCAGAGGAAATCACTCGACGGGTCATGGCAGCATGTTGGGCGAATGGCGGGTGCGGTAGCCCTGCAGCTGGATGTCATCGCCGGGCCCGCTGACCGTTACCGTAACCAGCAGGGACTCCGTTGCGGCAATTCCGTTGAGTCCGCTTTGCGCGACGGATACCGTGGCGCTGTACCCCGAAGGCATGCCACTGCCGCCGGCGCCGGTGTTGATTGATTCGGTATCGTAGTCGCTGACGTTATCCAGAGGGAAGGTGGTACTGCCTCGCGTGTCGGTGTTGCCGGAAATTGTCTCTTTGCCAACAGCTTCCACGGCGTCCCAGCACTGAGCGGGATCAGTTGCGCTCCCATCCAGTGTTGCGCTCTTTGCCGTGGCCGCCGAGCGATCATTGGGGTCGCACCAGGTAAAGGGCTGCAGCATCACTTCCTCCAACACGGCTTCGGCTACCGCCAGTGCCTGCTTGCGGATTACCGGGTCGGCGCTGGATTTGGCGGTGACGTTGAGCACGGTCAATACGCCGACCAGAGCGACGCTGACAATGACGATGAACACGATCAGCTCGATCAGCGTCAGGCCGGACTGGCGATTAGTGCACATAACCGGTCTCGGCCTCGACGGTGATGTTTTGGGTACTTTCGCTGGTGACGACGGCGTACGCGCCGGCAGCCGAGGGCCTGCCAAGGGGGCTGAAATCGAGTGACGCGGGACCCGTGAGTGTCACGTTGGCCGGTGCACAAATCTGGTTGGTCGCACCACCACAAACACGATCCGGAACGGGCAGCGACAACGCACGTGCGAAGCTTGCTCCGCCAGCCCCTTCGGGAATGTCGTTGGCAATGGTCAGGGTCAGATTGTTGCTCGCCAGCGCCACCCGAACATTTCGCCGTTGTGCCACCGCCGACTTTCGGGCGTACTCCAGCGTAGCCCTGACCTTGTCGCGGTAGCCCACCTCGTCAAAGCCCTTGAGCAAATCAAAGCGCGGCAGGACAACAAAGGCCATGATGCCGATGATGATCATCACCACGATCAGTTCGATCAAGGTGAAGCCGGTTTCGATTTTTCGCAACGGGTATGGCGACTTCATGATCGGATCAGTCTATCAAGCCGCTGTGGAAAGGGGCAAGGCATTCGGCCACACTCGAGACGTCGGCCGCGTTGCCAGGCGTATGGGCCTGCAGGTATAATTCGCCGCCTCTCAGGACGCTGTTGTAGCTCAGTTGGTAGAGCAACTGATTCGTAATCAGTAGGTCGCCAGTTCGATTCCGGCCAACAGCACCAATTCGCAAGGCCTGCCTCCATTTTCGGTCGGCGGGCCTTGTTCAATTTGGGTCCCTGGCGAACCCCGCCAGAGCCCCTATCAACTTCTGACAAGGGGTATGTATGCAGATCAAAGACAGTGTTTTTATCATCACCGGTGGTGCATCGGGCCTGGGTGCCGGAACCGGCCGGATGCTGGTCGAGCAGGGCGCCAGGGTAGTTTTGGCCGATCTCAACGAGACCGCGGGAAATGCGCTGGCCGCAGAGCTGGGCGCCAATGCGCGTTTTGTCACCACCAATGTGGCTGACGAGGCCAGTGCCAAGGCTTGCGTGGCCGCAGCACTGGAGGCCTTTGGCGGCCTGCACGGGCTGGTCAACTGCGCCGGAATTGCGCCGCCTGAAAAAGTGCTTGGCAAAAACGGCCCGCATTCGCTTGAAGTTTTTGCCAAAGTCGTCACGGTCAATCTGGTGGGCAGCTTCAACATGATTCGTCTGGCCTCGGAAGCCATGAGCAAGAGCGAGCCCAATGCTTCCGGTGAGCGTGGCGTGATTGTCAGTACCGCCTCGGTGGCGGCCTACGACGGACAGATAGGGCAGGCGGCGTATGCGGCCTCGAAGGGCGGCGTGGTCGGCATGACGCTGCCGATAGCGCGCGAGTTGGCGCGCTTCGGCATTCGCGTGATGACCATTGCGCCGGGTATTTTCGAAACGCCGATGCTGCTGGGTCTGCCCAAGGATGTGCAGGACGCACTGGGCAAAATGGTGCCGTTTCCGTCGCGCCTGGGTCGTCCCGACGAGTATGCGGCACTGGTGCGGCATATCGTCGAGAACGAAATGCTCAACGGCGAGGTAATACGCCTCGACGGCGCCATTCGCATGGCGCCCAAGTGACGGAGCTGTTCTACTCCGTCATCCCCGCGTAGGCGGGGATCCAGTTCGTAGGCAAGACTGGATTCCCGCCTACGCGGGAATGACAAGATCATGACCATCGCTGACCAGCCCTGCTATCACTGCGGCCTGCCGATTCCTGCGGGCGTGGATTTTTCGGTCGAGATTGACCGGCAACCGCGTGCAATGTGCTGCGCCGGATGCCAGGCGGTGGCACAGGCCATCGTCGATAGCGGCCTGGCTGACTACTACCGCCATCGCGACGCCATGCCGGAAAGTCCGCGTGAGGCCTTGCCGCAGGCACTGGCCGACTTCGGCCTGTTCGACCATCCTGATGTGCAAAAAAACTTTGTGCGGCGCGCCAACGGAGCGGCGGGCGAACATGAGCAGGAAGCTGCACTGATTCTGGAAGGCATCACCTGCGCAGCCTGCGTCTGGCTCAATGAAACACACGTGCGTAGCCAGCCCGGAGTGACCTCGATCGAGATCAACTACACCACGCGCCGTGCGCGGGTGCGCTGGGATGAGCGCGTGACCCGGCTCTCGGCGATCCTCGAAGCGATAGCCGCGATCGGCTACCGCGCGCATCCCTACGATATCGGACGCGCCGAAGAACTGGCGCAGAAGGAACGCAAGGCTGCGCTGTGGCGGCTGTTCGTCGCCGGCTTCGGCATGATGCAGGTGATGATGTACGCCGTGCCGGTGTATCTGGCCGATGGCGACATGACGCCCGATATTGAGCAACTGATGCGCTGGGCCAGCCTGATTCTGACGCTGCCGGTGATGCTGTATTCCGCCGCGCCGTTTTTCGTGAGCGCGTGGCGCGACATGAAACTGCGCCGCGTCGGCATGGATGTGCCGGTCGCGCTGGGCATCGGCGCCGCGTTTGTCGCCAGCGTCTGGGCCACGCTGACGGCCAGTGGCGAGGTGTATTTCGATTCGGTCACCATGTTCGTTTTCTTCCTGCTTACTGGCCGCTATCTGGAAATGATGGCGCGGCAGAAGGCGGCACGCAGCGTCGAAACCCTGGCACGTGCGATACCGGCATTTGCCACGCGCTTGGCGGCGTGGCCAGCGGATAGTGAGGGTGAGCGCGTCGCCGTGGCCGAATTGCGAGCCGGCGACGCGGTGCAGATCAAGCCCGGTGAAACGGTGCCGGCTGATGGCTGCGTGCTTGACGGCGAGAGTGCGGCTGATGAATCCTTGCTCACCGGCGAGAGTCTGCCTGTCACCAAAGCGGTGGGCGACGCGCTGATTGGTGGCAGCGTGAATACTGCCAGCCCTCTGGTGATGCGTGTCGAACGGGTTGGCGAGGAGACAAGGCTGGCAGCTATTCAGCGTCTGATGGAGCGTGCCGCCGCAGAAAAGCCACGCCTGGTCGAGATGGCCGATCGTGTCGCCGGTCGCTTCATCATCGCATTGCTGATTCTCGCGGTGGGTACCGCTCTGGCCTGGTGGTGGATCGATGCTTCGCGCGCCTTGTGGGTGTTTGTCGCCGTACTGGTGGTAAGTTGCCCTTGCGCTCTGTCCCTGGCCACGCCTGCGGCATTGACCGTGGCGACGGGCGCACTTGCCGCGCAAGGCGTTCTGGTGACGCGCGGCCACGCGATCGAGGCGCTGGCGCATGTCGATCGTTTCATTTTTGACAAGACCGGAACCCTGACAGCCGGCCGCATGCAGTTGGTTGAGTTGATCCCACTGGGTGCCGATGGCGAGCAGGCGTCGGCACTGGCGGCCGCGCTGGAGCGTGGTTCGGAACACCCGATCGCGCGAGCGCTGGCATCGAAGAGCGGAGGCGGAACTGAAGTTGACGCGTTGCGCGCCACCACCGGTGCCGGGGTCGAGGGCCGCGTGAGCGGCCGGGTCTGGCGCCTGGGCCGTCTCGAGTTCGTGGCCGGCCTGCATGGCATGGCGGTTCCCGCCGAGCTGCAGGAAAAACTCGGCGCTGGTGATACGGCGATCGCACTGGGTAGCGCCGACGGTTGGGCGGCTTTTTTCTTTCTAAACGACAGCTTGCGTCCCGATGCATCGCCGATGGTGGCCGCGCTTTCAGCAGCACGGGTTAACTTGTCGATCTTCAGCGGCGATACCCAGGCGGCGGTATCGCGGGTCGGACGTGCGCTGGGCATCGACGATGCTCGTGGTGGCCTTTTGCCGGAGGACAAGCACGCGGCGCTGAAAGCGCTGCAGTCAAGCGGAGAGGTCGTGGCCATGGTCGGCGACGGCGTCAACGATGCCCCGGTGCTGGCGCAAGCCCAGGTATCGATCGCCATGGGCGGTGGCGCCGATTTGGCGCGGGCCAACGCCGATGTGGTGCTGCTCGGCAACAACTTGCAGGCCTTGCCGCAAGGGTTGGCTCTGGCGCGGCGGACAATGCGTATCGTGAAGCAGAATCTGGTGTGGGCCTTTGCCTACAATCTGATTGCGATACCACTTGCCATGACCGGATGGGTGACGCCCTGGATGGCCGGCATTGGCATGTCGGCCAGTTCCCTGCTGGTGGTGCTCAATGCCTTGCGGCTACAGCGGGGATAATGGCCGGCATGGACATCCTTTACCTTCTGATCCCGCTCTCTGTAGTACTGGTCTTCGTGATTGCGGGCCTGTTCTGGTGGACCTTGAAGAGCGGGCAGTACGAAGACCTCGAAGGGCCTGGTCATCGCATCCTGATGGATGATGATCGGACGGGTGTGAGCGGAAATGAAAGCACAGTTGACTCAGATCAAAGTCTTCCCAAACAGAAATAACCATACTCGCCGTGGGTTTTATGGTGATGGCTTCGCGCTGTCACCCAAAGGCTCTCTGTTGGGGTTGGGGGTGCGCGCTGCGCACCCTTTTTTTTGCTTGGATCCCGAGGGGCGGGTGTTTCGACTGCATTCGCATTCGACCGCGAGACAATCTTTACGCAGCAGTCCGGTTTAGGTATATTAGGATAAGAATATCTTTATATATCGAAATCGGAGTGCTTCGACGATGATTCTCTCCCGCACCAGCCAGTATGCGATTCAATCCCTCATTTTCATTGCCACGCAGCCGCGCGGTGTGCCGGTATTGATTCGCACGGTTGCTGAGCGTCTGAGCGTACCGCCGCCCTATCTTGCAAAAATTATGCAAAGCCTGGGTCGGGCAAAACTCGTGGTTTCGCTGCGTGGCAGGCAAGGCGGTGTATGCCTGAGCGATGGCGGGGAAAATATCGATCTGATGCAGATTCTTACTCTGATCGAAGGTCCGGGCCTGACCGAAAACTGTGTCCTCGGGTTGAAGGTCTGCGGCGATGACACGGCCTGCCCGATGCACAATCAGTGGAAACCGATCAAGACAAAGATCGTCGAGTTACTCAACCAGCAGACGCTCGGCAAGCTGGCGGCAGCTGTGCAAAGCGGGAAGTACCGGCTAACGGAGCTTCCATTTGCGGCGCTTGAATCCAAAGCCGGTACTCAAATAGATGTGAAAAAGACCCTCGTACGCGAGTCGGCGGGCAATGCGCCACAAAAAGCCAGAACCCGTGGGATGTCTGGTAGCCGGGCGACTCATTCAAACTAGACCAACGAATCGCCGGGTCATGAAATCTCCGTCCGTATCGAAAGTTACTCAACTCAGGCCGATGCATGAGAATCATTGCGAGCCGATCGCATGCTCGCAATGCGGGGTTTATCAGCTTTGCCTTCCCCTTGGTCTGGATTCGGCGAATATGTCTTTGCTGGAAAGCGTGGTCAAACGCAAGGAAACATTTAAACGCGGGCAGCTTCTCTTCAGACCTGGCGATTCGTTCGACTACATCTATGCCATTCGAAGCGGCTCGGTCAAAACATACGTGTGTACAGCGGACGGTCGGGTGCAGATCACCGGCTTTCATATTGCCGGCGAACTGCTTGGTCTGGGTGCGCTGGCATCGGGTCGCCATAACAGTGAGGCGCGGGCGCTTGAAACAGCCTCGGTGTGCTGCGTCGAAGTTTGGCGGATGGAAGAGTTGGCGCAAAAGATTCCGTCGCTTCAATATCAACTGTTAAAAATCATGAGCGGGCAGATATGCCGGGACGAAGAACTCATGTTGTTGCTTGGGAAAAGAAGCGCTGAAGAGCGCCTGGCTGAATATCTGATCGGACTGTCAAGACGCTTCGCTGCGCGCAACTATTCTGCGACTCAATTTCACTTGAGCATGTCGCGGGGCGACATCGGAAACTATCTCGGTATAGCGGAAGAAACGGTCTGTCGTATTCTGGCTCGATTCCAGGACGCGGGTCTTATTGCCACAAAGCGGCGAGATGTTTGTCTAATCGATCTTCGGCAACTGGAAGCAGTAGCGCGACTTAGCGCCGCATGATGCCTCCCCCAATTCATCAGGCGATTTTATTGCCAGCACCTGCTTTTCCTCGATTCGAATGACAATTCCAACTCTCGACGCAGTCCACATTTATTTGCTTCGCAGCGTAGCCCAGCGGACACAAAGGTTGACGTACATCATGATTCCCAAACACAAGGCGACCCTATTCGATAATAAGATATGGGCATCCGATTATCCTTACGGGAGCATGTGATGGAAGCGATGTTCACTTGGTCTGACGATCTAGGTCTTGGCATTCAGGAAATAGACGAACAGCACAAAGTGCTGGTTGGTTTGCTCAATGATCTACATTCAGCGATTTCCGATCACAGGGGCTCCGCCGAGTGCAGAAGCATTCTTGATCGGCTTGCTGAATACACGCGGGTGCACTTCGCCGTTGAAGAAAGCCTGATGCGTATCCTCGGCTATCCAGATCACGAGAACCATAGGCAAGAACATGAGGCGCTGATCGGGCAGGTGGTCGATCTTCAGCAAAAGCTGGATGCCGGCCAGTCGGCGATCAGTTTCGAACTGCTTCACTTTCTCAAGGCGTGGCTGACAAAGCATATTCTCGGAAGCGACAAGCTGTACGGAGGCTATTTCCTGTCCCGTGGCATCGAAGCCCGTTGGCCGACGCAGGAAGCCACCGTAGAAAAAAAGCGCTCATGGAAATTTTGGAGCCGCTGATTCATTTTTTTAACATTGGGCAATTCGCTCAATTTTTTGGTGTGCCGGGAGTCCCGGATCAAAGGTGTTTTTGTTGAAGTCCGATATATTTTGATCTATATCAAGTATCGCTAATATTTAAAGTGTAAGCTCCCGAAAAATTTCATTATTGCACTGCGTCAACGCAGAATTGCGACCTGTTTCTTTTTGTTTAAGTGAGGTAATCCATCATGCAATCGCAAGCGACTTACAACTACAAAGTCGTGCGCCAGTTCGCTGTGATGACCGTAATTTGGGGCATCGTAGGTATGCTGGTGGGCGTCATTATTGCCGCCCAACTGGTCTGGCCGGACTTGAATGTTCACGAGTGGCTGAGTTATGGACGCTTGCGTCCGTTGCACACCAACGCCGTTATTTTCGCCTTTGGCGGCTGCGCCCTGTTTGCCACGTCTTACTTTGCCGTGCAGCGCACCAGCCATGCGCCGCTGTTTGCGCCAGCGCTGGCAGCCTTTACTTTTTGGGGCTGGCAACTGGTGATTGTGCTGGCCGCCGTTTCGCTGCCGCTGGGCATGACTTCCGGTAAGGAATACGCCGAGCTGGAATGGCCGATTGATATCCTGATCACGCTGGTGTGGGTTTCCTACGCCGTGGTGTTCTTCGGCACCATCGTCAAGCGCAAGGTAGCGCACATCTATGTCGCGAACTGGTTCTTCGGCGGATTCATTCTTACCGTCGCGGTGCTGCATCTGGTCAATAGCGCTGCGGTGCCAGTGACCTTGTTCAAGTCCTACTCCGCTTACGCCGGGGTGCAGGATGCGATGGTGCAATGGTGGTACGGCCATAACGCCGTGGGCTTTTTTCTTACCGCCGGTTTTCTCGGCATGATGTACTACTTCGTGCCCAAACAGGCCGGTCGCCCGATCTACTCCTACCGGCTTTCAGTGGTGCACTTCTGGGCCCTGATCTTCACTTACATGTGGGCCGGTCCGCACCATTTGCACTACACAGCCTTGCCTGACTGGACACAAAGTGTCGGCATGATCTTTTCACTGATTCTTCTGGCGCCTTCGTGGGGAGGCATGATCAACGGCATCATGACCCTGTCGGGCGCCTGGCACAAACTGCGCGATGACCCGATTCTGAAGTTCATGATCACTTCGCTGTCCTTCTACGGCATGTCCACTTTTGAGGGCCCGATGATGTCGATCAAGACTGTGAATGCTCTGTCTCACTACACCGACTGGACGGTTGGCCACGTACATTCCGGCGCACTGGGCTGGGTCGCGATGATTTCCATCGGTTCGATCTACTACCTGTTGCCGCGCTTGTTCGGCCGGCCCGAGATGGCGTCGAAGAAGTTGATCGAAATTCACTTCTGGGTGGCAACCATCGGCGTGGTGCTTTACATCGCCTCGATGTGGATTGCCGGTGTTATGCAGGGTTTGATGTGGCGTGCGACGAACCCCGACGGGACGCTGACCTATTCCTTCGTTGAATCGGTCAAGGCAACCTACCCGTTCTGGACCATTCGCCTGCTGGGTGGCCTGCTGTTCCTCTCGGGAATGTTCATCATGGCCTATAACATGTTCCTGACCATGGCGAGTGGCAAAGCTGTCGACGCGCCGGTTCTCGAACCCGCGGCGGCCCACTGACCTGCACAGATTAAGGAGCTATACATCATGTTGACGCATGACCAAATTGAACGGAACGTGGGGTTGATGATTGTCTTGACCATCCTCACGATCAGTGTGGGCGGTTTGCTCGAAATCGTTCCGCTGTTCTTCCAGAAGTCCACTACCACGCCGACCAACGAACTGGTCAAGCCATACGACCCCCTGCGTTTGTCGGGACGTGACATCTACATTCGTGAAGGTTGCTATAACTGTCACTCACAGATGATTCGTCCCTTCCGTGCCGAGACTGAGCGCTACGGCCACTACTCGGTGGCGGGCGAGTTTGTTTATGACCATCCTTTCCAGTGGGGTTCAAAGCGCACCGGCCCGGATCTGGCGCGTGTCGGCGGTCGTTATTCCGATCAATGGCACCGCACTCACTTGTTGAATCCGCGTGACGTGGTGCCGGAGTCGAACATGCCCGCCTACTATTGGCTGGACCGTCCGCTCAAGGACGATGCCATCGAAGCCAAGATGAAGGCGTTGCGCATGGTGGGTGTGCCTTATACCGATGCCGAAATCGCCGGGGCGAAGAAGGCCATCGAAGGGGCGACTGAACTCGACGCATTGATTGCTTATCTCCAGGGCATGGGCACGGCGCTCAAGCAAACGAGGTAGGCACGTGGACATCAACGACCTGCGTTCCCTCTTCACGGTGCTGGCGTTCATCGCTTTTATTGGCATCGTCTGGTGGGCGTATTCGGATCGGCGCAAGGCGACATACGAGCAAGCGGCCATGCTGCCACTCGACGATGACAGCGAATTTGTGCCTTCCGAGCCGCAGGTTACGAAGAATCAGGAAAGGAAATCATCATGAGTGATTTTGTTAGCGGCTTCTGGAACTATTATGTAATAAGCATAGTGCTCGTCAGCGTTGTGGGCTGCGGCGTACTGCTCTGGATGCAGAGTTCGGCGAAGCATGTCGAGGGCGAAACGACGGGGCATGTATGGGACGGGGATTTGCAGGAGTACAGCAATCCGCTGCCCAGTTGGTGGCGCTGGTTGTTTTACATCACCATCGTATTTTCCCTGTTTTATCTGGCGATGTATCCGGGTCTTGGCACATTCCAGGGCGTGTTCAACTGGTCTTCCGCTGGTCAGTACGATGGTGAAATGAAAAAGGCCGAGGAGCAATACGGACCAATTTTCAAGAAGTTCCAGAGTCAGGACATCATGACTGTCGCAGCCAGCAGCGAAGCCAGGGATATGGGCCAGCGCCTGTTCCTGACCTACTGCTCGCAATGCCATGGATCGGATGCCAAGGGTGCTCGCGGTTACCCCAATCTAACTGATGGCGACTGGCTATTCGGTGGCACGCCGGAGCAGATCAAGGAATCGGTTGCCCAGGGGCGTGATGCAATGATGCCTGCCAAGGGAGTCATGCCCGACATGAACGGGGATCAAATCAAGGATCTCGCCAATTACGTGCGCTCATTGTCCGGCCTTGCTGCTGATTCGATACGCGCTCAGCGCGGCAAAGAACTGTTTGCGGCGGCTTGCAGTGCTTGTCATGGTCCAGAAGGAAAGGGTACAGTTGGCCTGGCACCTAACCTGACAGACAAAATCTGGCTCTACAGCAGTTCAGAGGAATCCATCACCGAGACGATCACCAAGGGTCGCACCAACCGTATGCCGGCGTTTGGCGAATTCTTGGGAGATGCCAAGGTGCATTTGCTGACCGCCTATGTCTATGGGCTTGGCGGAGGTATCAAGGACGCGCCTGCAGCTGTCGAGAAAAAGCAGTAAGCTGGCTTCAGTTCCCCGGCTCCCACGGAGTCGGGGAATTTTTGTTCAGACATATAAGAATATAGTAATACGATAATCATGGCATCCAATCCCCAAATGCCGCCGCAGGAGAGTCGGCCTAATTTCGTAGAGGAGAGCCTTTACGAAGTACATAAGAAGGTGCATCCGCGCGCCGTCTCGGGTGTTTTTGCGACTTGGCGCTGGGCACTTGTCTGGATCACTCAGCTCGTATACTACGGATTGTGCTGGCTGCCATGGAACGGCAGGCAGGCTGTTTTGTTCGATCTGGTCGAGCGCAAGTTTTACATCTTTGGGCTGGTGTTCTGGCCGCAGGATGTGATTTTTCTGGCCATCCTGTTGATCATCTCGGCCTATTCACTATTCCTTTTCACGGCGGTCGGGGGGCGGCTGTGGTGTGGCTACGCTTGTCCGCAGACGGTATATACAGAAATATTTACCTGGATCGAGCAGAAGATCGAAGGCGAACGCAACGCTCGGATCAAGCTCGATGCGGCGCCCATGAGTGCGCGCAAGTTGGGATTGCGTACAGCCAAGTATGGCGCGTGGATACTGCTGGCATTCTGGACAGGCTTCACATTTGTCGGATACTTCACGCCGATCAAGACCGTATGGAGTTCTCTCTGGAGTTTTTCGCTGGGACCGTGGGAAACTTTCTGGATGCTCTTCTACGGCGCATTTACCTACTTGTTTGCGGGCCACATGCGGGAACAGGTATGCAAGCACATGTGCCCATACGCCCGTTTTCAGGGTGTGATGTTCGATCCCGATACGCTGACCATTACCTATGACAACGAGCGCGGCGAGCCACGCGGAGCGCGCAAGAAGGGCGTCGATCCACAATCGATTTCCAAGGGCGACTGTGTTGACTGCGGAATCTGTGTGCAGGTCTGCCCAACAGGCATTGATATCCGCGCCGGTTTGCAATACGAGTGTATCGGCTGTGCCGCCTGTATCGATGCCTGTGATCAGGTAATGGAGAAAATGGACTACCCGAAGGGTCTGATTCGCTATTCCACCGAACATGCCATTGAGTCTCACTGGGGCTGGAAAGAAATCATTGCTCACATCGTTCGGCCCCGGGTGATCATTTATTCAACGATTCTCGCTGTAATTTGCCTGGCTTTCGTCTGGGGTATTGCCACCAAGGCAACTCTGCGTGTCGACGTTATCCGGGACCGAGCAGTGCTGGCACGCGAGGTCGAGGGTGGGTTGGTGGAAAATCTGTACCGACTGCACGTCATCAATGTATCCGAGGCGCCGCTGCGCTATTCGGTGAGTGTGTCCGGTCTGGATGGAATTGAGATGGTCGGCGAACGCGTTATTGAAGTTCCAGCTGCCGCTGCTCGCAGTGTTACCGTGCAGGTACGAGTACCTCCGGGATCGGGCAAGAGAGGCGCAAATCAAATATTTTTTGACGTGAAGTCATTGTCCGACCCAAAAGTGGCAGTTCACGAAAAAGCAAGTTTTCTGCAACCATGAAAGATAAGCCCGTGAACACAGCCGATTTACGCCCCTGGTATCGAGAGCCTTGGCCATGGATCTTGGCAGCAGGCCCCTTCGTTGTGGTAGTTGCAGGGATTTACACCGCATGGCTCGCAGTAATCAGCAACGACGGTCTGGTTACGGAAGACTATTACCGTAAAGGCCTTTCTGCCAACCAGACGATCGCCCGTAGCGAACTGGCGGCCAAATTGGGCCTGGTGGCAGGTGTGCGGATTACCGGCGACACTCTGTCGGTTCAATTGAAGGCGGGTGACAAGAGCTTTCTGATGCCGCCCACGATGCTTGTGACCATCTCGCACCCAACCCGTGCTGGCTTGGATCAGTCTAAGGTGCTGGCAGGTAAAGGCGATCGGTATTCAGGCGAAGTGCGCCTGCCGGCTGCCGGGCACTGGCTGGTGTTGCTCGAAGATGAACGCAAGACCTGGCGCTTGATGGGGAACGTGATTCTGCCGGCCAATGGTGAAACGCTTATCGGTACTACTGAGTCCGCTGTACCGGAGGATATTCGACACTGAACAGTATTCGGTCTAAACGTTGGCGCATGGCAGTTTGAAGATTCCTGACTGACACCGTTTCGGGTTGTCCCGTCAGGCTACTGACGGCTTCTGTGAAAAGAAGGGTGTGGTGGGTATGCGCCACACGTAAAAGAAAAATCGGTTCAAGCTGACAAGGAGAGAGAGATGCTAAGGATTTTGTGGGTGCTGTGGCCTTCGTTTCTGGTCGCCGGAATCGCTGAAGGCATTTTCTTCACCATCGTTGATCCCCAAGAGTTGTATCTGTTCGGTGAGCCGGTGCATTTGTCGAAAATTGCGACTTATTCAATCGGATTCTTTGGTTTTTGGGCAACCTGTGCCGCGTCTAGTTTAATGACCTGGTTTCTGCAGCTTGGCGCCGCAGAGCTGAACAAGGGGGTGGGCGTTACCACACCGGCGGGAGATGGTGCTCCGAAATGAATCAGCCCACAATTGTGGGCTGATTGGGGTTTAGATCGTTGCGGAGGGGCCGACGCCTATGGGTGGTGGGGCCAAATTTACGATCCGCGAGAAGAGGTCCTGAAACTCGTGGTCTGCCTCGGCATCGAATCGAGGATCGCCATTTTCACCGAAGGCGAGAGCGATCTCTACCCAGTCTTCTGGGGTTAGAAATTTTTTGGCCAAGGGAATCACGGTATTTTCCTCAAGTGCCATATGCTTCAAAGTTTCTTCTGCAAATTTTTCCACTGCCACAGAAAACTGGTTGAGCCCTTCGGGCATTCCCGCCTCGTAGTGCCCGAGCGCGCGCTCCAGTTCGCGTACATGACGCCCCCCTTCGATGTGCTGCTGTTCGAGTTCGGCCACAACCAAGTCGGCTTCATGGGTACGCTGGCGCAAGCGGGAAAAAATATAGGCGTTTTCTTTTGGGTGATGCAGTTTCTCGGGAAACTCGTCGAGATAGAAGATCATCGCCCAAAGCAGCTTGAAATCAGGCGTTGCATTTCGCTCCCTTAAGCCGTGAACAAGAAATCTCAGCCCGTGAATCACGGCGGCAAGGGAACGGTGCTCGTCGTGGATGATAGCCAAGGCCGCGTTCAGCATGAGCTACTCCGAGCCTGACCCGGATCAGCGATACACCAGTACCGGTATCTTGGAGTGCGTCAAAACCTTTTGCGTTTCGGAACCAAGCAAGAGACCGCTGAGTCCGCGCCGACCATGCGAGGCCATGAATATCAGATCGGCACCGGCAGCTTCAGCCGCCGCGATGATCGCCTCGTAAGGAATATCACTGACCGAACTGGTGGTTGCACAGTCAACACCTGCGGCCTTCGCCGTGGCTTCATGCGTGCCAAGAATTTCCTTCGCCTGTTGCGCAGCCATCTCGGCGAACTTGTCGGGGGTGGTGGGGTCAATCAAAGCACCCTCACCGTAGAAAGCTACCGGGTAATCGGGCTTGGCGAAGAAAAATGTGATCTTGGCCCCAATTTCCTTGGCAAAGGTAACCGCACGCTTGACGGTTTCTGCTGAAAGTTTCGATCCATCAGTGGGTACGAGTATGTGCTTGAACATGAGATTGAATCCTCCGAAAGGGTAACTAAGCCTAGCGTACAAAAGAGGCGCGACGTTGATCAAGATCAATGGCAGATCGAACTATACCCGAGCAGCATCGGGCACAATAGCAATATGGTAGCCGCAGGATAAAGCGTAACTGTTGTGAAGTGGAGGTAACGGTCATGAGCACATCCAGACGACCCAAATCGACGACAACTCCCCAAAACGCATGGCGGGCGGTAAATCAGGCTGTTGAGGCCAAGCTCGATCCGATCGGAATGACCACGCCCTTGATGCACGCGCAGCTGGCCTGGTTGTCGCATCCGCAGGAAATGACCGAGGCTTTGACTGAGGTTTCTACAAGGTTATGGGATTTGCAAGTGCATTCGTTGCATCGTGCGCTGGGGATGCCAAGCAAGGATGTCGTGTCACCGAATCCGGACGATACACGTTTTGCGGATGCGATTTGGACCGAGTCGGCGAGTTGGGATATCGTCAAGGAGTGGTACTTGATGATGACCCACCAGGTGCAGGACATGCTATACGAAACACCGGGCCTGTCGAATCGGGATCGACGGCGAGCAGCATTCTGGTGGCGCAAGTGGCTCAATGCCGTTGCCCCGACCAACTTTCTGCTGACCAATCCGGTGGCCATGAACAAGGCGATGGAAACGCGCGGCGAGAGTCTGCTAAAGGGGTTCAATAATTTTGTGACCGACTTTCAGGCGGGCGACGTGCAGATGGCGCGCCCAACAGATTTCGTTGTAGGCAAGGATCTGGCGACCACGCCGGGCAAAGTGGTATTTCGCAATCGATTGCTGGAAATCGTGCACTACGCGCCATCCCAGAAGAAAGTCTTCGAGACGCCAATTGTCATCGTCACGCCGTGGATCAACAAGTTCTACGTTCTTGATCTCAATGCCAAGAAAAGCATGGTGAAATTTCTGGTCGATCAGGGCTTTGATGTCTACATCACCAGTTGGAAGAATCCGACCGCAGATATGCGCGACGTTACATTTGACGACTATTTGATGGACGGCATCGGGCAGATCATAGAAACCGCCCGTGGTGTCTCAGGCTCGGCAAAAGTGCATGCGGTTGGCTACTGCATTGGAGGCGCGGCATTGGCAACCTGGATGGCGTGGGCCAACGCGCACTATGAAAAGGACGCCGTGCCGGTTGAAGCGGTGACCTTGCTGACGACACTGGTGGATTACCACAAGCCTGGCGACATAGAAGTTTTTCTCGATGAGAGCAGCGTCAAGTGGCTGGAGAAATCCATGGCAGAGAAAGGCTATCTGGATGGCAAGGAAATGGCTTCGGCATTTCGACTGCTGCGTTCAAACAGCCTCGTTTGGCACTACGTGGTGCGCGGCTATCTGTTCGGTGAGGCGCCGCCCGCATTTGATGTTCTGTTCTGGAATATGGATTCAACCCGCATGCCTGCGGCAATGCATTCCTGGTATCTGCGCAAGCTCTATCTCGAAAACCTGTTGATCAAGAAGGACGCACTGTATCTGGCCGGCGAAACCATTGATTTGGGTCGAATTACCCAACCGCTCTACGCGGTTTCCGCCGAGGATGATCATATTGCCCCATGGCGGCAAACCTTCCGCGTCAATAATTTCGTGGCTGGCACGCGTCGCTATGTGCTGTCGAGTTCAGGTCATATATTGGGCATAGTGAATCCGGTGGTGAATCCTCCCAAACGCAGGTACCACGTCGGGGATGCCGAAAGACACGATACGCCTGACGAATGGCGTGAGCGGGCCGAGCTTCACAGCGGAAGCTGGTGGGACGACTGGATGAAATGGCTTAAACCACAATCAGGAAAATTGGTGGCAGCCCCCTCTGTTGCGACGCGGAAATTTCCAGCGCTGGCCGACGCGCCTGGCACGTACGTGCTTGAACCGTAGCGTCGCGGATTCTCCTTGCGGATTTCGGTCAAACTCGTAGCACCGAAAGATGCTGCGAGCGAATATGGTTTTAGGAGATTGACTGGGGCTCGAGCGCTATTGAGTAGTTTGGGAGAGGGTGCGATCGAGTCCTGTCCTGATTTTCTGTTGGATAGACGGATAATTGAAATCTAAACAGTCCGGGTTCTTGACGACGGTCAATGTCGCCGGGCGAAGCCTTGCCCAGAATCGTGGTTATTCATAGGAGTTACCCCCATGCCGGTTACTGACCCCCTTTTTCAACATCACAAACACTGCGACGAGATATTCGCTAGCGCCGAAGAGGCCTGCGCCAATGGCGACTGGACAGAAGGGGATGAAGCATTTGCACGCCTTTTCAACCAGCTTGAAACGCATTTCACTAGTGAAGAAGAAGTTCTCTTTCCGGCTTTTGAGTCGGAAACCGGAATGACTTCCGGTCCCACTGAAGTCATGCGCGGGGAGCATCGCCAGATGCGTGACTTGTTGGCGCAGATGAAGGATGCACTGGCCGCCCGGGACAGTGATGCTTTCGGTGGTGCTGCAGAGACTTTGCTGATTCTGATGCAGCAGCACAATATGAAAGAAGAAAACATTCTGTATCCAATGTGCGATAACGCTTTGGGTGCAACAAGTGTCGGCGCAACCCTTGTAGAGCGATTAAAGGCGTCATGACTGACCATGTAATCGATGGGCGCGAATTGCAGCCACCGGAACCGATGGAGCTCACGCTCGAGGCGCTGGATACCCTACCTGAAGGTGACGAAGTGCTGTTGCTGCTTTACTGCCAGCCGCATCCGCTTTTCAGTATATTGAGAAATCACGGCTACGCCTGGACCGAGGAAGTGCGTACTGATGGAACGCGCGAGATCAGAATCCGCAAGCAGGCCGGCTGAGCTTCAACTTCAGGATGCACCCCAGTCTTTCGTTTGATCAGGCGCCGCCCATTTCGGTGCCGTACCGTTTTTTTTTGGCAGCGCCGTGGTTCGGCGTATTGGCCGGGCTTTTGTTGGCCCTGTCGGGTGGGGACGTTCTGGTATCAAGGTGGACACCTGAGGCATTGGCGATGACTCATCTGATTGCTTTGGGATTCATGCTGCAGGGCATGTGCGGAGCTTTGTTTCAGTTCATACCCGTTGCGGTGGGGGGCAATGTCTGGCGCCCGAAGCTGGTTGCCAACACTGTGCAACCTTTGCTGCTGCTGGGTACGTTGCTACTGGTTGCGGGCTTGTCGTACAGTCGCCCAGAATTATTGTCCGCTGCAGTCCCCATGTTTTTGCTGGGACTGGGTGGATTCGTTGTCGCGGTAGCGATGGCATTGTGGCGAACACCAGCCACGGGCATGACCTTGTGGGCAATGCGCATGGCAATCGGCGGACTGGCAATGACAGTACTGCTTGGCTCGCTGCTGGCCGAAGCCGTCGCGCACGGCTTATCCCTGCCGATCATCGAGCTGACCAACGTACATCTTGCCTGGGGAATGGGCGGTTGGGCGCTGATGCTGCTGGCGGGTGTGTCCTACCATGTTGTGCCGATGTTTCAACTGACCAAGCCCTATCCTGACTGGCTAACTCGCTGGTTCGGACCGGCGCTGCTTTTGCTGGTAATCGCCTGGTCATCACAGTTGTTTTTTGACAGCACGTGGCTACCCGTTGCGATTGCGATTCCATTGTTGGTGATTCTGTCTGTCTATGCAGGTGCAACTTTATGGCTTCAGTACACCCGCCGCAGAAAAATTCACGACGCGACATCCCTCTACTTTCGCGTGGCAATGCTGTCGATGCTGACTTTTTCTTTTTCCGGCGCGGTTTTTTTCTTGTTTCCCACGTTCGGTGTTGACCCACGATTCGCAGTTTGGCTGGGTGTCCTGGCTTTTGCCGGAGTATTCGTTTCGGCAATAAGCGGGATGATGTACAAGATAGTGCCGTTTCTCAACTGGCTGCATTTGCAGCGGCTGGGCGCCCCAATGTCCGCTGTACCGAACATGAAGAAGATGATCCCGGCCGAAGCGATGACTGGCCAGTTGCGTCTTCATGTGCTGGCGCTCTGTCTGCTGTTGGCGGCTGTATGGCAACCGAACCTGGCCCGCCTCGCCGGTGTGGCGTTTGCAGCCTCATGTGCATGGCTGGGCTGGAACCTGATCGGTGCTATCAGGAACTACCAGAAATTCAGAGATCAAATTCGCGCAAACGCGCTACATCATTGATAGTGATCTTTTTGCCACTGACTTCAATCAGGTGGTTGGTGGAGAGATCATGAAAAATTCGCGAAAGTGTTTCCGGTGTCAGATTCAGACGCGAAGCGATCACTTGCTTCGAGGTCGGCAGCGAAATGTCGAACGATCCCTCGCAGGCACCGTTTTGAGGGCAATGTTGCAACAGGTAGCCGACAACGCGTTGCGTCGACGAACGCAGGGAATAGGTTTCGACATCATGAACGAGAGAGTGCAGTCGCATGGACAGACCTGCGAGCATGTGCCTGGCAAACAGCGGATCGGACTCCAGGAGTTCGAAAACCGGGGCGCTGCCAATTTGCAACACCAGGCTGTCTACGAGTGCTTCGGCAAATACCGGGCAAGGGATATTGAGGAACATTACCGCCTCGCCGAAGCTTTGCCGGGGCCCGATAATCTGCATGACTTTTTCATTTCCCTGTGCGGACGGGAAGGCCAGCTTGACTTGGCCGAATACAATGACGAAGAATCCCTTGGGCATGTCGCCCTTTTGAAACAGCATTTCGCCTTTGGAAAGTCGGCGCTCACGACACGCCGTTTCCAGTGCGCTAATCTGCTGCGGCACGAGCTCCTGGAACAGCGGAAGGCGGGAAAGGATCTGGGGAACGTCGAGTCGGGTCTCTTGCATGGAGGAGGTCTCTGTTGGTCGGCGGAACATTACCACGCATCGTGTCAACGGCGACGAGCATAATGCAATTACCGATTTTTTTTGCTGCACCGCATCGGGTGATGTTTTTGTCCGGCACCGTCCAGGCATTGGCGGTTATGGCGTTCTGGTCGGTTGAGGTGGGCGGGCGCTATGCCGGGCTCTGGTCACCGTCAGCCTGGCCCTTGGTAAGCCTATATCCACCTTCGGTTTTGCACGCACTGCTTATCGCCAGCGGTGTGTTTCCCTTTTTCATTTTCGGCTTCATTTTGACAGCGGGTCCGCGTTGGCAGGGCGCGCCTGAATCTTCGCAACGTGATTTTCTGCCGGCCTTCGGACTGCTTGCCAGCGGCTGGGCGTTGGTCTGGGCGGCGTTTGTACTACCCCAACTTTTGATAGCAGGCCTCACACTGGCCACCGGTGGCTGGATGACCGTGGCCTTGACACTGACTGGAATTGCCCGGCATCGGCGGACGGAACGACTGAATATCGTACTTGTGGCAACGGCGGCCTGGCTTGGTGCAGCTGGTCTGGGTGCATTTCTGGTTTTTGCCACAGGGTCGCCGATTTTTTGGGCGCATTTCGGAATCACTCTGACTATCTGGGGTTTCTTGTTGCCGATTTTCCTCAGTGTTGCGCATCGCATGCTGCCATTCTTTACCTCGTCAGCTGTACCGGGTTATGAACTCCACAGACCGACATGGGCTTTGCGAGCTTTATTCGGGCTGAGTCTGGCGCATGGCGTACTGACGATTTTTGAGCAGGGGCGGTGGCTTTGGTTGGCGGACCTTCCCGCCATGCTTGTTGCAGGGCGTTTGAGTTGGCTTTGGTGGAGCCGCAAAGCCATGAAAAATCGCATGCTTGCTGTTTTGCACATCGCTTTTGCATGGTTGAGCCCGGCCTTTGCCTTGTTTGCCATACAAAGCCTGCTATTCGATGCGGTACCCGGTTTTCTTGGGCAGGCGCCACTGCACGCCCTGACGCTAGGGTTCTTTGCTTCCATGCTGATCGGAATGGCATCGCGGGTCACAATGGGACATTCAGGTCGGCCGATAGCCGCCGACGCTGCAATGTGGAGGGCATTTTGCCTGATTCAGACTGCGGCGATACTCAGAGTTGTTAGCGAACTGCCGGGGTTGCCGGGTAGTTACCATGTAATGTGGATTTCTTCACTTGCTTGGCTGGTTGCCTTCGTGCTGTGGGCTGTGCGCTATGCGCCGGCTTTCTGGCGTCCGCGTGCTGACGGTAAGGCGGGATAGCGATCATGTACTTATTGGTCAAATACGTTCATGTAATCAGCGTGACGCTGAGCGTGATCGGGTTTTTCTTGCGTGGCGTTTTAATGCTGCACGATGCTCCGCTGATGAACGTGCGTTGGGTCAGGATTCTGCCCCATGTCAATGACACGATCCTGCTCGTTGCCGCCCTGACACTGGCAGCGATGTCAAACCAGTATCCATTTGTCACTGACTGGGTTACCGCCAAGGTTTTTGGAGTGATCGCATACATCATTCTCGGAGCGATGGCTCTCAGGGATGCAAGCACCAAGCGGATGCGAATCGTCTGCTGGATTGCCTCGCTGGCGGTGTTCGGCTGGATCGTATCGGTGGCTCTGACGCGCCAGCCGATGGGCTTTCTGTCAGGCTTGCTGGTCTAACCTATTCGTCCGCCGGGGGGCGCGAGTACCGCCTTGAGTCGCGCAATATCAAGAATGCAGATGTGCTTTTGCTGCACGGAGATCAGACCCTCGTCCTGAAAGCGGGAGAAGGCACGGCTCACAGTTTCAAGTTTAAGACCGAGATAGGAACCGATTTCCTCGCGGGTCATTCGCAAATGAAATTCAGCGGGCGAGTAACCGCGCGCAGTGAAACGCTGGGATAGATTGAGCAGGAAAGCGGCAAGGCGCTCCTCCGCCCGCATCGTTCCCAGCAACATCATTACCCCGTGGTCACGCACAATTTCGCGACTCATGACCTTGTGAAGATTGTGCTGCAGCGAAGGGATTTTGCTGGACAGCAATTCCAGTTCGGCGAATGGAATCAGACAGACCTCGCTGTCTTCCAGCGCTACAGCGTTGCAGGTATGGGCTTCCGTGCCGATGCCGTCCATGCCGAGAATTTCGCCAGCCATCTGGAAGCCGGTGACCTGGTCGCGCCCATCTTCGGTCAGTACGTCGGTCTTGAAAAACCCCGCCTTGACTGCGAAGATCGATTCGAATGAATCGCCCGCACGATACAAGTGCTGGCCGCGTTTCAACTTGCGTCCTCCGCCAATAAGACTGTCGAGGCGCCCCATGTCATTGTCGGTAAGCTCGAACGGCAGGCACAGTTCGCGCATGTTGCACTCCGAGCAGGCGACCTTCAGCCCCTGGTTAGTGATCGGGATTACATTCAGTTTTACGTTTGCATGCATTTGGCTTGCGCTACCCGGTGACGGGCACCCCTTTGATCTGTGTCAACCCGACTCGCGGGCGATTACGGCATCCTGCTTTCTCGCGCATATGCGCTGCGCTTGCCGTACTCTTCAAACCCTTCTGCCAATGGACTATCAAGAACTGATCTTTGATCCGCAGGTCATTCGTCGCTTCGATGTAAACGGGCCAAGATACACGTCTTATCCGACCGCAGACCGCTTTGTTGAGGCATTTGGTGCTGATGATTACGTTCGTTGGCTGGGACAAAGGACGGTTGGCGGCATAGGCCGACCTCTTTCATTATACGTCCACATCCCATTCTGCAATACCATCTGCTACTACTGCGCCTGCAACAAGATCATTACCAAAGATCATGGACGTTCCGCCAAGTACATCAAGTACTTGGGAAAGGAAATCGCCATGCAGGAAGCGGCGCTCGATGGAAGTCGCGATGTCGTGCAGCTTCACTTCGGCGGCGGTACCCCCACTTTCCTTACCAACGACGAGATGCGGCGGTTGATGGACATCATTCGCAGTCATTTCCGTTTGTTGCCTGGGGGCGAATACTCGATCGAGGTCGATCCACGCAAGGTTGATCGCGAGACGGTCAAACTGCTCGGCGAGCTGGGATTCAATCGAATGAGTGTCGGTGTCCAGGATTTTGCCCCCGACGTGCAGGTGGCAGTCAATCGAGTGCAGACGCTGGATGAAACACAATTGGTGATCGATTCCGCACGCGAATTCGGCTTCAAGTCGGTGTCGGTCGATCTCATCTACGGCCTTCCCAAACAGAACGTGATCAGTTTCAACCATACGCTTGATGAAATTATCAAGCTCGATCCCGACCGCTTGTCGATTTACAACTACGCCCATCTGCCCGCCCTGGCCAAACCACAACGGCGCATCAATGAAGCGGATTTGCCGACGCCCGACGCGCGGTTGCAGATTCTTCAGCTGGCGATCCGCCGCTTGACCGATGCCGGCTATGTTTTTATCGGCATGGATCACTTTGCCAAGCCGAATGATGAACTGGCCGTGGCACAACGCCAAGGCCGCCTGCATAGAAATTTTCAAGGGTATTCGACACACGCCGAGGCCGATCTGATGGCTTTTGGCGTATCTTCCATTGGCAAGGTCGGGCCCAGCTACTGCCAGAACGTGCGGACGCTCGATGAGTATTACGATATCCTCGATCAGGGAGCGCTTCCGGTGTTTCGCGGCATCGAACTGAATGCTGACGATCTCTTGCGCCGCAGTATCATCCAGTCATTGATGTGTCACTTTGAGCTTTCCATCGAATCCATTGAAATCGCTCACCTGATCGACTTCAAGTCCTATTTCGCTTCCGAAATTGCTGATTTGCGCGAAATGGAAGAGGGCGGACTGCTCAGCATTGACGACCAGTGGATCAACGTCCTGCCGCGAGGTCGTTTGCTGGTGCGCGGTATTGCCATGGCGTTTGATCGCTATCTTCGTTCTGACCGCGAACGCGTTCGCTACTCAAAAGTCATTTAGTGCCAAACAGGCTACCCGGTGCCTGATAACGGCTTTCTTGCGGTATTCCTGGTCGGGTTGCTGGGCGGTGTGCATTGCGCCGGAATGTGCGGCGGCATTGTTTCCGCGTTGAGCCTGCAGTCGCCGTCGTCGGTCGCCAAACCAGCTTCGTCTTGGACCGTTCATCTAGCCTACAACCTGGGCCGAATCGTTAGTTATACCATTGCCGGTGCGGTGATAGGGACGATCGGCAGTCTGGGGCTGTTGCTCGACAACTGGTTGCCGGTGCAGATCGGGCTGTATATCGCTGCCAATTTGATGATGGTGGCACTCGGCCTCTATCTCACCGGGGTAACGCAGACCCTGGCATTTACCGAGCGTGCCGGCCAATCGCTGTGGCGCCGCATCCAGCCTGTCACCAGGCGCTTTCTTCCGGTGCGCGGTGTGGCCCAGGCCTTTCCCTTAGGCATGCTTTGGGGATGGCTGCCTTGCGGCCTGGTGTATAGCGTTCTGACGATGACGCTATTGTCCGGCAGCGCTCTTCGTGGCGCGGCGATCATGCTGGCATTCGGCCTGGGAACCCTGCCAAATCTGATGCTTGCCGGCTTGCTGCTGGTGCGCTTTCGCAGCATTGTTCAAGGGCGTGCGCTGCGTTTGGGGGCGGGATTGATCGTGCTGAGTTTTGGCCTTTGGGGTTTGTTCAATGCGTCGGCGCTGGGCGGTCGGCTCTGGCAGGGTTTCGTTTAAGCCCTAAAAAGTCGGCGATGGTGAGACGGCGATGACTTGCCGCGAGGGAGCTTCTCACGCGTCCATCATGTTGATGATCGGGCAGGGCATGCCTTCTCCGCCATGGGCGCAAACGCTGACCAATCGGCGCAGTGCATCCGCCATTCGGTTCAGTTCGGCAATGCGACCTTCAATGTCCAGAATTTTTTCGCGCGCCAGGGCACGCGCTATCTTGTGGTCGCGGCTGTCGTTGAGCGAGAGCAATTCGGCGACTTCTTCGAGTGTGAAGCCAATAGCTTGGGCGCGCTTAATGAACTGCAGGCGCTCGATATGCGCCGGACCATAGCGGCGGTAGCCCGCCGCGGCCTTCGGCGTTTCAAGCAATCCGCGTCGCTGGTAGTAACGCACCGTTTCAACACCAACACCTCCGTGGGCAGCTAAAGCACCGACGGTCAGGGTGTTTTGATTTGACGTATCGATCATGAAATAATCCTTGACTCTGTACCAAGGTACGGAGTTTAGACTGCTTTCCATGGATACAAAAATCGATACCGTCAGCGCTACTCTGGACCTGCCGATCGCCGGCATGACCTGCGCCGCCTGCGCGGCGCGAATCGAAAAGCAGCTGAACAAACTACCCGGCGTCGAAGCGGCGGTGAACTTTGCCTCAGAGCGTGTTTCAGTGAAATATCTGGGCGCTGATGCTCAGCCCGAGATGTTTGTCGAAACCATCCGCAAGGCCGGATTCGAGGTGCCGCCGGCAACGCTGGAGCTTGCCATCGGCGGCATGACCTGCGCCGCCTGCTCGGCGCGAATCGAAAAGCAGCTCAACAAACTGCCGGGAGTTGAAGCCACGGTGAATTTCGCCAGTGAGAAGGCGCATGTGCGCTATGTTCCGGGCCTCATGGACGCCGAGCGACTGGTGGCGACGGTGGTCAAGACCGGGTACACGGCCACAGTGTCTGACAGCGACACGCGAACCGAGGAAAAGGAGCGCAAGCTGGCGGTGTATCGCGCCGAGCTGACGCGCTTCTGGATTTCCGCCGCGCTGACGCTGCCGCTGGTGGCACAAATGGCGTTCATGTTTGGCGCTGAACAGCATGCAGATGTGATTCCGCGCTGGCTGCAATTGCTGCTGGCGACACCGGTGCAGTTCTGGATCGGCTGGCGCTTCTACGTCGGCGGTTTCAACGCGCTGCGCGGCGGCGCGGGCAACATGGACGTGCTGGTGGCGTTGGGTACCACCATGGCCTGGGCCTACAGCTTTGTGGTTACGGCGTGGGGTTTGCAGCACCAGCATGTGTATTTTGAGGCCTCCGCCGCGGTCATCACGCTGGTATTGCTGGGCAAGATTCTCGAGGCTCGGGCCAAGGCCAAGACTTCAGCCGCTATCGAGGCGCTGGCCCGGCTGCAACCGCAAACAGCGCGGGTGGAACGTGACGGAAAGTTGGTCGACGTGCCGGTAGCGACGCTGATTCCGGGCGATGTCTTCGTGGTTCGTGCCGGCGAAGCGATGCCGGTGGATGGTGAAGTGATCGAAGGCAGTTCGTCGGCCAACGAATCCATGCTGACCGGGGAGAGTTTGCCGGTGACCAAGAAAGCGGGCGACGGCGTCTTTGCCGCGACCATCAACGGTGAAGGCTTGCTCCGCTGTCGCGCCACCGGCGTCGGCAGCCATACCTTGCTGGCTGGCATCATTCGGCTGGTGGAAGAAGCGCAGGGGTCGAAGGCACCGGTGCAGCGACTGGCTGATCAAGTGGCGGCGATCTTTGTGCCGGTGGTGGTGGTGATTGCGTTGCTGACTTTCATTGGGTGGTGGGCGCTGGCCGGCGACTTTACCCAGGCACTGGTAAATGCGGTGGCCGTACTGGTGATCGCCTGCCCCTGCGCACTCGGTCTGGCGACGCCGACGGCGATCATGGTCGGCACCGGGCAGGGCGCGAAGGCCGGGGTGCTGATCCGCAACGCGGTGGCGCTGGAACTGGCGGAAAAACTCAAGGTGCTGGTGGTGGACAAAACCGGCACATTGACCGAAGGGCGACCTGTGGTGACGGATTTGATAAAAGTCGGCGATGGCGATACGGCGGCATTGCTGCAGTTAGCGGCCAGTCTCGAACAGGGATCGACGCATCCGCTGGCCGCCGCCATCGTGGCGCGAGCGAAAGCTGACGGTATTGTTTTGCTCGCTCCACAGAACGTCGCCACCAGCGCGGGTCGAGGTCTCGATGGCGAGGTTGACGGCCGTCGCGTGCAGCTTGGCTCAGTAACCTGGGCGAAGGCACAGGGCCACGCAAGCTCCGAGGCCGACGCGCTGGCAAATGCTGGCCGCAGCGTGGTCGCAGTGGTCGTGGACGACAAGCTGCTCGGTTACATCGGTATCGCTGATCCCTTGCGCTCAAGCTCCAAGGCGGCCGTTGCACGTTTGAAGCATCTCGGCATCGAAGTAGTCATGCTCACCGGCGACAACGCCGGTACCGCTCGGGTGGTGGCGCAGGAGGCTGGAATCGATCGCTTTGAAGCAGAAGTCTTGCCCGGTGACAAGGCGGCAGCGGTCAACAAGTTGCGCGCCGAAGGTCATCAGGTGGGAATGGTGGGTGATGGTATCAACGATGCACCGGCGCTGGCGGCGGCCGATGTCAGCTTCGCCATGGGCGCCGGCTCGGACGTGGCGATGCAGGCCGCCGATGTCACGCTGATGCGCGACGACCTGAACAGCGTGGCCGATGCCATATCATTGTCACGAGCGACGCTCTCGAAGATCCGGCAGAACCTGTTCTTCGCGTTTATCTACAACATACTCGGTATTCCACTGGCAGCGTTGGGCATGCTCAATCCGGTGATTGCCGGTGCGGCGATGGCAATGAGTTCGGTGTCGGTGGTGAGCAACTCGCTTCTTTTGAAAAACTGGAAACCCAAAAAGGACTGACATGGAAACGACGACAATCAAGGTGGAAGGAATGTCCTGCGGCGGCTGCGTGAAAAGCGTGACAGGTGTGCTGACGGCACTCGATGGCGTGGCGAAGGCCGAGGTATCGCTGGAACAAAAGCAGGCGGTGGTCGAGTTCGACGCGGCGAAGACGAGCCGCGACCAGCTCAAGGCGGTGATCGAGGACGCCGGCTTCGAGGCGAATTGAGCCGAAAGGCAAGAAGTCGGCGCTGGTGGTACGGCGCATGACATGGCGCCGTACCACCGGTCTTGCCTTACTTCAGGTCGAAGCGGTCAAGATTCATCACCTTGTTCCATGCAGCGACGAAGTCACGCACGAACTTCTCCTTCGCGTCGTCCTGCGCATAGACCTCGGCCAATGCCCGCAACTGTGAGTTCGAGCCGAACACGAGATCGACGCGCGTCGCAGTCCACTTCACCTTGCCCTTGGCGCGATTGCGTCCCTCGAACACTTCCCCGGCCTCGGAAGTTGGCGTCCACATCGTGCTCATGTCGAGCACATTCACGAAAAAGTCGTTGCTCAGCACGCCGGGCGTGGCGGTGAAAACGCCATGGGAGCCTTGGCTGATGCCCAACGCACGCAGGCCGCCAATCAGGACCGTCATTTCCGGCGCGGTCAGCGTCAGCAACTGGGCCTTGTCGAGCAGGCGTTCCTCGGCCGGTACACCGGTCGCCTTCAGGTAGTTGCGGAAGCCGTCGGCGACGGGTTCGAGCACTTCGAAGGAAACCACGTCGGTCTGTTCCTGCGAAGCGTCGCTGCGCCCCGGCGTGAAGGGCACTTCAACCGTGTGGCCGCCTGCCTTGGCGGCCTGCTCCACGGCGGCGCAGCCGCCCAGCACGATCAGGTCGGCCAGCGAGATCTGCTTCTTCCCCGCATTGAAGGCCTTCTGCACGCCTTCGAGCGCGGCCAGCACCTTGGCGAGTTGGGCCGGCTGGTTGGCTTCCCAGTCCTTCTGCGGCGCCAGGCGGATGCGCGCGCCGTTGGCGCCGCCGCGCTTGTCGGAGCCGCGAAAAGTTGACGCTGAGGCCCAGGCGGCGGATACCAGTTCGGAAACCGAGAGGCCGGTGGCGAGAATCTTCGCCTTCAGCTCGGCGATGTCCTTTGCGTCGATCAGCGGGTGATCGACGGCGGGCACCGGGTCTTGCCAGATCAGCACTTCGGCCGGCACTTCGGGACCGAGGTAGCGCGAGCGCGGGCCGAGGTCGCGGTGGGTCAGCTTGAACCAGGCGCGGGCGAAGGCGTCGGCGAAGGCTTTCGGGTTCTTGTGGAAGCGGCGCGAGATCGGCCCGTAGATCGGGTCCATGCGCAGCGCGAGATCCGCCGTGGTCATGATGGTGGTGACCTTTTTCGACGGATCGTGGGCGGCCGGTGCAAGGTCCTTGTCGGTCACGTTCGCCGGCACCCACTGCCAGGCACCGGAAGGACTCTTCACCAGGTTCCAGTCGTAGCCGAACAGCATATCGAAGTAGCCATTGTCCCATTGCGTCGGGTTCGGCGTCCAGGCGCCTTCGATGCCGCTGCTGGTGGTGTCCCCGCCACGGCCGGAGCCGAAGGCGTTCTTCCAGCCCAGACCCATTTCTTCGAGCGTAGCGGCCTCGGGTTCGGGGCCGACCAGTGTCGGGTCGCCCGCACCGTGACACTTGCCGAAGGTGTGCCCGCCGGCGACCAGCGCGACGGTTTCCTCATCGTTCATCGCCATGCGGCGGAAGGTCTCGCGGATATCGCGGCCGGAGGCGAGCACGTCGGGCTGACCGTTGGGGCCTTCGGGGTTCACGTAGATCAGGCCCATCTGCACGGCGGCCAGCGGGTTCTCGAGCTCGTGCTCGCCCGTGTAGCGCTTGTCGCCGAGCCACTCGGCCTCGCCGCCCCAGTACACATCTTCTTCCGGTTCCCAGATGTCCTCGCGACCGCCGGCAAAGCCGAAGGTTTTGAAACCCATGGATTCCAGCGCCACGTTGCCGGTGAGGATGAAGAGATCGCCCCAGGAAATCTTGTTGCCGTACTTCTGCTTGATCGGCCACAACAGGCGGCGCGCCTTGTCAAGGTTTACGTTGTCGGGCCAACTGTTCACCGGCGCGAAGCGCTGGTTGCCGTGGCCGGCGCCGCCGCGCCCGTCCGAAATGCGGTAGGTGCCGGCGCTGTGCCAGGCCATGCGGATGAAGAGGCCGCCGTAATGACCCCAGTCGGCCGGCCACCAGTCCTGCGAGTCGGTCATCAGCGCGGTGAGGTCCTTTTTCAGTGCGGCCAGATTGAGCTTCCTGAATTCCTCGGCGTAGTTGAAATCCTTGCCCAGCGGATTCGACTTCTCGCCGTGCTGGTGCAGGATCTTCAGATTCAATTGGTTCGGCCACCAGTCGGCATTCGACTGCGCGGCGGCTGTGGTGCGGGCGCCGTGTTGCGCGGCGAACGGGCATTTCACTTCGTTGCTCATGGCGTGCTCTCCTTGTGGCTAGTAGTCAGTCATGCGGAAACAGATGGATGAAATCGTCATTCCGGCGAATGCCGCAATCCAGCAGCCTGCGTCCGAGGCAAAAATTCCTGGATTCCGGCTTTCGCCGGAATGACGAATCGGTACTTGGTCAGCGTTTCCCTATTCATCCAGAAGACTGCGCAGCATCCAGGCGGTCTTGTAGCTCCGGCCGCCGCTTCGCGGCTTGACCTGCAAACGGCGCAGGTCAGTCTGCACTGAAAGACCGCCGGGCCATCAATATTCCGGCTCATTTATTCTTCCAACAGACTGCGCAACATCCAGGCGGTCTTTTCATGCACTTCGATGCGCTGCGTGAGGAGGTCGGCGGTGGGCTGGTCGTTGGCGCGCTCGATCAGGGGGAACAGCTTGCGTGCCGTTCGCGCCGTAGCTTCCTGCGCGGCGACGAGGTGGCGCACCATGTCCAGTGCCTTGGGGTTGCCATCGACTTCCTTGATGCTGGCCAGCTTGACGAATTCCTTGTAGGTGCCGGGCGCGGGATGGCCCAGCGCGCGGATGCGCTCGGCGATCAGGTCGAGTGCGTTCCACTGCTCGGTGTATTGGCCCATGAACATCAGGTGCAGGGTGTTGAACATCGGCCCGGTGACGTTCCAGTGAAAGTTGTGCGTCATCAGGTAAAGCGTGTAGCTGTCGGCCAGCAGGCCGGACAGGCCGCGGGCGATTTCGGCGCGATTCTTGTCGCTGATGCCGATGTCGAGCTTGACGGGTTTTTTGGTTTTCATGGTGAGTCCTCCGGTGGGTGGATCGGATTGGTAACGCTACTCAGATAACATTATTCCGAATCGGATCGGGCAGTTTGATCCGGGTCAACGCTTGCCGTCGCCACTATGGATGCCGGCGCCGGGCTGCGGATCAGGTGGTCGAAGGCCGAGAGGGAAGCCTTTGCTCCGTCGCCCATGGCGATGATGATCTGCTTGTAAGGCACAGTCGTCGCGTCTCCGGCGGCAAACACGCCGGGTAGCGAAGTTTCGCCGCGCGCATCGATCTCGATTTCGCCGCGTGGCGACAACGCCAAGGTGCCTTTCAGCCAGTCGGTATTGGGCAGCAGGCCGATCTGGACGAAGATGCCGTCGAGATCGATGCGCTGTGTGGTACCGCCAACGCGATCCTGATAAACCAGACCATTCACCTTGTCGCCATCGCCCGTGACTTCCGTGGACAAGGCGCTGACGATCACGCTGACGTTGGGCAGGCTGGTGAGCTTGGCCTGCAACACCGCGTCGGCGCGCAATTTGTCGTCGAACTCGACCAAGGTCACATGCGCCACGATGCCGGCCAGATCGATCGCCGCTTCGACGCCCGAATTGCCGCCGCCGATCACCGCCACGCGCTTGCCCTTGAACAGCGGGCCGTCGCAGTGCGGGCAGTAGGCCACGCCCTTGCCGCGGTATTCCTGCTCGCCGGGCACGTTCATCTCGCGCCAGCGCGCGCCGGTGGCGAGGATCACGGTTTTCGCCTTGAGCGTGGCGCCGCTGGCCAGCCGGACCTGGTGCAGGTCGTCGCCGGGGATCAGGGCGTCGGCGCGCTGCAGGTTCATGATGTCGACCTCGTATTCCTTGACGTGCTGCTCCAGTGCGGCGGCGAGCTTCGGTCCCTCGGTGCGCTGCACCGAGATGAAGTTCTCGATCGCCATGGTGTCGAGCACCTGGCCGCCGAAGCGCTCGGCCACCACGCCGGTGCGAATTCCCTTGCGTGCGGCGTAGATCGCCGCCGCCGAGCCGGCCGGGCCGCCACCGACCACCAGCACGTCATAGGCCTCTTTCGCGTTCAGCGTATCGGCATCGCGTGCCGCAGCGCCGGTATCGAGCTTGGCGAGGATTTCCTCGATCGTCATGCGGCCCTGGCCGAAGGGTTTGCCGTTGAGCAGCACGGTGGGCACGGCCATGATCTGGCGTGCACTCACTTCCTCCTGGAACAGCGCACCGTCGATCATCACGTTCTCGATGCCGGGATTGAGCACGGCCATCAGGTTGAGCGCCTGGATAACGTCCGGGCAGTTGTGGCAGGAGAGTGAAATGTAGGTTTCGAAGCGGTACCTGCCCGCGCCGTTGCCACCCAGCCCCTTGATCTGTTCGATCACTGCGGCATCCACCTTGGGCGGATGGCCGCCGGTCTGCAACAGGGCCAGCACCAGCGAGGTGAACTCGTGACCCATCGGAATGCCGGCAAAACGGATGCGTGCGGCTTCACCCGGTCGGCCGATGGCAAACGATGGCTTGCGGCTGTCCGTGCCATCGGCACGCACGCTGACCTTGGTTGACAGCGCGGCAATGTCGCTCAGCAGTTCGCGCATCTGGTCCGCAGCATCGCTGTCGTCGAGCGAGGCGACAAGTTCGATGGGCGCCTGGAGCTTTTCGAGGTAGGCGGAAAGTTGTGTCTTGATGGCGTTGTCGAGCATGATTTTCTCCTTGCTTGGATTGCACGGCAAAAACGGCTTGAATCCGGGCTCGTCTTTGCGCTGCAATCCCGCCCCCTCGGCTTCGGCGGGGGCGGGTGTTGCACCGTCATTCCGGCGAACGCCGAAATCCAGTGCTTCAAGTACCTGGACACCGGCGTTCGCCGGTGTGACGGACTTATTCAGTGTTTCCTCAAATCTTGCCAACCAGGTCGAGCGACGGCGCCAGAGTGGCTTCGCCTTCCTTCCACTTGGCCGGGCAGACTTCACCGGGGTGGCTGGCGACGTACTGGGCGGCCTGAACCTTGCGCAGCAGCTCCGTCGCGTCGCGGCCGATGCCACCGGCGTTGATCTCGATGATCTGGATACGGCCGGACGGGTCCATGACGAAGGTGCCACGCTCGGCCAGCCCGGCTTCTTCGATCATCACGCCAAAGTTGCGGGTGAGGGCGCCGGTCGGGTCGCCGATCATCGGGTACTTGATCTTGCCGATGGTTTCCGACGAATCGTGCCAGGCCTTGTGGGTGAAATGGGTGTCGGTAGATACGGCATAGATCTCGACGCCGAGTGACTTGAAAGTGGCGTAGTGGTCGGCCATGTCGCCCAACTCGGTCGGGCAGACGAAAGTGAAGTCGGCCGGGTAGAAGAACACCACCGACCACTTGCCTTTGAGGTCTTCGTTGGTGACGGGGACGAATTTGCCATTGTGGAAAGCGGTGGCATTGAAGGGCTGGATTTCGGTATTGATCAGGCTTGCGTTCATGGTGTGGCTCCTTGGGTTGTTGAAATGATTTGCTGCGATGTATGTATATTAATAATTACGATCGCTATCGTCTAATTGATTGTAGAAATCGATTGAATAGGCATCGGCTATCGGTTCCGATCGAATCGTCCAATCGGGCATTTTGCGATGCGGGAAGTGCCGTGCCGCCAGCGCCGACTTTCTTGGCGCCGCCGGTATTCAGCGTTCGAGAAGGCCCTTGTTACCGAAGCCGCCAGCGGCCGGTCGGCGCACCGGAGTCGCGCGGCGGCGGTTGGTTACACCGGGCGGGCGGTCCGGTCAAGCCGGGAAAGTCGGCGCTGGTGGGACGGAGGGAAAACTCGGCGCTGATGAAACAACTGATGAGACACCTGCGCAGCAAGAAGGAGCAGGACAAAACCCTGCCCGCTTCGCTGCGGATGCGCTACAAGGCGGTCGAGCAAGAAACGCTCAGCTTTGCAGACCTGGAATACCGCATCGCGGGCAGGCCTCTTCGCCGTAGCGGATGGCGATACGGCGGTCACTCGGCCTTGGCGGCCATTGATGACCGTTCTGTTTATGTCTCAGTTCGGCCACACCCTAACTCGATTGTTTGTTCGTTATTCTCATTTGTCCGCGCAACGTGAACAAATCCGTTTCACGAACAATTGCTTGACGTTTTAGTTCATTTCGAAGTACTGTTCACGTAACGTGAACAAATTGGATTTCCACCCATGAATCCGCTTAACGACAAATGGCAAGCTATCCTGCAGCGAGCCTTGGACGCCCTGCACAAGGCAACAGGTATTACCGGCAAAGTGATTGAACAAGAGCCGATGATGGCCCAGGGTTTTTGTGCGGACGCCCGGCTTGAAGTCGAGGCAAACGGGCAGCGCTATCCCTATCTGGCCGAAATCAAACGCGTCGACCGCTTCGCAATCCTGGGCGATATCAAACGTCAGTGCGCCCAGTATGGCGATCAACTGCTCCTGGTAGCACCCCGCATCACCGCAGAAGCCGCCGAAAAATGCCGCGAACTGGATCTGCAGTTTATCGATACCCTCGGCAATGCCTACCTGCGGGGGCCCGGTCTGCTTGTTCTGGTGAAGGGACAGCGACCCGTTGCAGGAGAAGATTTGCAACCGGCAGAGCACGAGGGAAGACGGGCAGGTACCGCAACCAACTTGCGCGTCTTTTTCGCCCTGCTATGCAAACCACAGCTGCTCAATGCACCCTACCGCGATATCAATCGCGCCGCAGGTGTCGCACTCGGCACGGTGGGTTGGGTATTCCGCGATCTGAATGGAAGAGCTTACATCACAGGGCGGAAAGGCAAGGGCGACAGAGTCCTCCTTCAGCGCCAGAAACTGGTGCAAGAATGGGTAACGAACTACCCGATCAAGCTGCGTCCGAAACTCAATCCACGAAGGTTTCGCGCGCCGAAAGCCGATTGGTGGAAAGGCGTGGATATCACCAAATACGGCGCCCAGTGGGGTGCAGAGGTGGCAGCGGAGAAGTTGACCGCTTACCTGCGGCCCCACGCACTCACTATTTATCTCCACAAGGAGCAAGGCCAGAAGAATCTGACCCGACTGGTGGCAGGGCACAAACTGCGCGCAGACCCCCAGGGTGACATAGAAATCCTTGACGCTTTCTGGGATTTCGAAGACGAAAAGCCGATGCCGGAAAACGTACCGCCCTTGCTGGCTTATGCTGATCTGATAGCGACGCTGGACCCCCGCAATCTGGAAGCCGCAACGCTGATATATGACCGCTATCTCGCGACCGCTGACACCCAAGCCTGACCGCCCCGTCGAGCCGATCGCTCTATTGGTGATTCAGGAAATCCATAAAGCGTCAAACGCACTGGGCCTACCCGTATTTCTGGTCGGGGCGATGGCGCGCATCATCCTGCTGGAAAACATTCATGGCTTGCCGCCAGGACGCGCCACCAAAGACGTGGACTTCGCCTTTGCCCTGGACAACTGGGATCAATTCACAGCGATCAAAGCATCCTTGCTGGCAAATACCAATTTCGAAGAATCGAAACACGTGGCCCACCGCCTTAACTTCCGTCCAGAAGGCTTTGAGCATCAGTACAAAGTGGATCTGATTCCGTTCGGCGGACTTGAAACCAGCCCCAACACCATAGCCTGGCCACCGGACATGGCGATCCTGATGAACGTTGCTGGTTTTGGAGACGCGCTGGCCGCCGCAGTGAGCGTTGAAGTCAGCCCCGAGATGAGCATCGCTGTCGCTTCGCTGCCTGGGATTGCGATCCTGAAGCTGTTCGCGTGGGCCGATCGCGGGCAGGAAAACCCGAAGGATGCGTTTGATCTGGTTTCACTGCTGCGCAGCTATAGCGATGCAGGTAACGCGAGCAGAATCTATGAGGAAGCCAGCGCGCTTGCAGCGCTTGAAGCAGCCGGCTATGACCTGGAACTTGCCGGAGCCTGGCTGCTTGGAAAAGATGCGGCCGTAATGGTATCTGCACAGACCAACGCAGACCTTGGAGTGCTGTTGCCAGGAGCAAAAAGACAGCGACTGATAGAGGACATGGCAAGAGCCATGCTCGGCAGGCATGATGCCATGGACTACTCGCGTCGCTTGCTGGAACAATTCACCAAAGGCTTCACCGCCTGAACCGGACAACAAACGCAACACATGAACAAAGACCAACTCAAGAAACTCGAAGCCGATTTGTGGAGCGCTGCAATCCCGCCATCGTGCGCTATCTGGAGTTCGCGCGCGAATTCAACGAAAAATTTCCCGGCTTCGAAACCGACATCCACGGTCTGATGAAAGACGCCAGCAACGGCGCGGTGCGCTATGACGTGGATTGCGTACGCCAGTAGCCGTCATCGCTCCGGCTGAGCCGGAGCCGGGTTCTCCTGGAAAACTCGGCGCTGGCGTTACGGCGTGGTGCGGGTTTTGCGATGTACTGGCCGCGAGGCGACTGCCTGTCGTCGCCGTGCCCGACGCAATGCGTCGGGCACGAAAAACTCGGCGCTGGTGAGACGGCACGAAAAACTCGGCGCTGGTGAGACGGCACGAAAAACTCGGCGCTGGTGAGACGGCACGAAAAACTCGGCGCTGGTGAGACGGCACGAAAAACTCGGCGCTG
>JAIPCF010000054.1 GCA_021738385.1 Sulfuritalea sp. | reverse complement strand
AATCCTTGCGCGCCCTCGGGCGCGTTCTCGTTCGGATAATCTGGTCCATGCTCAAACAAGGCCGTGACTATCAAACCGTTTCACCAACAAAAAGCACTTGAAAATCTGGGAGGGATGTTCAGAGACATTTCGCTTTTCGGTTCGCAGTGAATATTCGCGGGAATAATCGGGGAATATTCGGAACAGACCACGTAACCGCCGTACTACCAGCGCCGACTTTCCACGCTCAAGACGCCATGCCGGCAACCGACCAAGGTTCGGCCGATGCGTTGAGAGCGGGACCATAGGGGTCAGTGTGATTTCGTCTTTCAAATTGCTCTGAACCCAACTCGCAAGACCCTTGTTAGCCAGGAAATGTACGGGCACTTGCTGCCGCCCTAACACGGCATTCGAGAAATCAGCAGGTATCGGTCGCAGGGTCGGCCGCAGCACTTGGCCCAAGGGCCGAAAAGTCGGCGATGGCAGTACGGCCCACTATCTGCCCAGGCAATCAGTTTCGACCCTGCGCCCGTTTTTCGAGCTTGAACGAAAGCTTGCTACGAACTTTCCGATCCACTCTTTGCCGTCGATTCGCCGGGGGATAATTTGAGCGTGATCGGTTCGATCGATTCCCCTTGTTGCAGCACGCGGCCGATGCGCGCCGCGCGCGGGTAGCCTGTGTCGCGCAGCGCCGCAAGACAGGCATCGGCCGTGGCGGCCGGTACGCTGGCGAGCAGGCCGCCAGCGGTTTGCGGGTCGAACAGCAGTGGGTAGTTGGGGTGCGTCAATGCTTCTTGCTGATTGTGCAAGGCCCGGCGCAGGCGCACGTTGGCCGGTTGTAGCGAACTGAGGATACCCGCCGCGGCGGTTTCTGCAGCGCCGTCGAGCAGGGGCAGGGCGGAGAGTTCAAGTTCGACATCAACGCCCGAGGGGCGCGTCATCTCGACCAGATGGCCGAGCAGGCCGAAGCCGGTCAGATCGGTGCAAGCGGTGGCGCCATGCGCAATCAGGCAGGGCATGGCGTTGCGGTTGGAGGTCTGCATGGACTCCAGCGCCGCATCAATCCAGCGGCCCTTGCACACAAACCCGGGCTTGGGCTGCTTGTGCGCGGCGAACAGGGTGCCGGTGCCGATCGGCTTGGTCAGGATCAGCACATCGCCCGGGCGCATGCCGCCTTTGGTCAAGACGCCGGCCAGCTTCTCATCGATCAGGCCGTTGATGGCGAAGCCCAGCGCCAGTTCGCTGCCTTCGCCGGTATGGCCGCCGACCAGCGCGCAACCGGCCTCGTTCAATACTGACACGGCACCCGACATCATCTGGAATACGGTGTCCTCGACCTTGTCTTCCAGTCCCGGCGGTACGGTGGCAATGGCCGTGGCCGACTGCGCTTCTGCGCCCATGGCGAAGATGTCGCCCAGCGCGTGGTTGGCGGCGATGCGGCCGAACAGCCAGGGATCGTCGATGAAGGCGCGGAAGAAATCAACGCTATGTACCATCGCCTTGCCCGGCGGCACGCGCAGCACGGCGGCATCGTCGGGCGCGTGCAGGCCGATCAGCACGTCATCGCGCTCGATCGGCTGGACGCTGGCCAGTGCGCGCGACAGCACCGTGGCGCCGACCTTGGCACCGCAGCCGCCGCAGCGCATGGCGACGGCCGAGATGGCCTGCACCTGCTCGGCCTCCTGCAATACCACCGCTTCGCTGCCGGCCCTGGCGGTATCGGACATGGCGGGGAACTCGCTGAACTTGCGCATGAAGCGGCGATCGATCCAGTCTTTCCAGCGCCAGATCCAGTCGCCGCGTGCGTAGAGCGCGCCGCGCGATGCGACGGCGTGCTTGTCGCCGGTGCTGATCAGCGCCAGCCAGCGCGACTGCGGCCGGTAATTCACCAGCGCCTGCCCGGTCACCGTGCGACGCAGATTCTCGGCCAGCGGGCGGCCCATGCGTACGGCGAAAACGCCGGCCTTTTCCAGCTTGTGCGCACGCATCGAGGCGCAATCACCGGCGGCGAAAATCAGCGGATCGGTTTCGCTTTGCAGGGTCTCTTTGACACGGACGAAGCCGTCGTCGTCCAGCGCCAGTCCGGTGTCGGCCAGCCATGCCGCGCCGCCGGCCTGGGTGACCCAGACCACCTCGTCGGCTTGCAGCACTTCACCCGATACTGTTTGCAATCGACCCGCATCAACACGGCTGACTTCGGCGCTGCAATGCACGCTGACGCCGCGTGCTTCGAGTATCGATTCATAGGCCCGGCGCACGCGGGCGTTGTGCGTCGGCAGAATGTCGGCCGTGGCGGAAAACAGATGAAATTTCAATTCATCCGGGTTGCGGCCCAGCGCAAGAAGTTCATTGCGCAGCCGGTACTGCATGGCCAGCGTCAGTTCGACGCCACCGGCTCCGGCGCCAACCACGGCAATAGTCGTGGTACCGGCATGCTGGCGCACGCGTTCCAGCAGCGCCAGCCAGCGTTCGTTGAAGCGCCGGATCGGCTTGACCGGCACGGCATGCTCGCTGGCACCGGTGACCCGGCCCAGTTGCGGCGTGGAGCCGACGTTGATCGAGAGCGCGTCATAGCTTACCGGCGGACGCTGGCGGCAGATGACTTTGCGGGCTGTGCGGTCGACGCCAATCACTTCGTCGCGGTAATAGCGCGCGCCGGCGAATTCGGCCAGGCGGCGCAGGTCGATATGCACCTCGTCGAAGCTGTAATGTCCGGCGATATAGCCGGGCAGCATGCCCGAGTAGGGTGTGTCGGTGTCGGTGCAGATCACCGTCAGACGCACGCCCGGCACAGGCCGCATGGCAAACATGTACAGCACGCCGACATGACTGTGACCGCCGCCGATCAATACGATGTCCCGCAGTACCGGGCCGGAAATCACTTGCATTCAATGCGCTCCAAAATGTTTGCGGACCCACTGCCGCACAAGCGGTGCGCCGTTGGTGGCTGTCTGTGCTTAGTCGACTCGACAAGCGGTTCAACTTAAAAACCTCACCACAGAGACACAGAGACATAGAGAAAGGCGATGAATCACGGCCCTATGGATCGACGGCCGCTCATTCTTGGGGTGATCCACTCGTCCGGCGCAACGCTGTGTTCTCTGTGTTCTCTGTGCCTCTGTGGTTCACCTGATTTTTCTTTCGTCTCGCCGCGAAATCGACGATACCGATGATGCAAAAAGCGGCAAGCTTATCGATCCCCGCTTGCGGCCAGCTCCGATGTCCAGCGTAGCACGTCATCCAGCGCTGCCGCGGGGGCGCCAAGATGGTCGGAGTCGGGTTCGACCCTCTGTGTGCGGGGATTTTTCGGGAGCGTGTCGAACATGGGGATATTCACTTTTCGCAGGCCCGGATAGTCGCGTTTGGCAACCATCCAGAGTATGGGCAACTTGGGGTTGGCGGCTCGTGCCGCCCGCCGCATGTTCATGGCGCCGTCCGGGTCAAACCAGCTCAGGTAGATGGCGGGTGTGGTCGAAACCGAAGACATTCCCTTGCTTCCCTCATAGTCGCTCAGCTCGGTCTTTTCGTTTCCTTTGCCCTCGCCGACTAGCTGACGGGCGCGTTCTACCGTGTCGCCCAGCTTTTCGCGGAACAGCTTGTTGCTGACGTCGCCGCCGGGCGCAATGCAGATGACGCCATCGACGATATGCTTGCCGGCGAAATGCAGGGCGAAGGCGCCGCCCTGGCTGTGGCCGGCGACAAAGACTTTCTGCGCACCCTTGCCGCGAAGTTCTGATAGCGCGGTTTCGATCTGGGCTTCGGCGGCGGCAACATCGACGTCGTACTCCCGTTTGCCGGACCAGGGCATATCAAGATTGGCGACCAGGTAGCCTTTGCCTTCCAGCGCGCTTGCCAGGTTAGAGACGTGTCGGGTGGGCGATCCACCCTTGCCGTGCATGATCACAATGCCGATTTTTGGCGCTTCCGCCATTGCGCCGGTCGGCAGCAATATCACGGCAAACAGCAATGCCAGTTTACGCAGTGCTATTGAAAATGGCTTCATCAGAGTTCTCCGCCGGGTGGTTGAGTTTGAGTTCTGGAGGAATATACGAAGACGCCGGCGCGAACGCAAAGGGTGCATCAGTTTCGCAGGGTGTTCGGTCGGTAGCCGGCAAGCGGCTTCGGCCTGTCTTTTTTCTCGGTACCATAATGAATCCAAAGCCGCGCTACACTTTGCGCAAATTCCGCGTCCAATATCCCCATGCCATGAACACAAGCCTGTTGTCTTCGACCAATTCTATCTGCCTTTTTCTGCTGGCCCTGACTGCCCTGGTGACCAGTGGTTGCGCCACCAATCCGGTGACGAAGAAAAGCGAACTGCGGCTGGTATCGGAGCAGCAGGAAATCCGCATGGGAAAAGAGCAGTATGTGCCGAGCCAGCAGTCGGCGGGCGGTCAGTTCATTCTTGATCCGGCACTGACGGCCTACATCAGCCAGGTCGGGCAGAAGCTGGTGAAGGTCAGCGACAGGCCCAATCTTCCCTTCGAATTTGTGATCATCAATGATTCGGTGCCCAATGCCTGGGCGCTGCCCGGTGGCAAGCTGGCGCTCAATCGCGGCTTGCTGACCGAACTCAAGAGCGAGGCGGAACTGGCGGCGGTGCTGTCGCACGAGATAGTGCACGCGGCCGCGCGCCACGGCGCGAGTTCGATGGAGCGGGGGACGTTGCTCTCGGCCGGCGCGGCGATCATCTCGGTGTTGGCGGCAGACAATCAAAATGCCGGCCTGATCGATTTCGCTGCGCAAGGCGGTGCGGCGTTGCTCAATTTCCGCTTTGGTCGCGATCACGAGCTGGAAGCCGACAACTATGGCATCGACTACATGGTGCGTGCGGGCTACGATCCAAAAGCGGCGGTGGAGTTGCAGGAAACCTTTGTTCGTCTCTCGAGAAACAAGGAACAGAACTGGCTGGCCGGCATGTTCTCCACCCATCCGCCGTCGCAGGAGCGAGTCGAAGCCAATCGAAGCAAGGCCGCCGGTCTGCCGGCCAATCTGCTGCGTGGTGAGGAGGAGTATCGGAGCAAGCTGGCGTTTCTGCTCCGCTCGAAACCGGCCTATGAGGCTCACGACGAGGGCCGCAAGCTGTTGGCGAAGGATGCTAAAAAAGCCCTGGAGCAGGCCGATCGTGCCATCAAACTGGAACCGCGCGAGGCGATTTTCCATGCCTTGCGTGGCGATGCGCTGAAAAAACTGGGGCGGACAAAGGAAGCGGAGCGCGAGTACGGCGAGGCGATCAAACGCAATCCGGACTACTTTGCTTTTCATCTGAATCGCGGCGTGACGCGCGAGCAGTTGGGCAATGCCGAGGGAGCGCAGCACGATCTGGAGCGCAGCAACGCGCTGTTGCCGACGGCTGCCGCGCACTACGTGCTGGGCAAGCTGGCTCAGGACGGGCGCCAGCCGGCAAAAGCCATTGAGCATTTCCGCATTGCGGCGGGATCGGAATCCGAGGTGGGCAAACTTGCCGCAAGCTCACTGGTGCGCCTCGATCTGCCGCGCAATCCGGGCAATTATGTGCAGGTTTCACCGGTCGCCGACAGCAACGGCAACATTGGCCTGCGGGTGACCAATCGTAGTCCGGCAGTTTTGCGCAATCTGCGCGTCGCGGCTGTGGTGCAACAGACAGGGTTTGCCCGCGAGTATTCGCTGCCTGGCGATCTCAAGCCGGGTCAGTCGGCAGTGGTGGCGATGGGTATCCGCTTGTCGGACTTCAGTGGCGGCCTGGGTCGCGTGCAGGGCCAGATCCGCAGTGCCAGTCTGGCTGAATAGGCGGTGAGCGGCTAAACCAGCCCATTCATTAACTGCACCATCACCGTATCGCCAGCGCCGACTTTTTCGCGCTCGTGTTCGAGCACGATGAAGCAGTCGGCGTCGGACATCGAGCGCAACACGCCTGACCCCTGCGCTCCGGTGGGGCGCACGCACCATTCGCCGTTTTCCTGGAACAGGATGCCGCGCTGGAATTCGGTGCGGCCGCAGCCCTTTTTCATGGCTTCGGTGCAACGTGCGGGAAAGGCGGGTACGAGTTTGACGGGATCGACGCCTGCCAGTTTGAGGATCGCCGGCAGCACAAACTGGTAGAAAGTCACCATCACCGCTACCGGGTTGCCGGGCAGGCCGAACAGCCAGGCACCGGGCTTGTCTTCGCCATCGGGCTGGATGCGGCCGAAGGCCATCGGGCGGCCGGGCTTCATGGCGATTTTCCAGAACGCGACTTCGCCGAGCTGGGCCATCAACTGCTTGATGAAATCGGCTTCGCCGACCGAGACGCCACCACTGGTGATAATGGCGTCGCTGCAGCTGGCGGCTTCGCGAAACGCCGCTTCAAGCACGGCGGGGTCATCCTTGACCACGCCCATGTCGATGACCTCGCAGCCCAGGCGAGTGAGCATGCCCCAGATCGTATAGCGGTTGCTGTCGTACACGGCGCCCGGCGCGAGCGGAGTGCCGATCGAACACAATTCGTCGCCGGTGGAAAACAGCGCGACGCGAACACGGCGGCGCACCGACAGCTCGGCAATTCCCAGCGAGGCGATGATGCCGATCTCGGCCGGGCGCAACTTCTTGCCGGCGGCGATGGCCGGCTTGCCAGCCTGCAGATCTTCGCCGGCGCGACGCGTGTTCTGGTCGCGGCGCTGCCCTGGCGGGATAATGACGACATCGTTTTCGACGCGCACCACTTCCTGAATCACCACGCAGTCTGCATCCTGCGGCAGAACCGCGCCGGTCATGATTCTCACCGTCTCACCAGCGCCGAGTTTTCCCTCGAAGGCGCGGCCGGCAAAAGCGGTGCCGATGTTTTTCAGCCGGGTTTCACCTGCGCTTTTCTCACCTGCCGCGAGATCGTCAAAGCGAACCGCCCAGCCGTCCATCGCCGAATTGTCGTGGGTCGGCACGTCGATGGGCGAGATTACATCTTCGGCCAGCACGCGGTCCAGCGCCTGGCGTACGAAGATGCGCTCGTGGCCGACGACCGGGCGGAGCAGATCGAGAATGAGCTGGCGGGCACGATCGACGGGCAGGGAGTTTGGATCGTAGTTGTCGGCGCAGGAGAGGGTTTGAAGTATCGAGGTCATGGAGTAGAACGATGCAGCGGATTAGCCGCCAATATAGGACATTTCAATTTTGGAGGAGCCTTGCGGCAGGGCGGTTGCGGCGCTGCGAATCTCGGAATAGCGATCGTCACGTCCACGCCAGACGTTGGCGATGAGGCGCTGCAGTTTTTCATCGTCGCCACCCTCACGCAGCAGCGCACGCAGATCGTGGCCGCCTTGGGCAAACAGGCAGGTGTAGAGCTGGCCCTCGGTGGATAGTCGAATCCGCGTGCAACTCGAACAAAACGCCTGCGTCACCGAGGAGATGACGCCGATTTCTCCGCCGCCATCCAGATAACGCCAGCGGCCGGCCACTTCGCCGTGATAGTTGGCGTCGATGGCTTGCAGCGGGAACTCGGCGTGGATGCAGGCGATGACATCGGCCGAGGGCAGTACTTCGTCCATACGCCAGCCATTGGATGCGCCGACGTCCATGAACTCGATAAAGCGCAGGATATGGCCGCTGTTGCGGAAGTGGCGTGCCAGCGGCAGGATCTGGTCGTCGTTGCTGCCGCGCTTGACCACACAATTCACCTTGATCGGCGCCAGCCCGACGGCAGCCGCAGCGGCGATGCCGTCGAGCACATCGCTGACCGGGTAATCGACATCGTTCATGCGCCTGAAAACGGCATCGTCCAAACCATCAAGGCTGACCGTGACACGGTCGAGGCCGGCATCGCGCAGTGCCCGTGCTTTTTTCACCAGCAACGAACCATTGGTCGTCAGCGTCAGTTCCACCGGCAGCTTTGCCAGTTGCTCGATCAGGTTCTCGATATGCCGGCGCAGCAGAGGTTCGCCTCCCGTGATGCGGATTTTTTCGACGCCCTGATCGACAAAGATGCGTGCAATGCGGACGATCTCCTCGAAGGAAAGCAGATCGGTGCGCGGCAGGAAGGCGTAATCGTGGTCGAAAACCTCCTTGGGCATGCAATACACGCAGCGGAAATTGCAGCGGTCGGTGACCGAAATACGCAGGTCGCGCACACGTCGCTGGCGCAGGTCGACAAGGCTGCCGTCGAGCGGCGCGGCTAGCGCTCCGGTCGCTGGTGCTGCGGCCTTGAGCTCACTGGTAATGGGGATAATGCGGGCGCTGGCATTCATAAGGTTACCGACTATAAGCCGGCTGGACGATCGAGACAACACCTGCGGCAGTGCTGGAATTCGCGCCGCAGAAACATGGGCTTACATATCCGCAAGTTGGTTCAACAATTCGCTTACAGGCGGAGTCCAGCATACGTTCGCATCAACCGCGGAGATTCTCGCATGCACCCAGCGTTCAGGAATATTTTCATCGTGTTTGCATTCGGCATTCTGTCCATCGAGCCGGTTTTCGCTGCAGCCATGGGTGCAGCCGATGCGCGGCATTTGCTGAATCGCGCCGGCTTCGGCGCCCGACCGGCTGACGTTGCAGGGTTTGCCCGGCTTTCGCGCACAGAGGCGGTAGGTCGACTGCTGTTTGGGCCCACCGTCGATGTGCCTTCGCCACCGGACGATCTGCTGGAATATCAGTCGCCGGCCATGCTGCGTGCACAGGACAAGGAGGTGCGCAAGCAGGAGCAACGACGTCGCGTGATTGGCTTGCGCGCCTGGTGGCTTGCCGCGATGCTCAAGGCGCCGACCCCGGCGGCACAGTTGCGCGAGCGCATGACCCTGTTTTGGCACAACCATTTTGTTTCCAGCCTGCAAAAAGTCAGGAGCACGAAACTGATGGTCGAGCAGAACCAGTTGCTGCGCCGCCACGCGCTGGGAAATTTCGACGAGTTGCTGCATGCCGTCAGCAAGGATCCGGCGATGGTCATCTATCTTGATTCGGCGACCAATCGCAAGGGCAGCCCCAACGAAAACTTCGCGCGCGAGGTGATGGAACTATTCACGTTGGGTGAAGGCAACTACAGCGAGCAGGACATCAAGGAGGCGGCGCGCGCTTTTACCGGCTGGAGCATCGAACGTGACACCGGCGAATACCGCTGGCGCCCCTTCGCCCATGACAATGGCAGCAAGACGGTGCTTGGCGTCAGTGGCAATCTGGATGGTGACGCGGTGCTCGATATTCTGCTGGCCCAGCCGCAGACGGCGGAGCTGGTCGTGCGCAAGCTGTGGCGCGAGTTCGTCTCGGCGACACCCAACGAACAGGAAATCCGGCGCATTGCCCGGCGCTATCGCGACGCCAACTACGACACACGCGTCGCATTGCGCGAACTATTGAATAGTCAGGCTTTCTGGGCGACGGAAAATCGTCTTGCCCTGATCAAGTCGCCCGTCGATTGGATAGTGGGTACCTTGAACACGTTGGAGATGGAAGCGCCGGATTCCCAGCGCTTGAGCCTCGCTCTTCGCCAGCTTGGGCAGGATCTGTTCGCACCGCCAAATGTTCGCGGCTGGCCCGGCGGCGAAGCCTGGATCAACAGCAGCACCTTGCTGGCTCGCAAGTCTCTGGCTGAGCGACTGCTGCAACGTGATGGCCGCACGGATCTGCGCGAAGCCCTGCTCGATCCGTCCTACCAGTTGAAGTAGACACGATGAGGAGCAAACCATGAAACGCCGCGAATTTCTGAATTGCCTTGGCGGCGCCGGATTGATGGCGCTGACCCCAGGCCTGGCGATTGCGGCCGGCAGTTCGCCTTATGATCGCCTGCTGATTCTGATCGAGTTGAAGGGCGGTAACGACGGCCTGAACAGCTTGGTGCCCTTTTCCGATCCGGACTACCGGGCGCTGCGGCCGCAGATCGGAATCCGCCGCGATGAGGTGTTGCAGATATCCGAGCGCATGGGATTTCATCCTTCGCTGCAGACTCTGATGCCGTTGTGGCAGGCGAAGGAACTGGCCGTGCTGCAGGGCGTCGGTTATCCGAAGCCGAACCTGTCACATTTCCGCTCCATCGAGATATGGGATACGGCTTCGACGAGCGATCAGTACCTGGCGCAAGGCTGGCTGGCACGCAGCTTCGTGCTTTCGCCGCCTCCAGCGACTTTTGCTGCCGATGCCGTGATCGTGGGCAGCCAGGACATGGGGCCGATGACGGGTGGTGGTCGCGTCGTTGCCTTGTCCAATCCGCAGCAGTTCGAACGCATGGCCCGTCTGGCGGAAGGCGGTGGCGCTGCACGCGGTGGCCCGTTGGCATACATCCAGCGGGTAGAGTCAGATATTCGTCATGCTGCCCTGAAACTGAATGGACTAGGCACGGACTTCAATTTCAGCACTGAATTTCCACAGAGCGGTTTCGGTAATACGGTGAAGACGGCCTGTCAGGTTCTGGGATCGGGCGTGGACTTGGCGGTGTTGCGCCTGACGCTATCCGGATTTGATACTCACCAGAATCAGCCGGGCGTCCATGGCAACCTGCTGACGCAACTGGCGAAAGGTCTGACGGCTTTGCGCTCGGCACTGATCGAGTTGAATCGCTGGCAGCAGACACTGGTGCTGAGCTATGCCGAGTTCGGCAGACGACCAAGAGAAAACCAGAGCAGGGGCACCGACCACGGTACGGCGAATGTGCATTTCGCGCTCGGCGGCGCTGTGCGCGGTGGTCTTTATGGCGAGTCACCGAATCTGGCTCGGCTCGATGGCAGCGGCAACATGGGTTTCAGCGTTGACTATCGCAGCGTCTATGCGACGGTGCTGGAGCGCTGGTGGCGGCAGGAATCACGGCAGACCTTGGGCGGCCGCTTCGCACCATTGGGTTTTATTGCCTGATGCTACGGACAATGTCCTCCCCGTCAAGGTGACGGTAAAACCGTGATTTAGTGTCCGAGGATCTGGCTCAGGAAAAGCTTGGTGCGCTCGTTCTGCGGGTTGTTGAAGAATTCGTGCGGTTCGTTTTCTTCGATAATTTCGCCCTTGTCCATGAATATGACTCGGTCGGCGACGGTTTTTGCAAATCCCATTTCGTGCGTGACGCACATCATGGTCATTCCGCTTTCAGCCAGTCCAACCATGGTGTCCAGCACTTCCTTGATCATTTCCGGATCGAGCGCTGAGGTTGGCTCGTCAAACAGCATGATGGCGGGATTCATGCACAGGCTGCGGGCGATGGCAACGCGTTGCTGTTGGCCGCCGGACAACTGACCTGGATATTTTTTGGCCTGCTCTGGAATCTTGACCCGCTCCAGGTACTGCATGGCGACTTCTTCCGCATCCTTCTTCGGCATTTTTCGCACCCAGATTGGTGCCAGCGTGCAGTTGTCGAGCACTGTCAGGTGGGGGAACAGGTTGAAATGCTGGAACACCATCCCGACTTCGCGGCGGATATGCTCGATTTGTTTTACATCGCTGGTCAACTCGATGCCGTCCACGACAATACTTCCCTGCTGATGTTCTTCGAGTCGATTGATGCAGCGGATCATGGTGGATTTGCCCGAGCCTGAGGGGCCGCAAACAACGATACGTTCGCCTTTCTTCACATGCAGATTGATGTTCTTGAGCACATGAAACTGCCCGTACCATTTGTGAACGCCCGTCAGTTCGATTATGGGTTGATCGGACACTTGATTCTCAAGCTGCTTTTCTGCGATTTCATTCATTGCCGACTCCAGAATACAAGGCCCGTGAGGGTAAGTTGCGTGGCAGCGGTGTGCCGCTTCGACGTCGAATCATTCAGCGTTTGTGTCCCGTATGCAGGCGTGCCTCAAGCCTTTGGCTAAAGCGCGACATGCTGAAACAAAAGACCCAGAACACGGCAGCGGTAAATACGTAGCCTTCGGTTGAGTAGCCGAGCCAGTTTGGATCATTGAGTGCGGTCTGCACCATGCCGAGCACTTCAAGCAGACCGATGATGATGACCAGCGTGGTGTCCTTGAACAGTGCGATAAAGGTATTCACGATGCCCGGGATTACGATCTTCAAGGCCTGAGGCAGGATGACAAGACCGGTCTTCTTCCAGTAGGTCAGGCCCATGGCATCTGCCGCCTCGTACTGCCCCTTGGGAATGGCCTGCAGGCCGCCACGGATCACTTCAGCCATGTAGGCCGATTGGAACAGAGTGATGCCGATCATTGCGCGCAGCAGTTTGTCGAACGAGGTCCCCTCGGGCAGAAACAACGGCAGCATGACCGAGGACATGAAGAGTACGGTAATCAGCGGAACGCCTCGCCAGAACTCGATGAACACCACGCACATGGTCTTGACCGCGGGCATGTTGGTGGCCTGGCGTCCGAGCGCCAGCAATACACCGAATGGCAGCGCTGCCACACAACCAATGGCAGCCAGAATCAGGGTCAGGGACAGTCCGCCCCAATTCGAGGTCTCCACGTGCGACAGGCCAAACACGCCTCCCGACATCAGAATCCATACCAGAAGCGGAAAGGCGACGAGATTGATCGCAGCGAGAATCACCTTGTACTTGAATTGCTTTACAAAAAGCGGAATCAGCAGCGCGATCGTGACGAAGTACAGGAGGTTGACCCGCCAATAGCCGGACTCGGGGAAAAAGCCGTAGAGGAAGGTGTTCATGCGGGCATGGACAAACACCCAGCAGGCGCCCCCTGAAACGCAGGCCTCACGGGAGGTGCCCGACCAGTCTGCTTTGAGCAGCGCCCAATCAATAGCAGGTGGAAGTGTGAGATACACCAGGTAAAGCGCAATCAGGGTCAGCACCGAATTGAACGGATCGGGGAAAAGATTGGTCCTTACCCAACCCAGAGGGCCAACCGTAAGGCTCGGGGGTGCCAAGTCTGGAGAGGGGGTGAAATCTGCCATGTCAGCGCTCCGTCAACGCCATCCTGGCGTTGTACCAATTCATGAAAACCGAAATGACGAGGCTCAAGGTCAAATAAACCGCCATGGTGATTGAAATGACTTCAACTGCCTGCCCGGTTTGATTCAGGGTGGTCCCGGCAAATACCGCCACCAGGTCGGGATAGCCAATCGCTGCTGCCAGAGAAGAATTCTTGGCAAGATTCAGGTACTGGCTGGTGAGTGGGGGAATGATCACCCGCATTGCCTGGGGTATCACAATCAGGCGCAGGGTCCAGCTATGCCTCAGCCCCAGCGCACGCGCTGCCTCTGTCTGGCCGTGGGCAACCGCCTGAATTCCGCTGCGCACGGTTTCGGCAATGAATGCCCCGGTGTACACGGAAAGCGCCAGCGTAAGCGCAAACAGTTCCGGGATCACTGCGAGACCTCCGGAAAAGCTGAAGCCGCCCATTTCCGGGATATCCCAGGACAACGGTGTGCCCGTAACGATAAACGCAATGGCAGGCAAGCCAAAAAGAATGCCCAGTGAAACGTAAACGGTATGAAAAGGCTGGCCCGTCATTTCGCGCCGACGCCGTGCCCATCGAGCAAGAAAAATCACAAAGATGACAGCGAACAATATGGCCAGCGCGGTTATGCCGAAGCCTTCTTCAAACACAGGGCGCGGAATGAAAAGACCTCTGTTACTCAGAAACGCCAAGTCGCTTATCTGGATTGCCTCGCGCGGTCCTGGTAGATTGATTGCAACGGCGAAATACCAAAAGAATATCTGCAGTAGTAACGGAATATTGCGAAATATCTCGATGTAGGTCATCGCCAGTCGATTGACCAGCCAATTGTGCGATAGTCGGGCCACGCCAATCGTGAACCCGACAATCGTCGCAAAGAAGATTCCCAGTCCGGAAACGAGCAGTGTATTCAGCAGACCAACCACGAAGGTTCGGCCGTAGGTGTGCGTTTCGTCGTATTCGACCAGAGACTGAAGGATGCTGAACCCGGCCTGGTTGTTTAGAAAAGCAAAGCCGGTGGAGATGCCCCGCAACGCCATGTTGTGCAGGGTATTGTTGACCAGCCAGTAAATGAATCCGGCAACGGTCACGCTGGCAATAATCTGGAATAGCAGCGCCCTGAAGCGTGGATCGTTCAGCTTGGACGGTTGCTTCGCGGTTTGATTTTTTCCAGGCGCTATGGCCATGGTGGACCTCGATGGAAATCGTTTTGGGCGTATATACGGAAAACCACGACACTCCTCATGGAGTGTCGTGGTGCATGCAGCCCTAGCCTAAAAGCCAGGGCGCGCGTTCTCGCGTCAAATTAGCGAATTGGAGGTGCGTACTGCAAGCCCCCGGCGCTCCACAACGCGTTTTGTCCGCGTGCAATACCGAGCGCACTACCCTTGCCCACATTACGATCGAACATCTCGCCATAGTTGCCGACTTGCTTGATGATCTGATAGGCCCAGTCATCCTTGAGGCCGATCATTTCACCCTTGACGCCTTCAAGACCCAGAATGCGGCGGATATTGGGGTCCTTGTTGGTCTTCATGCCGTCGACGTTGCCTGAAGTCAAACCGGCTTCCTCAGCATTGATCTGTGCGAACAATGCCCAACGGACAACATTGAACCATTCATCGTCACCCTGACGCACGACCGGACCGAGAGGCTCCTTGGAAATAATTTCGGGTAGCACGATTGCGTTGTCTGGAGCCGAAAGCTTGATTCTCAACGCATAGAGCTGCGATGCGTCGGAAGTCAGCACGTCGCAACGGCCGGCTTCAAAGGCCTTTACGGTCTCGTCCGAGGTATCGTAGGTAATGGCCTTGTAAGTCATCTTGTTGGAGCGGAAATAGTCGGCGACGTTGAGCTCGGTGGTCGTCCCGGCCTGGATGCAGATCGCCGCGCCCGACAACTTCTTGGCTGTATTGATCTTGAGTTTCTTGCTGACCATGAAGCCCTGGCCGTCGTAATAGGTCACCCCGGCAAAGTTGAGCCCGAGGCTGGTGTCACGGGAATACGTCCAGGTGGTGTTGCGCGACAACACGTCAATCTCGCCTGACTGGAGTGCTGTGAAACGCTCCTTGGCGTTTAGGGGGCTGAATTTCACCTTGCTGGCATCGCCGAACATGGCGGCGGCAACGGCACGACAAACATCAACGTCGATACCCTTCCACTGGCCTTTGTCGTCGGCAACTGAAAATCCGGGCAGACCGGTACTGACACCGCACTGGACAAAGCCTTTGCTCTTTACGGAATCAAACGTCTTGCCTGCCTGGGCTGTTCCTGCCGCCATGCTGCAAGCAGCCACAGCGGCAATAGCCGCAATTTTCATTTTTACTTTCATTCATTTCTCCTCGTTTTTTATGGATGAGCTCGTGGCTCATTTTTCTTTGATACAGATATAGGCGTTCTTGTTGAACCCCTACATTTAAACGCGAATCATTTTTTTAAGCAACGTGCTTTGGATGGTGCGGAGCAGCATGGAGATGGATTTTTGCTGCCCTGACTGTGGATGCGTTGCTCTTGATCTCGCTGCCGCGAACACGATTCCTGTAGTGAAATTAGTGGTTTGTAAAAATGCATTACACATATTCACAGGTACTCGGATCGCCTATTACGCAAGCTGCAGTGCGAAAGGTATCTATCTGACGCAGCGGACATAATTTCTGATTCGAACCTCGTCGCGTTGCCCTCCCAGCGATCCGATGCTGGTTGGATCACCTGTTTTGGGGTCACTCCGCTGTGCGCCCGCGCCATGCACATCCAAGCCATCGACAGAAGTACAGGGGCCGAAGCAAACATAGGCCGCATGCCGGATGTTGTCGCCATGCGTGGTACTGCTCCAGAACCAGCCCTTAGGATCGGTCATCCGCAGGAAGCGCTCGTCGAGTGCGGGCGCATGTTGACTGTAGTCGACGATACTCTGCAACTCTTTTACGTTTGGTAGGCGCCAGTCGCGTTTTCCATCGAGATCAAGCGTCTGGCAATAGGCGAGCGCGGCAGACCATTCGCGGGGCTTGCCATCGTCGATCTTTTGCCAAACCAGACCGCTCGCCTGATCTTTGATGGTGCCATGATCTGAACCGGAAAACCGGTTTTCTCCCCAGACCGGGCCGCGGACGCAGCGATAGAACAAGCGGCTGTTGCCCTTGGTCGGCGCCTGCTTGATATGACCGTCGAGGAAATTAAAAAAGAACGCGGCCTCAACCCCCGGCCGCCCGTAATGAACGCCGGTGTATAAGGTTGCCGACCAGGTCTGTCCCATCATTCCAGGTGAATGGGTGGCGCTGAAGCGGTCACCCTGCAGTACATCCATTCCGGGTTGGCGAAAATCGAAGACATCGTCGATGAAGGCGCGGCGTCCTTGCGAGCCACGGAAATCGGCGAGTGAGAAAAGCTCCTTGATCGTGGGCAGGCGCCAGTCTTGCTGGTCGCCGAGGGTGAGCTGACGGCAGGCAGTCTGCGCCGCAAAAAAATCGAGGCGGGTTTCGTTATGTGCCTTTTGCCATGTCAGGCCGGTTATCAGGTCGCTGACCGTTCCATCACCGTTGGCTCGATAGGCTGTCTGCGCTCCTTCGTAATTCGCATCCTGGCCGGTGAAAGGCGCTGCACCATCGGGGCAGGGGATCACCCCATAATTCTCGAAGCAGCTACCTTGCCGGGTATCCGGCACGCGAGAATCGACACGCTTTGCCTTGGGATCATGGGCTGAAATCTCGGCGCTGAAGGGTTTGGTCATGGCACTCCGACCCGCGCGACGCGGCTCACTTTCCGGGCTTGATCCTGGTGGTTTCGATCGAGGTCCGCTGTTTCTCGCTTTATCGCCGACAGGAACGCAAACCGGGTGGCCTTCGCGCATCGTTCGGCATTCACCTGTCACTTGTCCGTGGGGCGCACCGAAGTGACAAGGCGCTCCTTCGCCGCGACCGCTGCAGGCCGCAAACGCTGCCGCCGGAGGCGTTCCGAGGTGTGACATCTGCGCCACGGTGCTGGTCAAGGCCAGCGAGAGCCCACAATAGACCAATACTTTCTTCATGGATTGTCGCAATCGGAGTTTTGCTTCCGGTATGTTGACTATTGAAACCGTAAAGCTTGATGCAAATGACGTGGATTGGATATTGGCGGCCAGTAGTTCTCGTGTCAGTTCAAACCAGCAGCGAGTTCAGGTCGAAAGCGGTATCGGCTGCCTGTTCGGGTGTCAGTGAGATGCACTTGTCGAACAGCTTGCGCCCGTTCATGTGCTCGGCAGCCTGGTTCAGCGAATCGATGGCGATCAGGTTTCCGTTTTTGAAGTAGTAGGCGGAGAACTTTTTTGCACCTGGATCGCCGCGCGTTACGACGTTATCGAAACCCGCCGTCAGCCCAAGCATCTGCAGCTTGACATCGTATTGATCGGACCAAAACCACGGCGCGGCATTGAACGGGCGCTCACGGCCGAGCAATCCTGCGGCTGCAGATTTGCCTTGCTCCAGCGCGTTCTGTACGGATTCAAGCCGGCGCAGGCTGCCATTGTCCATGCGTAATGCGGTGCAGTCGCCAGCGGAGACGATGGTTGGGTCGGCGGTTCGTCCACAGACATCGACCACGATGCCGCCATCGACTTCAAGACCCGCGGCTTCGGCCAATTCGGTGTTGGGAATGACGCCAATACCGACCAGCGCCAGATCGGCGGCAAACTCGCGGCCGTCTTTGGTTTTTACTGCGGAAATCGTGTTGTCGTGGCCGACCAGTTCCGAGACCATCGCGCCGAGTACCACTTCCACCCCGTTGGCTGTGTGCAGGTCTAGGTAGAACTGCGAAATCAACGGCGCAACAACGCGTGCCATCAGACGATCGGCAGCTTCCAATACTGTGACCTTTTTGCCTTTTTTCCGGGCTACAGCCGCGACTTCGAGGCCGATGAATCCGCCGCCGATAATTACCACGTTCTGCGCTGTTTCGAGCGCGTCCTTGATGCCCTTCGAATCGTCCAGGGAACGCAGGCCGAACACGCCTCGCCAATCCGCGCCGGTGAGCGGCAGGGTGCGCAGACGCGATCCGGTGCATAGGGCCAGCCCATCGTAGGTCAGCGTCGAGTCATCGCTCAGTGTCACCTGCTTTCTGGCGCGGTCGATCGCCGTCACGCCAGCACCGAGTTTCAGCTCAATGCTCTTTTTTGCCATGATTTCAGCCGGGCGCATCATGAGTTGCGCTTCGGTGGTGTCGCTAAGCAAAAAAGCCTTTGACAGCGGCGGGCGTTGGTAAGGCGCATGGACTTCGTCACCGATCAGGGTAATCGGTCCTGTGTAGCCTTCAGCGCGCAGGGTTTCAGCGACGGTCAGGCCGGCCAGGCCGGCACCGATGATCAGCATTCCACTGGTGTCGCCATGGGCGGTGGTGACGGTTTCCCGTTCGGTCATGGGGTGGCTCCGGATGTTTTTGTTCGGCCGTCCATTGTGCGGGATATTGCGCTTTTGTGCTGCAGTCGGCAGCGGGCAACTTCTGAAAATCCCGTCTGGTTATGCTTCTTCAGCTGCTGCCTCAGGGAGTGACGTTGCCTCGACATTGCGCTCGGGCACCAGCAGGCAGGCCAGTGCGATCGAATTGAGCTTGGCTTCGGCATCGTCCGAACGAGAAACAAGCACTATCGGATGTGTCGCGCCGAGAATCACACCGGCCATTTTTGCCTTGGCATAGTGCAGCAGCGTTTTACCAACCAGATTGCCCGCTTCGATGCTGGGCAGCAAGAACAAGTCCACCTCTCCGGCAATCTGGCTGTGAATGCCCTTTTGCTTTGCAGCCTCGGCAGATGCCGCGACATCCATTGCAATCGGCCCTTCGACGATGCAGGGCGGAAAGAACCCTTGTTGCCACAGCTCGACCAACACCTGGGCGTCGATGGTTGCCGGCATGCGTGGATTGACTTGTTCGTTGGCTGTCAGCACCGCGACCTTGGGCCGATCCAGACCGATGCAGTCCAATGCTTCAAGCGAGTTTTGCAAGATGCGCTTCTTGTCTTCGAGATCCGGATTGATCACCATGCCGCCATCGGTATGGAAGGCCAGCTTCCGCTCGCCGGGGATTTCGAAAGCTGCCAGATGGCTAAGAATTTTTCCCGAACGCAGGCCACAGTCCGGATTAAGCGCGGCCTTCAGAAAATTGCTGCTGTTGATCTGGCCTTTCACCAGTACGCTGGCTTCGCCACGACTCACCAGTTCGACCGCTTTCAGGGCGGCACGATCCACATCGGGTTCGTCGATGATTCGGGCGCTGCCAAAATTTTCCTCGGCAGCGAGCGCACGGATGGCCAATTCATCTCCGACCAGGACAGCACGGATCAGACCAAGTTCAGTTGCCGCCTTGGCGGCCTTGATCACACTTCTGTCCTGGGCGGCTGCAAAGGCAACGGTGACGGGGCCGCGCTTGACGGCCTCGGCGACGATCGCGTCAAGTCGTTGGTAATGGTTCATTGATGCTTCATCCTCAATACATTTGCGCTGTTTCTTCGCCGCGCAAAACGCGCAAGGCGCCAGCCGCCAGCGCCAGCAGTTCTTCTTCACCCGGAATGACCAGGATGGGCGCGATGAAGCGCACTCGCTCCGATAGTTCATCGACCAGGCGTTTTGACCAGGCCATGCCACCGGTAATTACAATTTGGTCCACTGCGCCGGCCAACACCGTGGCCATCGCACCGATTTCCTTGGCAATTTGATAGACCATGGCCTTGAATACCTGTTCAGCCTCATTATTGCCAGCCGCTGCCCGAGCTTCCACTTCACGCAGATCGCGCGTACCCAGATAAGCAAACATGCCTCCATTGCCCATCAAATGCGTGAGCATTTCGGCTTCGGTGTACTTGCCGGAATAGCATAGCTTGACCAATTGGCGCGATGGCAGGCCGCCACAGCGATCGGGGGAGAAGGGGCCCTCTTCCTGAGCGTTATTCACGTCGATCATGCGACCGCGACGATGCGCGGTAACCGAAATGCCGCTGCCAAGATGCGCGATTACCAGATTGAGTTCCGCGTAGCTTTTGCCAACATCCGCCGCCGCGTGGCGCGCCACGGCTTTACTGTTTAGCGCGTGGGACAAGCTGTTACGCGGGACTTCAGGATGCCCGGAAAGCCTGGCTTCGGGCTCCATCTCGTCTACCGAAACCGGATCGACGATGAAGGCCGGGATGTCAAGCTTCGTCGCCAGCGCGTCGGCAATAATGCCGCCCAGATTCGACGCATGTTCGCCGCGCATGCCCGCCCGCAGATCGGCGAGCATGGCTTCATTAACTCTGCAGGTGCCTCCAGTCAGCGGTTTGAGCAGGCCGCCACGACCCACCACGGCGTGCAAGCTGGTTAGCGGAATGGATTCGGCATCCAACACTGTGGTGATCAGATTCAGCCGATATTCAGCCTGGTCGCAAATCCGGCCAAACGCCTGAAATTCGCTTCCTTCATGTTCGACGGTGCGCTGCAGCAGGATCTGCTCGCCTTCGAAAACGGCGAACTTGGTCGAGGTGGCGCCAGGGTTGAGGGCAAGAATTCGTTTCATCTCTTTATCGACGGCTACGGCTGCTGCGAAGCACTGGCGGTTGCTATGCCGACCATCAGCCCGGCTTGATTGCGCAACTCGACTTCACGCTTGCGGGTTTGTTCGATGCTGGCCAATTTGACGTGACCATAGCCGCGTATCTGTTGCGGCAGTTCGGCAAGTTCCAGCAGCGTGGGCATTGTCTGCTTGCCCAGAAGCGGCAGGATGGCATCGATAAGGGTCGCGTAATCCTTGGCCAACTGTCGTTCCAGTTTGCGCTCGGCGCTGTAGCCGAAGATATCGAACACGGTGCCACGCAGCCCCTTTGCCGCGGCCAGCAAGCGCATCGTGGGCAGCATCCATTGTCCAAAGCGGCGCTTGCGCGGCAGACCCGCGGCGTCGACGCCGGCCAGCAGCGGGGGAGCCAGATGAAACTCGATGTGGTAATCACCCTCAAACGCGCTTGCCAATGATTTGGCGAACGTGCCATCGGTGTATAGCCGGGCGACTTCGTACTCGTCCTTGACCGCCAGCAGTTTGGCGTAGTTTTGTGCCACGGCGCGAGCGAAGGGCAGGGCCGGGTCACTGGCGGCGGCTTGCTCGGCCTTGATAACCCGCTCGAGCAAGCTGCGATAGCGATTTGCGTACGCGGTGTCCTGGTAGGCGGTGAGACGGGCGGCATGAAATGTGATCAAGGCCTCGAGACCGTCATCGCTTGCCGTATCATCAGCGCCGACTTTTTCCAGAGCGGCTGGATCGACGGCCGCGAGGCGACCTATGTGGAAGGCCAGCCGGTTCATGTCCACGGCCACGCCATTGAGCTCGATGGCGCGTTCAATGGCGGCGAGCGATATCGGAATCAGGCCCAGTTGCCACGCATGCCCCATCAGCAGGATGTTGGTGCCGACGGTGTCGCCGAGCAGGCGCGTCGCCAGCGTGTTCGCATCGCACACCTGCATCTGTTCGGCGCCGGCGGCAAAACGCATCTTCTCCAGAAGTTCCGCGCTGTGCAGGCTGGCGTCGGGATTCCGGACAAAAACATCGGTCGGAATTTCATGGGTGTTAACCACCAGCCGGGTACGCCCGTGGCGCACGGTTTGCAATGCGGCTTCGCTGGCGCCCACCACCATGTCGCAGGCCAGCATCATGTCGGCCTGCTGGGTGTCGATGCGCGCCTGATTCAGCAGATCCGGGCTGGCCGCCAGTCGCACAAAGGAGAGCACCGCGCCGCCTTTTTGTGCGAAGCCCATGAAGTCGAGCACCGATGCGCTGTGGCCGTCCAGGTGCGCAGCCATGGTGATCAGGGCGCCGATGGTGACCACACCGGTGCCGCCGACGCCTGTGACAAGAATGTCATAAGGCGCGTCGGTCAATCCAATTTCCGGCAAGGGCAGCTTGGCGGAGA
>JAIPCF010000053.1 GCA_021738385.1 Sulfuritalea sp. | reverse complement strand
ACCTTTCCGCTCGGCGCTTTCATCCTGGGCAGCCAGCGACTGAGTGAGGTTACCGGCCTTGGCACACCTTTGGCATTAGGCTGGCTGGCGTGGGCGCTGCTGGCAGCCATCTGGACGCTGACCCTGATCAAGACCATTGGCGGCATTGGCAGCGGCCAGTTGTTTCAGCCCCAAGCCTAGCCAAAACTCGGCAAGAGCCTCTACAAAAAGAACTGCTTGACCATCTGGTATTGCGCGAATAAGATAGTAACCGTTTACTATCTTTTAGCAGAAAGCCCATGGACGTCAAACTCAAACCCCGAAATCTGCCCGCAGATCAACGCCGGGCTGTCACCGTTGAAGCCGTCGTCGAACTGACCGCCGAGCAAAACCCCGGCGACATCACCACCGCCGCGATTGCCAAACGCATGGACCTGACGCAAGGCGCGCTGTTTCGCCACTTTCCCAGCAAGGAGGCGATTTGGCAGGCTGTCATGGCGTGGGTTGCCGAGCGCTTGTTAAAGCGTGTCGATAAGGCCATCGCTGGCGCGTCTTCACCCCTTCTGGCACTTGAGGCCGTCTTCAAGACGCATGTCGAATTCGTGGTCAGCCATCCCGGTGTGCCGCGTCTGCTGTTCGGCGAGTTGCAGCGCGCCGAGGATACCGCCGCCAAGCGCATGGCCCGCACCATGATCGCGGGCTATCGCGAGCGACTGAGCGGCCTGATCGAAGCCGGAAAATCCCAGGGCGAGGTTGCTCCCGAGGTGGAAGCCGGCGCGGCTGCAGTCGCCTTCATTGGCAGCATCCAGGGTTTGGTCATGCAATCACTGTTAAGCGGCAAAGTTGAACAAATGCGCTCAGCGGCACCGGGCGTCTTCGCAATATATCTTCGTGGAATAAGGAGCAATAAATGAACTCGAGATCCCGCCTCATCAAATGGCTGGCCATTGCCGCTCTGGTATTTGGCACCCTGACAATTTTCAGCGGCGGCCGCGCGCTGTTCGGCAGTGACGAAGCCCGCGCTGCACTGGGCAATGTCGTGCCCTTCGTGCTCTGGTTCAACTTCACGGCCGGCTTCGTCTATGTCGTCGCCGGTATCGGCCTGCTGCTCGTCAAGCCATGGGCTACACCCACCGCTGTTTTTCTGGCGGCGGCCACCGTACTCGTCTCCATGGCGATGGCAATTTATGCGGCTAGCGGCGGCGCCTTTGAGATGCGTACCGTCGGCGCGCTGATCATTCGCTCCCTGTTCTGGATCACCATTGCCTTTGTCGCCATACGGGCAGTGAAATCCACCTCGCCCGGGCTCAATCCTTAATGAAAACTCAACGCCTTCGTCGCGCGGGATTCATCGCTGCGGCTGTCGTTCTGGTTGCGGCTTTCGCCTGGGTGCTGATGCGTAGCGGCCCCCTGGCGCCGGTGCGGGTCGTCACCACGACGGTGACGCGCGCCGATATCGCTCCACTGCTGTTCGGCGTTGGCGTGGTCGAAGCCCGGCGTAACTACCTGGTCGGCCCCACCGGCGCCGGAAGGGTGCGCAAGGTAAGCGTCGATGTCGGTGAACATGTGAAAGCGGGGCAAGTCCTGGCCGAAATGGAGCCCGTGGACCTGGACCAACGCTATGCCGCAACCACGGCAGCCGCCGCACGAGCACGAAATGCAATTGATGCTGCAGCGGCACAACTCGCCGACAGCCTCGCCCGACGTCGAATCGCCGCCGCAAATTCGAAGCGCTATGACGACCTGGGCCGCCAGGGCTTCGTCAGCATCAGCGTTTCCGAAGGGAAATCGCAGGAGTTGAAATCGGCAGAAGCGCAAGTGTCGGCTGCCGAGTCGTCGTTGGCCGCAGCTCGACAAGACCTCGCCCGCCTGACAGCGGAGCGAGAGGGCGCGCAACAACAGCGCGCCAATCTGCGCTTGCAGGCGCCGGTAGATGGCGTGGTAACAGCGCGTGACGCCGAAGCCGGCTCAACCGTGGTGGCCGGTCAGGCAGTGTTGCGCCTGATCTCGCCCGACAGTCTTCGCATCAAACTGCGGCTCGACCAAAGCCGTTCGACCGGACTGACACTTGGGCTGCCAGCGGAGATAGTGCTGCGCTCACGGCCAAGGCAAACATTTCCGGGAAAAGTTGAGCGCATCGAAATACTGAGCGATAGCGTGACGGAAGAGCGCCTGGCGCTGGTCAGCTTCGACACTCTGCCGCCGGGGGTTTCTGTCGGTGAGATGAGTGAAGTCACGCTGCGCCTGCCCGCCATCAAGGATTCGCTGGTATTGCCCAACGCGGCTTTGCGTCAGCACGGCGGCAAGAGCGGGGTCTGGGTGATTACCGCCAACGGACTGAAATTCGTCGCCGTTCAAACGGGGACAAGCGGCGCCGACGGTATGTTGCAGGTTCTCGAAGGCCTCAAGCAAGGCGATGTGGTCATCACCCACAGCGAGCGCGACCTGAACGAGAGGACCCGTACCCAGGTTGTCTCGACCCTGATTGCAGCCAGATAGACCCTCATGATCAGTCTGGCCGGCCGCGACATCGCGCATTCCTGGAGCAAGTTCGTACTTACCGGCATTGGCCTCGGCCTGCTGATCGGCGTCACACTGACCATGGCCGGAGTCTATCGCGGCATGGTTGATGACGCGCGCGCCTTGCTGAGCAACAGCGGCGCTGACCTCTGGGTGGTGCAAAAAGATACGCAGGGCCCCTACGCCGAAGCCTCAACCATCAAGGACGATGTCTATCGCAGCGTGCGCGGGCTCTCTGGTGTCGGACAGGCCGCCAACGTCAGCTATCTGACCATGCAGGTGAGCAGCGGCAACACCGATCGGCGCACCATGGTGGTCGGCTTTGAGCCTGGTCAACCGGGCGAACCGGGCTACCTGATCGCCGGACGGCGCCTGCTGCGCGGCCATTTTGAGGCCATCGCCGACATCAAGACCGGCCTTGCGTTGGGCGAACGCGTGAGGGTGCGGCGCCATGAGTATGTTGTAGTGGGTTTAACCCGGCGCATGGTGTCGTCGGGCGGCGATCCAATGCTGTTCATTCCGCTCAAGGACGCCCAGGAAGCACAATTTCTCAAGGACAACGACGCCATTGTCAACGACCGTGCGCGCACCGCGGCCAACCCCGCGCTCAATCGTCCCGGCGTGCCCGGCCTGATCGACTCGATCAACGCCTCGCAGACCAGCAATCGCAATGTCAACGCCGTGCTGGTCAAGCTGACCGACGGTTATCCGCCCGATCAGGTAGCGCAGGAAATACGCCGCTGGAAACATCTGCAGGCTTACACCCGCGCCGAGATGGAAGAAATTCTGGTGGCCAAGTTGATCGCCACCTCGGCCAAGCAGATCGGCATGTTTCTGGTGATTCTGACCATCGTCAGCGCGGCCATTGTCGCCTTCATCATCTACACCATGACGTTGGGCAAGATTCGCGAAATTGCGGTGCTGAAACTGATCGGCACGCGCAATCGCAGCATCGCCTGGATGATTCTGCAGCAGGCTCTGGGTCTGGGTCTGATCGGCTTCATTGTCGGCAAGATTTCTGCGACACTGTGGGCGCCGGCTTTTCCCAAGTACGTGCTGCTGGAGCCGTCCGACGCGCTACAGGGTTTCATCATCGTCATGGTGGTTTGTGCGCTGGCCAGCACCCTGGCGATTCGCGCCGCGCTCAAGGTTGACCCAGCCACGGCGATCGGCGGCTGAGATGGACCAGGGAATTCACATCACGGGTCTGAGCAAGCGCTACGGTGAAGGGGAAACTGCCGTCGACGCGCTGAAGGATGTCAACATGAGCATCGCGCCCGGCGAGGTGGTCGGCCTGGTCGGCCCCAGCGGGTCGGGAAAAACGACATTGCTCAAATGCCTCGGCGCGGTGATCGAACCGACCCGCGGGCACATGACACTGGGCGGCGAAGTGATTTACGACAGCGATCATGACGGCTGGAAGACCAGGGATCTGCGTGCTTTGCGGCGCGACCGGATCGGCTTCATTTTCCAGGCGCCTTACCTGATTCCGTTTCTGGACGTCACCGACAATGTCGCCCTGCTGCCGATGCTGGCGGGACGGGCAAACGGCACCTCACGAGCGCGAGCTCTGGAATTGCTGCAAGCGCTGGATGTCGCGCACCGCGCCAGGGCACTACCCAGCGAGCTTTCCGGCGGCGAACAGCAGCGCGTCTCGATCGCGCGCGCGCTGGCTAACCAGCCGCCGGTGATTCTCGCCGACGAGCCGACCGCGCCGCTGGACAGCGAGCGTGCGCTGGCAGTGATGCGTATCCTCAACCGCATGGCCAGCCAGTACCAGACAGCGATCATCGTGGTCACCCATGACGAAAAGATCATCCCGACCTTCAAGCGCATTTATCACATCCGCGATGGACGCACTGAGGAAGAAGCCGGTGAAGGCAGAGACATATCCTGAGCGGGTAATCGTTCCGATCAGCGATCTGCGTCGCTGACTGTTCCTCGTCCGGACCAATGGATACACAATGGAAAGGAGAAACGTCATGAGCAAGACTTTCAACATTCTCCTGCTGTGCCCCAACAATTCGGCACGCAGCATTCTTGGCGAAGCGCTGTTCAATCACCATGGCGCTGGCCGCATCAAAGCCTGGTCGGCGGGCAGCAATCCGAGCGGCAGCGTCAACCCACTGGCGCTGGAGACACTGCAGCGCCACGGCATTGCCATACGTGATGCACGCAGCAAGTCCTGGAAAGAATTTGTGGCGGACGCCGTGCCACCATCACCGAGTTTTCCAACCGCCCCCGCGCCGGATCATTTTGATTTCATCATCACCGTCTGCGGCAGCGCGGCCGATGTGCGCGGCCCGGTCTGGCCCGGCCATCCGACAGCGGTGCACTGGGGCATTCCCGACCCGACCCAGGTCGAACCACCGGAGGCCTGGCGTGAAGCCTTCGAGGAAACCTATCAGTCGCTCGAAAAGCGCATCCTCGCCTTTCTTACCCTGCCGCTGGAAACGCTGACACCTGAAAAGTCGGCGCTGGCGGCACGGCGAATCCACACCGGCGCCTAGGCGATATGCAATGCGCGATGTACAGTGCGTAAGCACTGAAAAATACACCATGACAGAAATCGTCCTCGAGTCCACCCTGACCTGTCCGCAATGCGGCCACGTCAAAACAGAAACCATGCCCACCGATGCCTGTCAGTGGTTCTATGAATGCGAGAGTTGCCACACGCTGCTCAAACCCAAATCCGGCGACTGTTGCGTGTTCTGTTCCTACGGCACAGTGCCCTGTCCACCGATTCAGGAGAACGGAAGGGGCCATTGCTGTTGAGTGTAGTAGCGAGGGAACACGCTTGATCCCCGATCCAGCGACCACCGTACGCATTCCCCGCGCCATCTGGGCGCTTGGCTTTGTCAGTCTGTTGATGGATGTTTCATCCGAGCTGATTCACAGCCTGTTGCCAGTGTTCATGGCCACCACGCTTGGCATCAGCGTGTTGGTGATAGGCCTGATCGAAGGCGCAGCAGAAGCGACCGCACTGCTCGTCAAGGTATTCTCGGGTGCCTTGTCCGACTACTGGGGCAAGCGTAAACCTTTGACCGTGCTGGGCTACGGGCTCGGCGCGCTGTCCAAGCCGCTGTTTGCACTGGCCGGCGGTGCCGGCCTGGTGGTATTCGCCCGCCTCATCGACCGCGTCGGCAAGGGTATCCGTGGCGCGCCGCGCGATGCACTGATCGCCGACATTGCACCTGCGGAAATACGTGGCGCAGCCTTTGGCCTGCGTCAGGCACTCGATACCGTGGGTGCCTTACTAGGTCCGCTGCTGGCCGTCGCGCTGATGCTGGCGTGGGCCAACGATTTCCGTGCCGTGTTCTGGGTCGCCTCAATCCCGGCGTTTCTTGCCGTCGCCTTGCTGTTCTTCGGTGTGCGCGAGCCTGCAGGCACATCGAAAGAAAAGTGTGTCAATCCCATCCGCCGCGAAAATCTGCGGCGACTTCCGCGCGCCTACTGGTGGGTGGTGGTCATTGGCGCGATGTTCACCCTGGCGCGGTTTTCGGAAGCCTTTCTGGTCTTGCGCGCGCAGCAAGGCGGTTTGCCGCTGGCCCTGACGCCGCTGGTGTTGATCGCCATGAATGTGATCTTTGCCCTCAGCGCCTATCCTTTTGGCAAGTTGTCCGACTCAATGAGTCACTCGCAGTTGCTGGGTTGGGGTCTGCTGGTGTTGATCGCCGCCGATGTGGCACTCGCCAACGCAGATCACTGGAGCGCGCTATGGCTGGGGATCGGCTTGTGGGGCCTGCACCTGGGCATGACTCAGGGCCTGCTGGCGACCATGGTTGCCGCCACGGCGCCCGTCGATCTGCGCGGTACGGCCTACGGATTTTTCAATCTCGTCAGTGGCGTCTCACTATTGTTTGCCAGCGCACTGGCCGGACTGCTTTGGGACCGTTTCGGTTCCGCGACAACGTTTGTCGGCGGCGCTGTTATCAGCATCGCAGCGCTTGTCGTCATCGTTTTGCGAGGCATGCGCAAGAAATCCGCCTAGGTACTCGATAGCGCCGTATCACCATCGCCGAGTTTTGCAGCCGGCAAATATTTTTGGCATCCATTGCACCAACAAGATCAGGGTTTGCCGGCAGCAATCAGACAGAGAGACGCATCCCTGCGCGCAATACGCCCCTGTTGCTCCAGTGCGGCTAGCGTCCGGTACAAGGCCTCATGCGTCAGCCCTAGCTCGGCGGCAATATCTTTCAGCGTGCCTTGCGTGTAATAGCGGCCCTCTACATCACAACGCAGCCGCAAGAACTGCAACACGCGTTGCGGTGCAGAGCGGATCTGCTTGAGCTCGTAACGCTGGCGCAATCCCTGCAAGCGGCGAGCCAGCTCAGCAGAAAAGTTCCACAAGGCTTCCGGATCGCGTCGCAACTGTTTCACCAGGACGGACTTGGGATAGAGCCCGGCCACGCTGTCGCTTTCGGCTATTGCGTCGCAATGGTATTGGGTAGCAAATAGCGACGCCTCAGCGAACATTTCACCTGGTCGTACCTGATGGAGCGTCACGGCAGCACCGTCCGGTGTGACGCGCTGCAAACGCAGTGCCCCGCTCAGTAGAACGTAAATACCGACGGTATGATCGCCCTGGCGAAACAGCGTAGTCCCCGCGACGACAGCACGCGGCAGCGGCGACAAGCCAGCCAGCAGCGGCAGACAAGCGCTGCCCGCATCTGGCTCGGCATCAGCTAAAACATGCGGTTGAGTTTTAGTCTTCATATGATTGCAATCATAAAGCCAACCGCTGGTCCTTGCTATGCTTGCCAGCACTACCTCACCTGGAATCAAGCCATGTCAGTTCGCACCGTTCTTACCTTCGCCTGTCTGCTGGCCGTGGCCGTACAACCGACGTTCGGCAAGTCAGACGAACACTCCATGGATCACGCGGCGCATATGGCGCAGATGAAGGCCAGGGAGTCAAAGGAAAAGGCTCCTATGCCGGCCACCGGTCAACCGATGCTGGTGCACTTCCCGGATCAACTGCGTGATCACACCCTGAGCAACATGCGCGACCACCTGTTGGCGCTGGCCGAGATTCAGGACCGGCTGGCGCAACAGCGCTACGACGAGGCGGCGGATATCGCCGAGCAACGGCTGGGCATGAGCTCACTCAAACTGCATGGCGCCCACGAAGTTGCCAAGTACATGCCCAAGGGCATGCAGGATGCCGGCACCGCCATGCATCACGCGGCCAGCCGCTTTGCGCTGACCGCGCAGGAGTCGGCCATCGATCGTGACATGGGCAAGTCACTGGCTGCGCTGACGACACTGACACAAAGCTGCGTTGCCTGTCACGCGGGATATCGACTCAGATAGGAAATCACACTGACCCTGGCTTAGACCAACTCACTAGTGCCGCAGGGCGCCATTTCCGTCCTGCGGAAAACGCAAGACAGCCAGGTATTCGTGCCAGCCCTTACCGAATGACACGTTGTTGCGTGTAGAGCACGTAAACGGCACACTCTGCCGATGGCTCAACCCAGTCCCGCTCATCAAATAAGAAAGCCTCGTCGTGTCAAAGCGCGCTTCATCGCACCTTTGGCCCTGGTGCTTATCTTCATCATGGGCGTGTTCGCCGCCGCTATTCTGAAGGTCGAGGCTGACATTCGCGATCAGGACATTTCCGAGCGTACCGCCGCCGTTGGAAATCTTTTTGTGCAGAAGCTGGACAAAGACGCCAACCTGATGATCGCGACAATGCGCGCCCTGATGACGAACCGGGCAATTGAGCACGCATTCCTGGACCGTGACCGCATAGCGCTGTCCCGCCAACTCGACCCCTTGTTCGCTAGCTTGCGCGACAAGCATCAGATAACGCATCTGTATTTCACCGACCCTGATCTGGTCAACCTTTATCGCTTTCACAGTCCCGGCGAATTTGGCGACAAGATCGACAGGCTCACTACGATCAAATCGAGAGACCAGCAGGATGCGGTGCATGGCCTGGAACTGGGCGCCTTGGGAACACTTACGCTGAGGCTGGTCATGCCCTGGCAGAGTGACGGCCGAGTTATCGGTTACCTGGAGATTGGCGAAGAGATCGAGCATTTGATCAGCGAAGTCCAGAAAAGCCTGTCGGTAGACATGCTGGTGCTGGTAGACAAGCGCATGGTTTCTCTTCAGCAATGGCGAAACGGCCAGGCCTTGATGAAGCGCGAGGGCAACTGGAACCGCTTTTCAAGCCACGTGGCGCTGGCGCAGACGGTAGACCGGCTGCCCGCAGCTTTGGACGAAACGACGCTACGTAGCCTGTTTGACGGTCACACCGAGGAGATCAAGGACCAGGGACGTTCGCTGCATCTATCGACCGTTCCGTTAAAAGATGTGAGTCAGCGTCGCATCGGCGACCTGGTGGTGATTCGTGACATCACCGAGCTGGAAACGACTTTTCAATGGTCGATTATTTCCGTTACTGCTATCAGCCTGCTGGCTGCAGTCGGTGTGCTTGGGGTGTTCTACCTTGCCCTCGACCGGGTAGAGCACGATTACCGGCGCCAGCACGATCTCGAACACCAGCTGCTGCGCTACAACGCGGAATACGGACGTATCCTGCAACTTGAGAAATTGTCGGCGCTGGGCACCATGGTAGGAAGTATCGCCCACCAACTGAACAATCCGCTTGTCGGCGTGATCAATCTTGCCCAACTGGCTGAACGCGGAGTTGATGATCCAATCCGCACGCGTGAGTTGCTGGGCGACATTCGCAGCGCCGGTGAAGACTGTCGCGCCTTTGTCAAGCACATGCTGGAATTCTCGAAAGTTTCCTGTTTCGAAAGCAAACCGACGTCGATAGCGGAACTGATCGAAGATACGGTATTGCTTTTCCGGCAGACGGAAGACCATCACCTGCCCGTCGAAGTAAAGCTGCCGGACAAGCCGGTCATGATGACGATTGATCCGATCCTGGTCCGCCACGCCTTGTTCAACCTGCTGGTCAATGCAGCACAAGCGACGACAGATGGGAGCGCGATTGTCATCACTCTGGAACCGGAAGACGATCCGACACGAGGGATATCCGGTTGGTCACTGGCGGTGAACGATCACGGTCGGGGAATGACGCCCGAGGTGATGGAAAAAATCTTCGTGCCCTTCTACACCACGCACAGCGATGGCACGGGCCTGGGTCTGCCGGTAGTCCAACACGTCGCGCTACTGCATGATGGACAGGTAAACGTGGACAGCCAGCCAGGGCATGGCACGCGAATTGCGATCTGGTTGCCTGAATCCAGTTCCGATTCAACGCCGGACGTACAACCAGACGTTTCCAAAAATTACTAGCGACTCATACTGTCATGTTGCCAAAAATTCTAGTGGTAGACGACGATCGCCACACACGTAAACTTCTCGACCGTTTGCTGGACAAGACGGCACAGGTCAGTCTGGCCGTCGATGGCGCGCAAGCGCGCCAAGCCTTCGCCACCGAGGATTTCAACCTAGTGCTGATGGACCAGCGCCTGCCCGGTGACAATGGCATTGCGCTATTGCGAGAGTTTCGCGCACAACGACCCCATCTGGTGGGCATTCTCATGACCGGCTTTGCAGACGTGCGCGATGCAGTGGCGGCTGTCCGTGAGGGGCTTTTCGATTATCTGACCAAACCCTTTGAAGACCTCGAAGCGCTGGAAGCCGTGATCGGCAAAGCACTGGAACTCGACCGGGCCTACCGCGAAATTCATGGATTGCGTGCCCGATTGGCGGTGGAACCCGACCTGCCCGGCATCATCGGCCAGTCACCTGCCATGGAGCGGGTACTCAGCCAGATCCGCCAGGTCGCCGGCCTCGACACCACCGTATTGCTCCAGGGCGAGAGCGGCACCGGCAAGGAGTTCGCGGCCAAGATGATCCACGCATTGAGTACCCGCGCAGGAAAGCCCTTCCTTGAAGTCAATTGTGGCGGGCTTCCGGAGCCCTTGCTGGAAAGCCTGCTGTTCGGCTATGAAAAGGGCGCGTTTACGGGTGCCGGCCAGGCCAATGCCGGCTATTTCGAAAAAGCCCACGAGGGCAATCTGTTCCTTGATGAAATCGCCGACATGAGCCCGAAGCTGCAAAGTAATTTGTTGCGCGTGCTGCAGGATCACAATGTCACTCGCATCGGCAGCACCCAGGTGCGAAAAGCCGACTTTCGCCTGGTTTGCGCGACCAACCGCCCCCTGCTCGACGAGGTCAAAGCCGGCCGCTTCCGGGAAGATCTCTACTATCGCATCGCGGTGGTGTCGGTGACCATGCCACCATTACGCGAGCGAACCGGCGACATCGTGGCCTTGGCCGCGCATTTTCTCGATTATTACAGCAAGAAATTCGGCAAGACTTGCGGGCCGCTCACCCCCACTGCACTAAGTGCGCTGGAGAATTGCCGCTGGGAAGGCAATGTACGCCAGCTCCAGCACTGCATTGAGCGCGCCGTGGCACTGCACATCGGCGGCCCGATGGATACGTTGCACTTGTTCCCGACGGGCGAACACTCAACAAGTCCACCTGTCGCTGATGAGGGGGTCACGGCCTCTGCGCTGCGCTATCAGGACGCACGTACCGATTTTGAACTCGACTACCTGCGCCGCCTGCTGGACGCTGCCGATGGCAACGTATCCGAAGCGGCTCGCTTGAGTGGCATCCCCCGACAGAATTTGTATGTCCGAATGAAACGGTGGGGAGCCGTCACTTAAACGTGACAATCGTCGCATTTAAGTGACAGTCAAATCGCCAATTTTCCCTGCAACCATCGCCTATAAGGCTTCCCGAGGACAAATGATACATGGCACAAGACTTGCGGAATCTCTTTACAAGTCTGGGTGATTTCAAGAGAAACAATGTGATGCGGCGAATGTTGCCTTCGGCTCCTCTTCAAATCAGCCATATCGATTTCTATACATAACCACACCGAAAAACGGAGACTCATCATGAAAAGAACCGCACTATTCCTGAGCCTGGCTCTCATTGGCATGGGTTCCGCCCTGGCCGCCGACCCGGCCAAAATCAACTGGTCAAAGATTTCAACCACCAAGATTCCGATGTTCTATCCCGGTCAATCCACCTACCAGTGGTTGCGTAGCGAAGCCCACGAGAATGCAGCAAAAGAAGTCAAGCGCGGTGATGCTTGCTTGTCTTGTCATGACGAAGAAGATGCCGAAAAGGATATCGGCAACAAGATCGTGAAAGGCGGCAAGCTGGAGCCGACTCCGATTCCCGGCAAGTCGGGCTACAAGGAACTCAAGGTACAGGCCGCCTTCGATGCCAAGAACCTCTATATCCGCTATCAATGGAAGACCGACAACGCCTACGCCGGCACCGAACATCAATACCTGCGCTACGACGGCAAGGAATGGAAGGTCTGGGGCTATCCCAAACTTGACAAGGACGTCCAGGACGGCAAGACCCCCGGCATTTACGAAGACCGCATGTCGATCATTATCGACGATGGCAAGGTGGACGGTTTTGCCAAGCAGGGTTGCTGGCTGACCTGCCACGACGGCGAGCGCGACAATCCCCACCTGGCGACCAAGGACGAAGTTGCCGCCAACCCGATGCTGACCGCTATCAAGAAGAATGACGTGCGCAAGTACCTGCCCAATACCCGTACCGACCCGCTCGACTGGAAAACCGGCAAGTCCCAGGAAGAACTTGCCAAGCTCAAGGCGTCCGGCTACTTTCTCGACCTTATTCAGTGGCGCGCCCACCGCAGCACATCGGTTGGCATGGCGGACGACTTCCACGTGGCTGAATATCGCTACGGCGATGCCGGCAAGAACCCCTTCAGCAGCAACGCCGACAAGAAAACCCATCAGCCGAAATTCATGTGGGATGAAAAAAAGGTCGGCTACAAGTCGGTCAGGGCGCTGGACCTTTACAAGGGTGGCAACCACTATCTGATCCGCGAACAGAACGCCGTGCCGTTTGATCCGAATGCCGGCTGGAAGGAAGGCGACATGATTCCCGACTACATCAACAGCCGCGAAGATGCCAAGGGCTCGGCCGCCGACAACAACGCCATTGCCAGCTGGAAAGACGGAGTATGGACGGTGGTGCTGATCCGCCCGCTGGGCCTGACCAATCCCGACGACAAGACCCTGAAGGAGGGCGGCGTCTATAACGTTGGCTTCGCGATACATGATGACAACATCACGACACGCGGCCACCATGTTTCCTTCGAGAAGACCCTGGGAATCGAGGTCAAGAAAGGCACCAAAGTTGATATCAACGCGGTCAAATTGAAGTAGCAAGAAAAAAATCCCTTCCGGGCTGGGCCCGGAAGGGAAGCATCGCGGTTTCAACCGTTTTCAGCGCCAGTATTTGATTGGCCATGGAAAACCACTGTTGTGTACTTATAATTTGATGACGGGGCTTGGTCCCGTCGGGTTTTTGTATATCGGAGCGCCCGTTTTTGCTATGTCAGATTTCGCTTGCAGGGATGAAGGGTCGGCCAAGGCGCCCTGTTGCAGAAATTCTCCGACTTGACACCCTGCGGCCTCAAGGGCTAAATCTATTTTGCGATCCGCAATGACATGATCAACCGCAGGAGAAGACATTAATGGCGCCACCACCTCTGGCAGCTCGCGAGGCGATCCGGGAAGAACGCTTCAGCGACGTCTGGAGCAATGAGTTGAACGACGCGTTCGCCGACATCGCCCCGTATTACGACCGCGGCAATGAAATTGCGGCGCTGGGCTTGTGGAGCACTTTTCTGAAGCGCTTCATGCGAACGGTGGATATCCAGCCGAATCAGAAAGTGCTGGATGTCTGCGCCGGCACCAACGCCATCGGTATCGCCTTGCTCAAGCGAGAACCCAGCCTCGACGTTCACGCCATGGATCGCAGCGCCGAGATGCAAATGGTCGGTCAACAAAGTGCTGCTGCACTGGGTTTTCATATCAAAAGCACCATCGGTGATGTGCACAAGCTGCCGTTTCCCGACAATCACTTCGATGTCGTCACGCTGCAGTTTGCCTCGCGTCACCTGCGCGTCAGGGAAGTGTTTACCGAGATAAAGCGGGTACTCAAACCGGGCGGGCATTTTCACCATTCGGACATGCTGCGTCCGCGCAATGTCATCGTGAAAAACCTCTACTACGCCTATCTCAAGGCTTGCCTGAACTTCACCAGCCTGATCGTAGGCAGCGGCCCGGCGGCAACCAAGTTCAAACAGTATTTCATCGACGCGCTGGATCTGTTCTATACCGCTGAAGAACTATCGATCGTGCTGCGCGAGCTGGGCTATGTCGATGTGACCGCAGAAACGGTGTTCTCCGGCATGATCGGCTTTCATCGAGCAGTCAAGGCATCCACTGCCTGATCATGCTGGACTTGCAACCAGGGACGCCAAGATCCCGCAAGGCATTTCAGCGTCGCTGGCTCCCGGAGCTTTCGTGTGTTACCAATGGGTGACGAGTACAACATTTTTCTTCTGATGGATTGTTAAACCCGTTACTGCGCGGTAACCGCAAAACCCGTCCTGATTAGCAATGTTTGCAGCAAATCAGCAGCGATGCGTCATCTCACACTATTGAAACCGCGATAAGTATTTTCTGGCATGGTTTCTGCATGGAGTACCAGGACTGTTACTGGAAACACGAACACACAGAAGATCGTATGCGCCCGAATGAAACCCTATTGCCATACCTTGGCCTGAATCTGGCGAAGCAGGGTTTGTTGGTGCACTCGGCAATCTGCCACCGATTTTTTTACACCACATAACGGAGTTTGCTCATGATAGCCAAAAACGCACTGCTACTCACCGGAACCCTGCTCTTCGCGCTGATCGGCGTAGCGCCTGCTCATGCAGAAGTCGATGCCGACGCCGCCAAAAAACTTGGCAAGAAGAACAACTGCTTCAAGTGTCATGCCGTGAACAAGACCAAGAAAGGGCCTTCGTACAAGAAGATTGCCGCTAAATACAAGGAAAAGAAACTTGGCGAAAAGGAAGCCATCAAGCAGATGACCGAAGGTCAAAAGGTGAAACTCGATGACGGCACCGAGGAAGACCACAAGATCATCGACACCAAGGATCCGAAAGCACTGAGCAATATCGCGCAGTGGATTCTGGCGCAGTAGTCGAAGCGCCGCAAGAGTCGAGCAATTTCACTTGACTCTTGCTGCGTTACGCGTCGGTCCAGACATCTTTTTTGGGCCGCGTTCGTGATCGGCAGCAAACAAACGGCTTATGGGGAATCGCAATGAAGCGCATCAACAAGTTTGCAGCGTGGGTCTTGGCGGTATCAGTCTGCCTGGGGGCCACGTTCTCCACAAGCCTTGCTACCGCTGCCGACGGCAAGGCAGCGGCAAAACTAGACAACGCGAGCTGCCAGACTTGCCATGACGGTAAAAAAGGCAAACTTGAAGTCAAGGCCGACGACGATGAAAAACGTGCTTTGCTCCCGGTCAAACAGGACAAATTTGACAAAAGTGTGCACGCAAAAATGGAGTGCGTCGCCTGCCACACCGAAATAACCGACAGCGTCACACCGCACCAGATAGCGCCGGAAGCCAAAAAAGCCGAGTGCGCACAGTGCCACCTGGACTTGTGGGAAACTGCCAAGAAAGAAAACAAGACCAAGGAGAAGCCTCGTCTTGGTATCGTTGCCGAAAACGTTGCGGCCTACAAAAAGTCATTCCACGCACAGAAAGACAAGGACGATCCGTCGAAGCTCATGGCAATCTGCAGCGATTGTCACAACGTACACAGCTTCGATGTACCGCTGCGTGGCACCGAAGAGCGCAAGGAGTGGCATGCAGCCGTGCCCGATATCTGTGGCAAGTGCCACGAAGACCACCTCGAAGACTGGACCGGATCGATCCATGGCAAGGAGATTACCGAGAAGAACAACCTGAAGTCGGCTGTCTGCTCGGACTGCCACACCACCCATGACATCATCGGCAGTTCGTCGGACACGGCCAAGCTGGCGATCACCGCCAGTTGCGGCGATTGTCACAAGAAGGAACTCGCCTCCTACAAGGCCTCGTACCACGGCCAGGTCAATACTCTGGGCTATGCCTACACCGCCAAGTGTTTCGATTGCCACGGCAGCCACGCCATGCAGCCCTCGAAAGACCCCGAATCGAAGATGCACGAGAAGAACCGGCTGAAGACCTGCCAGAACTGCCACAGCGGCAAGGAAGGCAAGCCGCCTCTCGCCACCCCCGGCTTCCTCAGTTTCAGCCCGCACGGCACCGCCGACAACTTTGAAAAATATCCGGAGATATGGCTCACCACCAAGGCCATGATCGCGCTGCTGGTCGGCGTCTTTGCCTTCTTCTGGCTGCATTCGGGCCTGTGGTGGTATCGCGAGTTTGCAGATCGCCAGCAGGGCAAGAGCGTGCCGCACGTCATGACCGACAAGCTGCCGCCGGAGTTCGCCACCAAACATGTCAAGCGTTTCGGCCCGATGTGGCGCTTGGCCCACCTATTGTTCGCCCTGAGCGTGATGACCCTGGTGCTGACCGGAATGGCGGCGTTCTTCCCCGAGACCAACTGGGCCAAAGCCGTGATGACGGCATTCGGTACCCCAAGAATTGCCGGAGAGGTACACCGTTTGGCGGCCTACACCATGCTGGGCATCTTCGCCATCCATCTGGTCGCGGTGTCGATCACCATCGTCCGCAAGTGGAAGGACTTCAGGTTCTTCGGCCCGGACTCGTTCGTGCCGAACTGGAAGGACATGCACGACATGATCGGCATGTTCAAGTGGTTCGTCGGCAAGGGCCCGCGGCCGGCCATCGAGCGCTGGTCATACTGGGAGAAATTCGACTACTGGGCGGTGTTCTGGGGTATGGCAATCATCGGCGGCAGCGGCATGATGCTGGCCTTCCCGCACGTCGTGGCAAAGTTCCTGCCGGGCTGGGTGTTCAATGTGGCGATGGTGGTGCATGGCGAAGAAGCGGTGCTGGCAGCGGTATTCCTGTTCACGGTGCATTTCTTCAACAACCACTTCCGCCCCGACAAGCTGCCGCCACCGGATGTGGTGATGTTCACCGGAACACAGTCGATGGCCGAGTTCAGGCATGAGCACCGGGCGCAATACGATCGGCTGGTGGAAACCGGCCAACTCGAGAAGTATCTGGTGGATGCTCCATCCACACCCTTTACGCTCGCTTCGAAGATTCTCGGTCTTGTGCTGATTGCCTTCGGATTAGCACTGCTGGTGTTGATCATCATCGGCTTTTCAGGAGGTCACTGACAGGATACCGCTTCAAGGTACGGACCTTGAAGCGGAGCGGGGCTGGTTAACCGAAGTGCCGCTTCCTGGAGACCAGCTTGGGTTTTTCAACACTTTCGCGAGGGTATTTGTTTGACCTCGAATACGACCGTTTTACTGACAGGATTGCTGTTGCTTGCCTTGGGCAATGCAGGTTTTGCAAAGGCTGACGTTGATGCGGCGGCGGCCAAGGCTTTGGCCAAAAAGAACGACTGCTTCAAGTGCCATGCCATCGACAAGACCAAGAAGGGCCCGGCCTACAGGAAAATAGCGGCCCGACTAAGAACCAAGCCCGATGGTGTTGAAACAATTGTTGATCACATCACCAGCGGCCGCCTGGTTCAGTTGGAAGACGGCACGGAAGAAAACCATCGGATCATCGATACCAAGGATCCGGACCAGCTCAAGAATATTGCACGGTGGATCCTGTCGCTCTAGGGGTGCTCTCAGGCAAGCTCACCAGACAAAGGTGCACGCGGGGTCGTCGAAGCTGCGCTGGGTAAGGCGAACGGAACGGTTCTCAGCCCTCGGCCATTTCCAGCTTGCGCATTTTTTCCCACAGGTTTTTGCGGCTGATGCCGAGCAGCGCGGCAGTATCAGCAATGCGGCCATCGCACTCGGTAAGCGCCCGCCGAATGTAGGCGCGTTCGCATTCCTGCAGATGGTTACTGAGCGGTTGGCGCTGCACGTCACTCTCCAGTACGCAATCCCCGCTGCTGCCGAACAGGTTTTCGGCGTTCAGCGCAGGCACGAGCGACATAACGCTTGCGCGCTCTAGGCAGTGGTGCAACTCGCGCACGTTTCCCGGCCACAGATAACGGGTCAAAGCACGTTCAGCGTCAGCCGTAAGGGAACGGCGAACGTCACCTCTACTCGCCCGTTCGTCGAGGAAGCGTGATGCAAGCCAGAGGATGTCTTCCTGTCGCTCGCGCAAAGGCGGCACGTGCAAGTGAATGACATGAATCCGGTAATACAGGTCCTCACGAAAGCCGCCTTTCTCCACCATGACTTTGAGGTCGTGATGAGTCGCACAGACCAATCGGATATTGACTTTGTGCGGCAACGCTCCACCGACCCGAACGACTGCGCGATCCTGAATCGCACGCAGCAGCTTGACCTGCATTGAGGGCGGCATTTCACCGATTTCGTCGAGGAACAATGTTCCGCCGTCAGCCTGCTCGAAAACGCCGCGCCGCTCCCTGTCGGCGCCGGTGAAGGCGCCCTTCTCGTGGCCAAATAGTTCCGACTCGATCAGGTTCTCCGGAATTGCTCCGCTATTCACCGCGATAAAGGGTGTTTTGCCGTCTGGGTCGCCGGCACGGTGCAGCGCGCGCGCTACCTGCTCCTTACCGGCGCCGGATTCGCCTGAAATCAGTACCGCGCTTCGGCTAGCTGCCAGCCGCGGCAGCAAGCCCTCGATCTGTCGCATGCTGGTTGAGATACCGAGTTGAGTCTCTGTATTGGCGGCAGGTTGCAGATGTTCGCACAGGCTGCGAATCTTGCTGATCAGGTCTCCGACATTGAAGGGCTTGGTGACGTAGTCGTGGGCGCCGAGCTTGAGCAGACGCACTGCCTGATCGATAGCGCCGTAGCCCGTAATGAATATGAAAGGTGGCAGCCTCTTGCCTTTGCCGAGCAAATCCAGGAACAACTGCTCGCCACTGATATCGGGCAGGTTGATATCGCTCACCACTACACTGTAGCGGCGCTGGCCCAGACCGCGTCGGGCGGACTTGCCATCGCGATACCAGTCGCAGGCGAAACCTTCGAACTCAAGCCGCTCGGAAAGCGCCTCTCCAATAATAGGGTCATCTTCAATCAGGCCTATGCGGTGCTGCATGGGATGTCTCCAAGGGGCAGGTTAACTACGAATTCGACCTCACCGTTGACATTACGGGCGGCGATACAACCATCAAGCTGAGTAACGATCTGGTACGTCACCCACAACCCAAGACCGTGGCCACCGGCACGCGCCGAAGCGAAAGGCTCGAACAAGTGGGCGAGCTGCTCGTCGCCGAGCAAGATTCCATCATTGCGTACCACGATCGACAGGCAGGTTTCCTCCCCGTCTTTTCTGCCCAGCCACAGGCTGACGTGACCCCCTTCGGCCGCCGCCTCCACGGCATTGAGCAGCAGATTGATGAGTATCTGTCGTACCAGGCTTGCCGGGGCGGGTAGTTCGGCAGGCATGGTCGCTGACCAGTCGAGCTTTATCCGACGCTTGCCGACCTGCGGCTGGATCAGGGTATGGATATCTTCCAGGTCGTGCTGATTCAGCGGCCGGGCCTGGACTTTGGTTTGCACCAGCAGCGCGGCTACCGTATCGCGAATCTGCATCAGACCGCGATCGATCAGATCAAGGTTGCGCAATACGCGCGGGTCGAGATCCCGCCGCAACTTGAGCGTATCCACCACCGTTATCAGTCCTGCCAAGGGGTTGTTTATTTCATGGGCAATACCAGCTGTGAGCTGGCCGATCGCCGCCAACCGTTCCGATTTGATTGCTTCGTTTTCGAGCGCGGCTTTGTCGCGCAATGCCAATACCATCCGATCGTAGGCCTGAAACAGCTGGCCGAGTTCGTCGTGATAGGGATATACCTCGGGCGGCAGTGGATCCGGAACCTTCTCCGGCATCAACTCCATGCGCTGCGCCAGATCGACCAGAGGCGTCGCCATGCGGCTGCCCCAATACCAGTTGATCGGAATAAGCACCGCCAACACCAGCAAGCCAATGCCCAGCGCTTGCCAGATTGTGTCGATGAACCAGGGATGGAACACCGATTTGGAATAGCGCAGGATCAGGTGCCCCAACTGCGCGTCCTTGTGGACAACAGGCAATGTCAGATAGAGATAATTTGAGCCCACGGGTTCCAGCACCAGAGGCCACTTTTCATTGGTCGCTTCATCGATCTCGGCGCCCAGTTGCCGCCAGTCGGCACCCAGTGCCGCAAGCTCACTCAACATTGGCATCGCCGCCGGATGGCTGGAAACAAAAACCGTGCGATCACGCCCCAGTACCACCACAGCATCGACGTCCACCGGAGTTTTTGGCGCTTTCGCACGAATCGGCGAGCGCACAATCTCGAATGCGCGCCAGACATCTTCGTGCAGCAGTGTGGGTGCCACAGTGTTCGCAAGGGTATGCGCCAGGTTGTCGGCGCTGACCACCACGGCCCTCTTCATATCGTCGTAGGCGCGCGCCATCAAAGCCGCACCGACCGCGAAAATCGAAACACCGATCAGGAACGATGTCCACAACGGAATCTTGCGGCGAAAGGAAAGGTTGAACAGCCAGCGCATCCGATCCCCTAGGCTTCGCCAAAGGCACGCATCATGCGTGCCACTCCGTCATAGAGTGTCGGGCTGCCTTTGATGAAGCCATCCAGATGCAAACGTGCCAGTAACGCTCTGCCCTTTTCGCTCGCCGCCGTGCCCAGCAGATGCTGCTGCATCATCTGGAAGTCGGCTGCGGAGGTCGAGCGATGGCTGACGAATGGCGGAAAGCCGTATTCCGGAGAGCGCGAGATGACGCGGGTTCGATCGGTCACGGCCGGCTCGACGTGAGACAGGGTTTCCCAGATATAGCTATCTACCGCGCCGCCCTGCGCCAAGCCGCTGGCTACCGCTTCCACCACCTTGCGGTGCGACCAGGTGAAAAAAGTTTTGCGAAAGTAATTGACCGGGTCGCGGCCCATCTGGCGAATCTCGTAGCGCGGCGCCAGATAGCCGGTGTTCGAGTATGGGTCCGCGTAGGCGAATATCGCGCCGGCCAGGTCGGCCATCGAGCTTGCTTGTGCATTGTCCTTGCGCACGATCAGGAAGGAACGGTAATGCGGACGCCCCTGATAGAGCGGCACAGCCATCAGCCGCACCGCCTTCCCAAGGTGCAGATACGGGTAATCGCAGATCCAGGCGAAGTCGAGCTTTTCGAGCCGCAAAAGATCCATGGTTTCACGATAGCTGTCGCGCTGCAGGAATTCGACCGGGCGCTGCAGGGAATCAGCCATAAACGCGCGCCATTCGTCGAGCAATCCGTGTTGGTCATGGAGAAACGCCGGCGTCATGCCAACGCGGATTTTTCTTCCTGTAGCTTGTGACTTGCGAGTGAGGCCGATAAGTCCTGCCGCTGCGAGGTATCCGCTGCTGATCAGCCAGCGACGTCGGTTACGATTTGGTAACGGTATTGACTTTTCCATATCCATGAAACCTCCAATAGTTACGTTATGGTAACCATGCTAGCCTAATTTGCCCACTTCTCGATTATGGATTTCTAGGGCTTAGCCAAATGCTCTGAAAGCACACGGTATTGTTGCCATGGCATGCTTCTCGCACTAGAACAGGCAAGCACACTTCTCAGGCCCCTGTCGTGAAATCCCCACCCTTCATCCCTCCCATTTCAAGCCATGCAGTGAATTCGCTGAAGGCCTTGTCATACAAGGCGCCGTGTCGCCAGAGCCGACTTTTCAGCGGCTCGGATCAAGCAGATAGGGCATGCAACAGGATACGTACTTCACGTTACCGGACGGTAATGCTGCGGCTGATTTCACGGCATCGGGAAGCGTCAAAACTGATCTGCATCGACATCCACAACCATTTATTGACCGTTATTCAGCGCCGCTGATCTTTGAATATTTGTTTCCTCGGACATTCCAAAGAAGGAGCCAGTCATGAAACTAACTCGACGTGAATTTATCAGGGCATCGGCCGCATCGGCCGCCTGGATGCTTGGCGGTAGCGCGATGGCTGCCGCCCAGGCCCAGACAAAAGCCAAGCCCATGTCGTTCAAGAATGCATTGAAACCGCGCAAAGCCAGGCCCGGCACCCCGGCTAAGGGTGAGTGGGTGGCGAGCACCTGCCAGGGCTGCACCCAATGGTGCGCGATCCAGCTGTTCGTGCAGACAGGTCGCGTGGTACGGGTGCGCGGCAACGAGATTTCCAAGAGCAACCACGGTTATGTCTGCCCGCGCGGCCACCTGATCCCGCAGCAAACCTACGATCCGGATCGCGTCAAGATGCCATTGAAGCG
>JAIPCF010000052.1 GCA_021738385.1 Sulfuritalea sp. | reverse complement strand
GCCGGTGGCACGGCGAGCTGGTTGCCGGTTGCGGACTGCGCCTCAGGAGCGCAGCGAATGCATGGGGTTGCCATTGTATGGCGGAAGCGGTGAGATTCGAACTCACGGACGTCTTGCAACGTCGCCGGTTTTCAAGTTCGCAGCATATTACAGAAAAAACAAAGCGATTGAGGCTGTCTGTCTCCGCGCCGAGTATTTCGCGATACGCTTCGATTGCAGGTGTATCCACGAATCTGTTCAGTGATGCGGAGACAGTTTTCACATCAAATTGGCGGCCCTATGCCGGCTGCTCGTGCTCTGCTTCCCACCCTTTGCAGGCAAGCGCAATGTAGCGTGGCACCGGCCGTGCACCAGTGCCATAGGCGCTCATGGTGCGCGTTGTCATACCGAGTGCTTCTGCAGCTTGGTTCAGCGATAGTCCATGGCGCGCGCGCCACTGGGCAAATACGCGCGTGTTTTCATCCGGCGCATTCTGCGCCTGGGCATCGAGCCAAAGTGTGTCGGCACCGATCTGGATATCGAGGTCAGGCCATTCGACTGCCCACCCCTCACCGTCAGTCAATGTGGCACCGGCAAAAGCCTTTGCCCCGCGCAAAGGAGCCAACCCGGGCGACTCTTCGAACAGCGGCTTGAAATCGACCGTGAAGACGCTGCCGTCAATGAAAGTTAGCCTCAGGCGGAATTGTGCCAAAGGCAACACCGCACTCAGGCGGGGGCGTTTCATGGATGCCATTTTTGCCATTCCTCCATCAACTCTTTGAGGTGCGCGGACACCCAAGCTAGCACCTCCTCGCGGAGACCGCGTGGCCACTCGCCATCGGTGGCCAAGCTAACCAAATCGATAATGACGTCAAAGCCGCCGCCAGTCAGATGCACATGTGCCGGGCCGTGATCACGTTCGCGAATTTCCAATCGGTACTTGTTGTTGCGAAATCGCTGCTTCGTGGTCATGTCGGTACACTATAGAAATGATTTCTAATAGTCAATTGTCGGCCGTGCGCCGATTCACGTGCCGCCAGGGAGCAGGGGCAGGCCGGATCGATTCTCGGAAACGAAGGTTTTTGAGAATGGTAGCAAGGCAGGCGCAGCACCGCACAAAATCAAGGGAATGCTATTCTCGAAAACCACTCTTGAAATAGAATTCTCAATAAGCTACTATTCAACGAGTTTTGAGAATTTCGGGAGATGTTATGTTGATCGGCTATGCGCGCGTTTCGACCACAGATCAGAATCTGGATCTCCAGATCGATGCATTGACGAAAGTCGGATGCGAAAAGATATTCGACGACAAAATCAGCGGGACTCGTGCCGATCGCCCTGGCCTCGCTCGAGCCATGGAATTGCTGCGCAAGGACGACACGCTGGTGGTCTGGAAACTCGATCGACTCGGGCGCAGCGTGAAGAACCTCGTCGATCTCGTCGCCGATCTGCAAAAGCAAGGCATTCACTTCAAGAGCCTGACGGATTCGATTGACACCGGAACGCCGTCTGGCCGCTTCTTTTTTCACGTCATGGCCAGCCTCGCCGAAATGGAACGAGAACTTACTGCTGAGCGCACACGCGCAGGGCTCGAGGTTGCTCGGCAACTGGGCCGCAAGGGCGGCCGCAAGCGGCAAATGACGGACAGCAAGATTGAGTCTGCCAAGAAATTGCTTGCCAATGGAATACCGCCGAGAGACGTGGCTGCAAACCTCGGCGTATCGGTGCCCACCTTGTATCGCTGGATTCCGGCATCGACGATATCGCCGTAGGCGAATCCCGCCTCAAACGGCGTTCTTGCCTGGCGAGGCGATTCTGACAGTTGATTCTCCAGTTTGGCCACGTAGGTTCCGCGCTCCTCTCAACACGGAGCATCCTATGGCCAAGAAACTGTGTGCAGCCTGCGGCAAGGACTTTACGCCGCGTCCTCAAGCTCGCAATCAATCCTACTGCTCGGCACCCGAATGCCAACTTGAACGCCATCGCCGGTGGCAGAAAGCCAAGCGCCAGAACGATTTGAAGTACCGGGAGATCGACGCCGAGTACCGCCGCGCCTGGGCGGGAGCACACGTCGACTACTGGGAAAAATATCGAGAGGAAAATCCTGACTACGCTGAACGCAACCGGCAACTTCAGCGGCAGCGGAACGCCAAGACTCGAAAAGTGAAGGTGGGCAGGTCCCTGCCAGGCGAACCAGAATTCCTTTTACCCTCAGGCCGCTACCAGCTCATTCGTATCGACTCCGAAGGAATTGCAAACGGTAACGTGTGGATCGTTGAGATCAGCGCCATTGCTTGCGCTACCGGATGATTCACGCGTTATCACCGGTGATTGCAAATGAGACCGTTATCGACCGCAACACTTGCCGCTGATAACTTCTGCGCGGAATGTTCTCAGCACGCTACTTCCGATGTCCAAACACCGCTCTGGGCCTGAGTTGCCAGGGACAGTGATGCATCATCGCGCAGCCAACCGGGAGCTCCGTTTCGATTCCAAGGACAAAGGCATCTCGGCATGGAAAACATTGACGCCAACCACAAGAGTCCGGTTCAGGGATCCATCTTTCGCGCCGCCGAATATGTACGGATGTCCACCGACCACCAGCAATACTCAACCCACAACCAGGCTGACAAGATTCGGGAATACGCCGAGCGGCGCGGCATTCAGATTGTCCGCACCTATGCGGATGAGGGGAAAAGCGGCCTCAACATCGATGGGCGTGATGCCCTGCAGCGCCTGATTAACGATGTCCAGGCCGGCAATGTCGATTTTCAGATCATCCTGGTGTACGACATCAGCCGCTGGGGGCGATTCCAGGACGCCGACGAGTCTGCCTATTACGAGTACATCTGCAAGCGCAAAGGCATTCAGGTCGCCTACTGTGCCGAGCAGTTCGAGAATGACGGTTCCCCGGTCTCCACGATCGTCAAGGGAGTCAAACGCGCCATGGCCGGCGAATACAGCCGGGAATTATCGGCCAAGGTATTTGCTGGCCAATGTCGGCTCATCGAACTCGGCTACCGGCAAGGCGGTCCCTCTGGTTATGGCCTGCGGCGAGTCCTGATCGACCAGCACGGTTCGATCAAAAGCGAACTGACTCGGGGTGAGCACAAGAGCCTGCAGACGGACCGCGTCATCCTCATGCCCGGGCCGGAAGACGAACAACGCATCGTCAATCTGATCTACCAGTGGTTTATCCGAGACGGGCTATCGGAATCCGCCGTTGCCGGTCGATTGAACGGAATGCAAGTGCGCACCGATCTTGATCGGCCATGGACTCGCACCACTGTGCAGGAGATCCTGACTAACGAGAAGTACATCGGCAACAACGTCTACAACCGGATTTCCTTCAAGCTCAAGAAAACACGCATCGTCAATCCGCCAGAAATGTGGATCCGCAAGGAAGGTGCTTTCGATCCCATCGTGCCTCCAGAGATGTTCTACACCGCCCAAGGCATCATGCGCGAACGGGCGCGGCGTTACACCGACGAAGAACTCGTCGAGCGACTCCGGGAGCTATACCGGAAACATGGCTACCTCTCGGGCCTGATCATCAACGAAACCGAGGACATGCCGTCCTCCGCTGTTTATGCCCATCGATTCCAAAGCCTGATCCGTGCCTATCAGATGGTTGGCTATACCCCGGACCGGGATTACCGCTATCTGGAAGTCAATCACCTTCTTCGCCAACTGCATCCCAAAATCGTCGCTGAAGCAGAAGCCGAGATCGCCAAAATAGGCGGCCACGTGATCCGCGACCCGGCCACTGACCTGCTTCACGTCAATGACGAATTCAGCGTCTCGCTGGTGTTGGCGCGCTGCCATACCTACGACAGCGGCAGTCTCCGCTGGAAGATCCGCTTCGATACCAGCCTTCGGCCTGATATCACGGTCGCCATCCGCCTCGACCCAGAAAATCAGGGGCCGCTCGATTACTACCTGCTTCCCCGACTCGACTTTGGCCAGACGCGAATTCATCTGGCCGAACAAAACGCCGTCGAGTTCGACAGCTATCGCTTCGAAACCCTCGACTATCTATACGGCATGGCCGGAAGAGTGCGAATAAGGAGGGCTGCATGACCACCGCAGACAAGCCAGTAGAGATCCGCATGATTCCCGTCGACAAGATCGACGTGCTCAATCCGCGCGACCGAAACGCCAAGGCGTTCAATGTCATCGTCGGCAACATCAAGAATGTCGGACTGAAAAAGCCCATCAAGGTGACACCTCGCACCAACGAGGCCGGGGAAGAGCGCTATCTGTTGGTTTTCGGCGAAGGCCGTCTGACGGCATTTCGCAACCTTGGCGAAAAGGAGATTCCGGCCATGGTCGTCGACATTAGCGACGAAGATGCCTTTCTCATGAGCCTGGTTGAAAACGTCGCTCGCCGGCAGGAACGGCCACTGGAGAACCTTGCCAGTATTGGCCGGCTCCGGGAAAAGGGCGATTCTCCAAAGGAAATCGCCACCAAGACCGGGTTAACGGCTCATTACGTGCAAGGCATGCTGACCCTGCTCGAACAAGGCGAGGAGCGCCTACTGGTCGCCGTCGAGCGCGGCCACATTCCGCTCAATGCCGCATTGACTATCCACGGCGCCGGCAACGACGACAAGGCAATTCAAGCAGCGCTGCAGGATGCCTATGAGAGCGGCCAGTTGCGTGGGAAGCCATTGATGGAGGTGCGGCGAATCATTGAAAGGCGCCGAACTCTCGGACGATCTGTCTCTAAGGGAACGCCGCGCAAGCGAGGGGAAACATCCGCTGCGTCGCTGGTGCGGACATATCAGCTTGAAGTGGATCGGCAAAGGAAGATGGTCAAAAAGGCGGAATTTACTCAGCACTGCTTGATCTTCGTTGCCGGCGCTCTGCGTGAGCTGCTGGCTGACGAAAATTTCGTTAACCTCCTGCGCGCCGAAGGGCTCGAGACGCTTCCGAAATACCTGGCCGAACGCATCTGGAGTGGTGGAGGGCCGGCATGACCAAGGTGGCTTTGGGGTTCATACCGGACGCCATTTCTGTGCCCCTGGATTGCCTGCTTCCCTCAAGGAAGTTGCCCGAGGGGCTGTTGACATCAAGAAAATATCGACAAATCGTGATCTCGATCAGCGAAGTCGGATTGATTGAGCCGCTCTCCGTATTGCCTCAAGATCAGGCGGCAGGCCAGTACCTGTTGCTTGATGGCCACATCCGCGTACTTGCGCTTCGCGAGCTCGGCCATACCACTGCAATCTGCCTGATCGCCAAGGAAGACGAAAGCTATACCTACAACACCCGCATCAATCGGGTATCGACGATCCAGGAACACTACATGATCAGTCGCGCCATCGATCGCGGCGTATCCCCCGACAAACTGGCGAAGACGCTGGGTGTCGATGTCAGCCTGATCCACAAGAAGGCGACCCTACTGGTCGGGATCAGCCCTGAGGCTGCCGATCTGTTGAAGGACCGGCATTTCTCGACCAATGTTTCCCGTGTCCTCAAGCAAATGAAACCGCTGCGACAGGTCGAGTGCGTGGAGCTGATGGTCTCGGCGAACAATTTCACGACCACCTACGCCGACGCACTTTTTGCTGCCACGCCGGCCGACATGCTGGTCAATGGCAAGAAGTCGGCGAAGCAGTCCGGCATTACCCCGGAGCAAATCTCACGCATGGAGCGAGAAATGGCAAATGTACAGGGGCAATACAAGCTGATGGAGCAGACCATGGGCGAGGAGGTTCTGAATCTATTCCTGGCCCAGTGCTACCTCAAAAAGCTGCTGAAGAACAAGGCCGTCGTGCGCTATATCAAGCAGCGGCAGCCAGACGTGCTGGAGCAGTTCGAGACCATCGTCGCCACGGATTCTCTTGATCAACAGCCACCCGCGCCTAGCAGTTGATCAACCGAAATTCACATTCACATTTCATCCTGAAAATCCGGAGCAGCCGCAGCGTGATTGCACGCCGGATTGGCATTGCTTGGCCCACACGTAGCATCGCTTCGCGTTCAAGCGTTCAAATGCACTGCGAACTCAACGCGATCCCACGGATTGCTGGATTCCTGCAATGAAATGATCGCTGCACTGATCCGCTGGCCGCTATCCAAAAGATGGCTCACGGCTGCATTGTCGATGCGCGGCACGTAGCCAAGCTTTTGGCCCCGCCAGTCCACGCGAACTGCTCGCTGGTCATAGGCGTTTTCCGGTTCCCTCACCAGATCAAGCGATGCACCAATCATCAGCAGCGGCCAAATCGCTTCACCCTGGTGATACTGGAATCCTGCTACCGGCGAACGCTGAAGCTCAATCGGCCTTCCTACCGATGCCAGCGCTGGTGGTGCGGTGATACTGACGCCAACCAATGCCGCGAGTCGTTCAAGGAATAATCGTCTGCTCATGCTGCCCCCTTTCCTAAGTACGACACCAGCCTATACCGCAAGTGGCTCAAATAATGCGCCACTTCGCGAGATGGCTATTTAGGCATCCAAAGGTATCGTCGACGCCGTCGGTCCAAAAACTGCGCCACCAGTATCAGATATTGTTCGAGAGCACGGCCTTTTGACGGAGATCATCATCTTGCTAGCGATGTCGCCGCTTCCATTGCCCATATTGTTGGCTGACAGAAACGCTGCCGCGACCTTCTATGTGCTTTTTCCCGGCAGGGCTTTCCAGCCAAGCCTTGGCCGCGTCTGGATGACTACGAGCCCATTGATCGAATTCCTTACCTCGCAGAAACGCATCATCCGGGGTCCAGAATTGAACAGGCTTCGACTCGGGCATGACATCAAGCACGTCATAGTCTTTTTCGAGAATTTGTAATGGAGTGCCAAAAGTGTTGTTCAGCGCTGACCTCATCTCGGGGAACAGCAATCCGAGCAATCGGTCATAGACGGTATCGCGAACATAGGTCGCTTCCTCATTCTCGATGCTGGACTTGACTGAGTTCCGCCACTCCGAGACCTTGTGTTTTTGTTCCTCGGACAGTGCCGGCTGATAGGTGCGCACCGCGATCAGGTACAAGGTGTGCCACTTCAGGGCCGCCTCGCCCCTGTCGCATCGAATAGCGTTAATGACCGCCCATGCATTGTCGAACTTGTACTCGACCCCGGTATCACAGCGAATCGACAGAATTCTCGAGACCATCGTGCGTAGGGGCGCTTGGTCCATCGACAAGGCAATCGGATATCCATGGACTTCGAGCGCAGTCGCGGCCTCCAATACCTGATCCTGCGCCTTTTGCCATGCCTCACCGCCCGTTGCGCCTTCGCCCGCGACTAATTGCTCCTGCCAGCGCAGGCGGAATGCCTCTAGATAGCGTTGCGCCCATTCTGCTGCAGGTGTTTTCAAAAGGTCCTGCCGCTTCCGCGCAATTTCGTCAGCTTGATCTCCCTCGCGCCTCATGACTGCGAGCAGGTGTCCCTCCTCTTCATTCAGGGTAGGGTGATAAAGCCAGCGCTTTCCGGCAAGTTCGTCCACCACCAACCGGGTGAACTCCTCCCGAGTTACGACACCGCCCATGCGACCAATGTCGATTTCCAGGACCGGAAAGCCAAACGAAGAAAGACGATCGATTCGTTCGTCACCAATTGGATTCGTTACCGTTACTTCGATCAGGACGGAGTGTGTCCAGCCGTCGTCATCAACCCAAGTCGCGATCACGTCCGGTACTGAACAGCCAAGGTGCACTTCGAGTTCTACGGATGTCAGAGCCACTTCGCAATCCGGCTCAGACCAAGTGCGTGTATCTACAAAACCGTTGCTTCGGCGCCACTGGGCTTCCACGTATAGGCCCGGCAGGCGGATACGTTTTTCGCGCTCCAGAATGGCTTTCACCTCCCGATGGAGCAAGGTCTCACGTCGCTCCGACGGACTAAGGCCTTCGGCCAACTCCTCCTCGTCCAGCCAATCGAGCGCGTCGGCTGCATTTCTGCGCGCAGTTGCCTCGGTCTCCCGATCAAGTTCGCCGTCTGACCAGTGCTGCGCCCAACAGGCACCAGACCAGGCGAGCTCAAGACGCTCGAAGATTTCTTGCGGTGACATCATTGCAATTGCCGGATCGTCAACTTCGAGTTCTATTCGCGCCAGCAGTGCCTCGTCTCCAGCCAGGTTGGTTACTTCTCCACGCCCGATCAGTTGCACGGAAAGGCGACGACCGTCATCGAGTGTCAGAATCGCTGTGGCCTCATCGCGGAAGGTACATTCATTGATTCGAACCGACTCTGAAGGTAGCTCGACCCATGCATCAAAGTAGCGGCCGCTGAGCCCTTCCACATTCTGTGAGCGTCGGCGGCGCGGCAAAACGATCGAATCCTGCTTGCCGAACATTTCTGCCAGTGCCTTTCGCGCGGCAACGATCACGCAGTGTTCCCGCGCCGCACCTTCCGGATGGCGGAAATGTGGCCGCCTCTGAAATTCTGTTTTTGCAGCATTGACCGCCACCAGCGGCAGATCGCAGCTCGGGCATTTGCAATTGGATTTGGCGCCACGGTGTGCGGCATCCAGTTGGAGGATGTAGCGGGGCTGGCCAGAATCTTTATCTACGGCCCAAGCCATGACCAGATCGTTCGACGAGGGCGATCGGGGGAATCGCTCATTGGACCTCACCAGTTCAGTTGTTTGTCGAAGGGTCATCGTTCTACAAGTCGCAATCGTATTCGCTTCCACCACCGAAGAGCGAGAATGAAGTCGATGATCATGGCCAGTCTCCCGTTCCGATACTGGAAGCCTACTGGCCAAGTGGCTCAAATACTGCGCCTCATGAATTGATCAGATAGCACCCGTGATACATCCCGGTCATCGCCGACACCTCGTCGGCCACTGCCCGGCGCAGCGACTCGGGTGCTTCAACCTCAACATGCCGCCCGTGGCGCAGGATATCCATCAACAATTCGCGCTCGTCGGCGTAAGGTACTCGCAGTCGGTAGCTGCCATCGGGTAACACTTCTGACAGTTGCTCTCGATGCCAGCGTTCTGACTGAACCCACCGCGCACGCTCGGCAGAAAAATGCAGGACAGCCCAGTCTTTTCGCTCGCCGGCAAAAATCCCATAGGCGGAGGTGTAATGGGCATCGAGCTTGCCAGATGGAACATTGCGCGCCTTTTCGCGTAGCACCTTCACCCGCTGAAGGGCATCTACCGAGAAGCTGCGCAGGTCGTTACGCAGGTGGCACCAGGCGTCCAAATACCAGTTGTCGCGGTAATGAACAAGACGCTGTGGCGAGATGGTGCGGGTATTCGTCTCGTTTCGCCCCCGGTTCCAGGCATCGATCTCCAGCCGCTTGCGCTCCAGCAATGCAATGGTGATGTCGGTGAAAAACCTAGATTCCACGGTGCGCTTGGCCATCGACAGCAAGCGTACCCGCTCGGTGATTTCCCCCGCCGAATGGCCGGAGGCTTCGAGCAATGCCGCCAACCGTGACTGCAAGGGCGCCACATGAGAAGCCAGAATTCCAGGCTCGATGTCACTCAGCAGCTTGTGCGCAGCGAGCAGGGCATATAGCTCGCCGGCAGAAAACCAGAGGCCCGGCAACTCGTAGGCCGGCCCGGTCTTACTGACGTTCTCGAAATGGTAGCCCCCGGTATCCCGATCCCAGACAATCGGGGCGTGCAGCCGGTCACGCATGTACTCCATGTCCCGCTTGAACGTCGCACGAGAAACATCCAACTCATCCAGGAAGGTCTCGATCGGCACCGCATGCCGCTCATGCAGCATCTGATCGATCTTGTAGAAGCGTTCAGTTCGGTTCATTGCTCGCTACGACCCAAGGAAGGCATTCAAGGCGGCAGCAATCCGCTTGCGGCGCTCGGCCACGAAATCCTTGTATGCCGAAACCTCAAGCAGCGTCACGTCCACCGGAATGGCTTGCGCCTCAAAAGTTGGCTGCCCCAGTTGCGCAATCAACGGCGGCAGGTAGGTGGCGGGCGGCTTGTCGCTGATCGCGCGATTGGTCTTGCCCCCGATGAAGGCCAGATTGGCAATATCGTCAGCTTCCCGTGACGTAAATTTATCCTTCAGCTGCGCCTTGGGAAAAATGTGATGAAACTGCAAGCGATGCTGAACGCCCGAGTGATCCAGAGCAATCGCCAGGTTGGAGCGCCAATCTTTCGCGCCAGCCAGGCGGAAGGCAAGAAACATAGTCTTGAACAGTGCGCTGCGCTGATTGCGGCCTTCCAACTCGTCGGGGGTAATGTCCAGTCGGCCGACCTGCTGCCGCAAACGATCGATCAAATCCTGAACCGTCCCTCCCTGACGAATCGTCGCCAGGTCCTGATCCAGGAGGGTCTCGCTCGAACCGCGTGAATAGCGCCCCTTGGCATTAGCTGCCAGCGCCCAGTAGCGCAACTGTGCCGATTCATTCACTGACAATGCGTAGTCGCGCGAATGGCAATAGTAGGCAACTGCGACCAGTAAAAAAGGAGACGACATCAGCGCCAGGCTTTCGACGCCGGCGTTGCTGCGCAGGAAATTCATCGCAAATTCCATCCCCTGGCAGGACTGCTTCCAGGATGACTGAAGCCTGTCCAACGACAAGGTGCTCACTGTCTTGAAACGGGATTGCCCGGTGGCAAACACGATAAGGTTCTTGAGGTACAGGCCCAGCTCAAGATCAAAACCAGTCTTGGCACAGCTTTCCTGGAATTTCTGGAAGATTTCCAGCGAATGCCGCCATTTGGCCGTGATTTGCGCCAGTGCGAGATCGGAGCTCCTGAGCTTGGCGCCCAGCGAATTCACCCGCACGAAGATTTCAGTCACCTCGTCATAGGACAAGGTGCGCTCCAGGATATCCATCCGATAGACGTAGCGCCGGATGCCGCGCAGTCGGTCGAGACGCTGGCTGTACTTGTCTGAACGCGGATCGTCAAACGACGTAATGCCGGCCCGCTTGAGAAAGGCATTGTTGCTGGTGCTCTTGAAAACCTCCGAGACCTTGACCCACTGCGGCAACTGTTCGAGCTTACGGGTCGCCACAACAAAGGTCATCTGGTTGAAGCGCTGCAGGAGTTCATCCTCGTTGGCGTCGGCCTCGTCTTCGCTTAGGTCATCGTCGTCATCGGCGTTCTCGTCGACTTCGGTGACGGTGGTCAGCTGATCGGGATGTTCCAGGTTGAAAAGCAGTTCGATGGGGCGCCTGCGGCCCCTGACTTGCACTGGTTCGCCACGAATCACGGCGGACAGCGACGTCAGCCGCTGCTGCCCATCCAGCAACAGGCGGGTGGATTGATAGGGATTGTGCTGTTGTGCCACCGCCATGTCCTGGAGTGGCACATCCTCATCCGTTTCCCAAAGCAATATGGCACCTGACGGGTAGCCTCGATATAGCGAATCCAGCAGATCGCGGACCCGAGTCGAGCGCCACACATACTGGCGCTGCATTTCCGGCAAGCGCAGCTCGCCGCGCTGGATCATGCCGACCAATTCTTCAACGCTGGCTTCTGCCTTGGCCATACCTTTCCCCGTTCGCTCTAACTCACTGCAACGTTGTCTGATCCAGGTGCGTGCTGATGACCGTCATGGCCATGATGTCGAAAATTGCACCATCGTCCGTGTATTTCCGATCGGCCAGTTCCTCGTAGCGGCCGAGCGTGGTGTAACGATCCTGGATGCCTTGGTTGACCTGCTCGCGGAAGGTGCCGCTCAGATAAATGCCATCGTCCCGATGATCCATCACGGTCGAGCGGATCTGCTGATCGGCGGCTTTCTCCTCGGTCACTTCCTTGATGTAGAGCGCTTCTTCTTCGGTAATCTCGAACTGGGTTCGAATTTCCTCGATCATGTCGGCAATCGTGACTTTCTTGAGCGGTGGCGGCCCACCCCCGCCGCCGCCCTTGCCCGGTCTCGGCTTGCGGACACCACCGGCGACCACCTCGCCCTGATCCTGCACCGCCGCCCGCACGACCTGAGTGGCCCGAACCAGCCTCATCATGTCGGACACCGTCCCGGCCTTGATCATTTGCGGTCCGACGACTTCGGCAAACTCGGCAAATTCCTTGATCGCGTACTCGTAGGTAAAGAAATTGATCAGGAAGCGATAGCTCCTGACGAACTTCGCCACCAGGTGGACATAAGCGCGGCGTTGTTCATGGTCGCTGATCTGAGTGGACAGGCGCAGCCGCAATTCGGCGGCAATGGTCTGCATCCGGGCATCGTCCTTGGCGGCATGGGCCAAGGACCAATCGCGCGCATCCTCCTGGGTGAATACGCCGACCGCCAGAATCTCGCGATAGAGCTCCACGCAGCGGTTCTCGTCGGGTTCATCCGGCGTGGCGGGCGTGCCTTGCCGATACTTGGCGAAAGCGCGCATGATGGCCTGCGCATTGTTCGTGAAGTCGACCACCACGACATCCTCCTTGTCGTCCTGGCTGCGATTGAGGCGCGAAACCGTCTGCACCGCATTTCGATCCACCACGGCCTTGTCGAGGAACATGCCGGCCAACAGTGGTTGGTCAAAGCCAGTCTGGAACTTGTTGGCAACCACCAGCAAACGGTAATCGTCCCCATCAAAGCGATCCTCGATCAGCTCGCCGGGTTTGAGGCCATTGACCTCGTGCTCGGTAATCAGGGCGTTGGTGGCCGGATGCACGAAATCGGAAAACGCGTACAGCACCTTGTAGTCCGCTTCACGTTCGCGCAGCTTCTCCTTGATGATCTGGAAATAGCGCAGCCCCGCCAGGCGCGATGTCGACACGATCATTGCCTTGGCGCGGCCACCCACCAGAAGCTTTACCCGCTCATCGAACAGGCGCAGCATCACCTCGGCCTTGTACTGGATCAATCCCTCATCCTGGAAGGCGACATTCTTCAATGCCTTTGCGATGATGCCCTTGGGAAACTCCATGTCCGGCATGGCGATGGAGCAGTGCAGGTTGAACAGGGTTTTGTAAGACAGGATGCTGCCGGCCACATCGACGATATAGCCTTCTTCGATGGCTTCGGCCTCGGTATAGGTGTCGAATGCCGCGCCAAAGAGTTGCACCGTGGCCGGCGCAGGCGTCGCGGTGAACGCCACGAACAATTGATTGTGGTCGTGCTCGCGGATGATGCGGGCGAGGTTTTCCTCTTCGTCCTCCTTGTCTTGCTGCGCGTCCTCGGCGTCGGGCTCCTCGCTGTTCCTGAACGGCAGACGAATTGCCGCGCCCATCTGTCCTTCCTGGGAACGATGCGCCTCGTCGATCAGGAAAGCCACACGCTGCTGCTTGAGCACTGGATCGTTCTCGATCTTCTCCAGCAGCCAGGAAAACTTCTGCTGCGTCGAGACGACGATCGAGGTCCGCTCCCGCAGGAAACGCTCCAGATCGTTGGCAGACTTGGCAATACCGATCACATCATCCAGATGGGTGAAGTTGACGATTTCGTCGCGGATATTCTTGTCCAGCGATTTCCGGTCAGTCAGGATAATCACCCGATCCACCAGCTTTTCGCTCGTGCCAGGCTTGAACAGGCTGTGCAGTCGATCCGCCAGCCAACAGATGGACAGTGTCTTGCCGCTGCCCGCAGAATGGTTGATCAGGAATTTCCGGCCAATATTGCCCGTGGCAACGAAATGATCCAGCGCGGCCGTAGCCACCTTACGCACCATGCGGCTCTGGTGATAACGGGGAAAGAGCGTGAGGGCAGGCCGTTCCGGCTTGTCGTCCTCTGCATCTCGCTTTGGCACATACACCAGGAAGGCCGACAGAGCTTCGAGCAAGCTGTCCTTGGCCAGCACTTCACGATAGAGAAACTCGACGGGGTACTCGCCGGGAGTGATCGGCGCGTTGGTCAGCCCGGTATTGAACCAGCGGAAATTGGCCTCGCGGCGGGGATCGGTCGCCACCATGACATCCGACGTGTCGACCGCAAAATGAAGAAACGCCAGTTGGAAGATTCGATAGCTGTGATCGCGCGTGACGTACTGCTCGACGGCGTTGTGGACATTCCAGCCCTGGGCGCCTGCCTCGTGCTTGAGCTCCAGCGTGACGATCGGTAGCCCGTTGAGGAACAGGACAAGATCGATTTCCTTCTGTGTTGGGCCGAAATAAAAGTGCGGCCGCACGGTCAGCCGGTTGTGGCCGTAGTAGCGGTTTGCCTCGCTCTGAGACGAGCGTGGTTTTGGATAGAACAGCCGGAAATCCAGGCCACGAACCTTCAGGCCGTGGCGCAGGACCATCCACAATGGCGAGCGGCTCAGCTCATCCTTGAGCGCGCGAAAAACCTCATCCCGCGCATCGATGCCATAACGGTCCACCAGCTTTTTGACGGTTTCGGGCTGGGTGTCACCGATAAAGGCCCACACCAGATCCTCGGCCATCGCGTAATCGGGATCGGTGATGTCGGACTGCTCCAGCTGCCCATAGCCCTGTACCTTCACCAGGAACTTGGCAATGTGCTGCTGGAATTTCAGTTCCGGCGTCGTCATTGCGGCTTGCTACTTTGTCTTGTTTTCCGCCGATGCGGATGTATCGGAAGGTGATTGCCGCTCGATCTTCCCATTCTTGAAGATCACCACTTGGGTATGAGTTTGCTTGGCCACGACGCGGGCTCGCTGCGCCGAGCGACGCAAAGCCGCTTCGACACCAGTCAGGATCGGGCGGGCAGGGGATACCAAATTTGCCATTAGTTGCCTCCTTCTTCTATTAAAACGGCCTCTTCACCGGAATTGTCGAACACTTGCCAACTATCCACGAGGGGACGGTAAATCGATTCGAAATATTGCCAGCCCTTGGCAAAGCGGCGGCGGATGATGTCGGGAGGAATATCGTGGCCACCCTGCGCCACACGCTCCGCCACTCGATCAATGGCCAGTTCCACCGTTGGCAGGCGCAGAAATACCAGGTGGACGGCATAGCCAGCGGCCCGCCAGGCGGGAATCAGCTGGGCATATCCCCGGCCTGAGAGCGTCGTCTCAAATGCAAAGCTTTCCGCCGCAGTCACATGGCGATGAATTTCTTCCAACATCAGCCGGCCGGCGCGCAACGCCACTTTCTCGGGGGCAAAGGGAGATAGGCCCGCCGCGATCAGATCGGCATTGACGAACACCGGGCACCCTGCCTCGTTGGGCAGAAACTCGCGAGCGAAGGTCGATTTCCCCGCGCCGTTAGGGCCGGCAATGATAATGATGCGTTTATCGGCCATCCACGTGCTTCCCTGAAAAGTCGGCGCTGGTGATACGGCGCTTGCCGGTCACGCATTCGTGTATGAGTGACTTGCGGTAGGCCAACAGGGTTTCGATCTGCTTGCCGATGTTGGCCTCGATTGTCGTCAAGCGACCGAGTTCGGTATCCAAGTATCGTACCAGTTCGGCTTGCACTTTCAGGGACGGCAAGGGAATGTAGAACATGCCCACCTTGGTCGAATTGGTGGCTGCCAAATTGGTGGTGCGCTTACCAGTGGCCTCGAAATAGTCGCGGCCATACTGGGCGGCGGTGACATAGGCCAGGAAATGCGGTAGCAATTTGTGTCGGAAGCAGCGCACGGCAAAGACATGGTTCTGATGCAGGCATGGCGCAATTTGACCGTCCCACACGGTGCCACGGCCGAGCTTGTCGAGGTCGCCGCCTTCGGTCATCAGCACATCGCCTGCACGCAGCATGACCCTCTCAGCCAGGGTGGGCGGCACTTCCAGGGTACTGACATCGTCCAGCTCAACATAACCATCCTGAACGTTGGCGACGCGCAGATAGGGATACTCGACAAGATCCTCATCATCGTCGTAGACCTTGCCCAGTGTGAGGCCGGACTGAATCTCGGCCAGACGCTTGAGCATGACCAGTGACCACCCTTCAGGAATTTGTTCTAGCCAGGAATTCTCGGTATCGACCAAAGTTGGATCTTGATCTTTGCCTCGGGTGACAACACGCTGAAGGATCGATTTCCTAACGCCAGCCAGTGAGTCGATTTGCCTACGTTTGACCTCGATCGCTGAATCAATCGCGGCGCAATTGGCGTCAAGGGCATCGGCAACAATCCCTTGTTCAGCCAAGGATGGAAGAAAAATTGGGGTATCCCGCAGAAAGCGGGAAGACACGCGCTTTTGGCCAGCTGCACCGACCATATTTTCCGCCGCGTAAGCACGATATACGGGATTGAACGTCGCGTAATACAGGAAAGCGCCGCCGACCCACCTGCTTGGACGTAGAACATGAAACTCGGTACTGCCAAAGGCATAGCGGGTTGGTAATTCTCGGACAAGCGCTCCCTTCCCGTTTTCCATGCAAGGAGTTATTTTCGCGAACAGAACATCGCCGCTTTCAAATAGAGGCAGTCCGCTTGATACCTCCTCAACAGGTTGCAGGTTCGTCATATCGATCACGCCATCGACAGAAACCGCATCCATTGGAACCACAGTACATATTTCTTCAGGAACTGGAGCTGTGTTGGAGTAGCCGGGCGAGAGTACAGCTACGTTGCGAATACGGCTCGCTTTCCAATCGCTAGGAACTTTGTCGAGCCAAACACGGTGGGAAGCAATCTCGCTCATTGCGAGACCTGCTCCAATATTTTTTCCACTTCCTCTTCAAGTCGCCAGAATTCTGCGAGCAGTTCATTCGCTGGCTTGGGCGCTTGATAGCGATAGAAGTACTTGTTCGGCAAAATTTCGTAGCCCAGTTGCGGACTGTCCTCCCAACGAATGATGGGCTTGCCGATCTCGCGCTCCAGAAAGGCCGGAATGTATTCCTCGGGCTGGCCATCGACATCGAAGGGGATGTACTCGTCGTCCTGCACGTAATGCCGATGCGTCCATTGCGCAGTGAGCACCACCGCGTTTTCCGGCAACAGTGCCTTGAGTTTCTTGGCGGCGTTGTCGTCGGGCGTCAATTCCAGCCGCAACGCCGTCTCGCCAGCGCCGACTATTGCGCGGATATCGAAAACCAGATCGCTCTCGTAAAACGCCTGCTCCTTTTTCAGGTTGGCGGCGGTGAAGGCCTTTTCGTAGGGTTCGGTGATCGTGGCCGGCTGATCGTGTTCGTCGAACTGCCAGAACACCACGCTGACGCGGTGGAAGGCGAAATCGGCGGTGCGGAACAGCTTGACCTCGTCGCAGTCGTACCCATCGCGCCAGCCCTCACGGTAGTGGGTCTCGATCCACTGGCGATGGCTGGCAGTGATGCGGTTGCGCTTATTGCCGAAGGACTTGGGTTCTTTCTCGGACTGCTTGCGGGCATCGATGATCATGACCTTGCCGCGATGGCTTTCTGGCTTGGCGTTGCGCAGCATCCAGACGTAAGTGAAGATGCCTGTGTTGTAGAACAATTGATCGGGCAGCATGACGATGCTGTCGAGCCAGTCGTTTTCGAGTATCCAGCGGCGGATTTCGCTTTCGCCGGAACCGCAGTCGCCGTTCGACAGCGGCGAACCATTGAAGATGATGGCCATGCGGCTGCCGCCCCGACCATCGGACTGCGCTGGCTTCATCTTCGCCAACATGGTCTGCAGGAACATCAGTGCGCCATCGGTGGTGCGCGGCATGCCGGCCCGATAGCGGGTTGCCTCCAGCTTGCGCGCTTCCGTCTCGTAGCCATCCTTGCCGCCCCACGTGACGCCGAAGGGTGGATTGCTTAGCATGTAGTCGAACCGATCACCTTTGCCGGCAAGCTGGTCGCCCGGCTCACGGCTGCCCTGCACATGGGGAATCAGCGAGTTGCCCAGAAACACTTTGGCCTGGGCGTCATTCTTGATCAGCAGGTCGGCGCGGCAGATGGCGTAGTTGGCCGGTTGCAGTTCCTGACCATGCACAGTGACAAAGCGTTCGACCCGGCTGCGCTCGTCGTCGTCGGCCGCCAGGTCGAGAAGGTGCTCCTTGGCAATCGAGAGCATGCCGCCGGTTCCGCAGGCGGGGTCGTAGATGGCAATGTGGCGCTCGGGGATCGGGATCTCCAGCAGTTCGACCATCAGGCGAATGACTTCGCGCGGGGTGAAGTGTTCCCCGGCCTCTTCGCCACTCTGTTCCGAGAAGCGGCGTAGCAGCTCCTCGTAGATGTAGCCCATTTCAAGGTTGGAGAGCTTGTCCGGCCCAAGCTCAAGGCCCTTGTACTGATTGAGGATCGGCGCCAGACGGTTGTTCTTGACCATCTGCCCAACCACCTCGCGGTAATTGAAGTGCTCGATGATGTCCTGGACGTTGTCGGAATAGCCGTTCAGGTAGGCGCGAAAGTTGGCTTCAAGGAGAGTGTGATCTTCCTCGTAGACGCGGCGCAGCGTCCAGTCAGTTGCGTTACCGAAGGGGGCCTGCTTGGGGTTGGCTTCCATGCCCTTGACCAGTTCGGCGAGTTTCTCGTCGGTGATTTTTGGTCGGGAAGCCTTGATCTCGGCGCGCTTGGCCTCGCGCCAGGCCAGCAGCACGCACTCCAGCCGCCGGATGACGATCATCGGCAGGATCACGTTCTGATATTCGTAGGCTTTGAACTTGCCACGCAAGCGAATCGCCGACTTCCAGATTTCGTTGGCAAGATTGTCGAGCTTGGGCTTGTTGAGGGCGATCGTCATCGTGGGTCGTGGGTTCTCGGGAGCCTGGCCACGCAGGATACCCGGCTAATGGCTCAATATTTGAGCCACAATTGTGACATGCTGGCGATATAAATGGAATTGGAATCAGAGAGGTGCACGAAATGCCATTGCAGCGCAGCGGAAACGCTGGCACGGGCCAGGCCCCTGAAGTTGGACATGAAAACGATGCCCCGGGAAACCCGTCGCCGATGAGTTTGAACTACTACACCTACAAAGACGTTCCCTACGCCTGCGGCCACTGTGGTTGGCGCGGGAAGGGATCGGAGTTGGAACAGGGCGAAATGTTCGACGCGCTCTTCGAGCTGAACTGCCCGGCCTGCCACGAAAAAGTAACGTTCGTGAGCTATCCGACCCTGGCTGAGTCACGCGCCAACTGGGACAAGCTGCCGGAGGTGGACCGGATGCAGGTGGAGATCATCGAACGTCGCCTGGATCTGTTCGAGCGGGTCTCGTTGAAATCGCCCGAGCAGTTGCCGGAGATCGATCATGGCGAGTTCGTGTTGCTCTGGGACTTTGCCGAAATTCCGCAGGCCGGCGCCACGACCCTGATCCGCCTGGGCGACCGACGGATTTTTGCCGAACCGGCCTTCTATGAGGGCTACGACCGTTTCATGGCTGTCGCGGAGATTCTCAAGGCCAAGTATGGCAACGCCCTCAAGGACCTGGTGCCAACTGATGAGAGCAGGATGTATCTGTACGGCGACCGCCTCAGTTCTCCTGGTCAGATTGAAAGATTTCGGCATAAGTTGTTCGGCCAGTAGTCGCTCAAACGTTTACAGGTTAAGAAAGTTAATTCGCGCGCGCGTGTTACATGGCCGTTTTCCCTTGCTCCGCATGACATTGCAGGCTATCGGCGCGTGTAAAGCCCCGATACGTGCCGCGTCTGAAACCCCGTGCCGGGCGCGCTTAAAACCCCGATAGCTGCGCGCGTGAAACCCCGATGTGAATAGGTTGGATCGTCTGACTATTTCGACTTGGCCAATCGTTTCGCTACCTGGGCCGGGTCGCGAGAGATGAAGCGGACCTTGCCGGCAGCGGTTACGGTCACACGATAGTCCGGCAGGTTATCGGCGGCGGCGATCTTGTTCACCTCGGCGCGAAACTGCCTCGCGCGTTGAACGGTGCTGCCGCATTTGTGGCGCAGTGCTTCGAAGCCAATCTCCCAGAGTCCTTGCCGACCCGCGTGCTTGCGGGCAATTTCATACATGCGCCGCTCCAACGGCTTGCGGAGCCCGAAGTACGCGGGGTTGAGTGTCAATATTTCGCTGGCCTTGATCGCGTTGTAGAGCCACTCCGAGATCGTCACGCAGATTGCAACCTTTCGCTCAGCCTCTTTGCCGGCCTCGATCACCGTCCATGCGTCGATCAGTCCGAAGGAAGTTGTGATTTCCCTGCCGCCGGTCTTGATGTTTGTTTTGATCGTCGTGCCACGAAGCCGATCCAGGGTCTGTTTCAATCTCCGGTAGTCGTCTGACCAGGTGTTTTTGCCGGTGACCTTGAGGTAGTGATAACCGCTGAAACTGACTGTCCGCGAAGGAGTCTCGCCGCGATTGAAGGCCGCGACCAGATGGCTTTCGATGTAGATGAGCAAGTCTTTGTCGTGCATGGTGGCGCGGCCGTAGGCACTGGGGGCGACTTCGATCGACTTCTTGCTGTCGCTTGAATTCCAGCGCCAAACACGCAGGTCTCGCTTCGTCGCCAAAGTGAATACAGCCGCTTCCATGGTGGCCATGTCATCCTTGAATGCCAGGTCTGGAATTGCGCAGATCGAGAATGCAAGCACCTTAGTGATCTGGTTCTTTTCATTTTGGCTGAACCGCTGCCGACTCGATTCCTTGAGTCGTGCCAGTTTTTCCGTCAAGAGAGATGATGCGCCATCAGCCATGACATCTTTGTATCAGGCCATCCACACGAATCTGGGGGTCAAAAGCGCACAGTTTGGTGGCGTTACGGAAGTCGACCTGTGCAGCCAGATCAACGATTTCTCGCACTAAACCGTAGTGCACAGCGACGCTGGTCTACTGGCAGTCGTCTGGCGTGTTTCAAACGCGGTTAGCTGCCACCGTTTTACCTGTGGGGTGCACTGGTAGTCGACTGCCGGTCGTTAGGATTTTCAGCGAACGGGACCCGTTCAAGTCGCATTTCGCGGTCTGGCCAGTTTCGCAGGCCGCCCGCCCTTCCCAGGCTTGCACCATGGCCCCTGAAGATGCGGCGCCCAGTCAGGCCAGTGACCGAGCACGGCAGCGAGTGCGCGTGCGGTACGCCAGTAATCGTAGCGGGTGCTGGTCGAGAGCGACTGCCCCCACCGATCGAGCACCCAGCGTACATGCTTGGCCTGCCATTGATGCGGATCGCTGATGCCGAAGCGTTCCCGAATCGCGTCAGCGATGCGCTCACCACGTTCAATGTGCGCGCTGATGCTGGCGCGAGACCCTGGCATGGCACGCCGGAGCAGCAGCGCAATGCTCACTTTTTGGCTGCTTTCAGGGCTTTGCTGGCCTCATACTTCCTGTTCTGCAACAACGATCGATGTGCCGAGTAATCACCAATGTATTCCTCGATCACATCACGTCGTTCGTGCCCAAGTTCCATGGTGATCGTGTCAATGGTTTTCCAGTGGATGCGATATCCCGCGCAGTTGTCCGACAAGAACACGGGAGCCAGATAGCCGCTGAGATCCTCGTATCGTTGGCAGGCATATGCCGCGCGTAGTTCGTGAAACCCCTTGATCCCCAGTTTGTGCAGAGGCAAACGGGCACGATTGATCTCGCCATTGTTTACGAAGCTGACATAAGTCTCATCGGGCAGCAGCATGTTTTCGTCGCACCCCACGCTCCGGCAGATGCGTTCTGCTTCAGCCAGGAGGTACTGCCCCTTTCGATCACACGGCACCCATCGTTCAATCTCGTTGCCCCGTCCGCCTTTGGTACCTTCCCGTACGTCAATCTCGCCGCGCTCCCGTGCTTGTTTGATCCAGTCGGAAATATTGGCGAGGACGGCCTCCCTCAGGCGCACGCCGAAGTAGCGGCAGAGCAATACAACAACCTGCGCGCGCGGCATGCCCTGTTTAGCAAGCTGTTCGCCAGCAGCAACGACTTGGCTCCAATCTTGGCCGGTTGGGGGTTCGCTGCGATAAGTGACACGTCGTCCAACCCAGTCGGAGGGTGATGCAATTCGAATGGGTAGAGGCCCGCGCATCGCCTCGAGCACGACATTGACGCTGGAAATCAGATTCTGCGCGTAGGCCACATCCAGGGTTTCGTCCATGACGCACTTGCAGAGCATGTCGGCGTATTCCTCAAGGTGCAGCTGGGTGACATCACGTGCATCCCGGATATCGCGGGTCGCCTGAATCCAGCGACAAAACAGGTTCCAGTGCTGGGCATGCGTGCTCACGGTGGCAAAGTGGCCATTGCCGTAATACTGTTCCAAAGCCTTGCGGCCCGCCCATTCGATTTGTTTGCCAAAGCCAAAATTGCGGGTAGTCGGATACTTGCTCATCTCATCTCCTTGTTTTCGAAAGAACTGAATTGGCATCTCACATGAGATGCCCGATAGGTGACAGATGGCTGGACGCCGACCACTTGTTGGCGGAGATCGGAGCTGGGCGCTATGTCGAGCGCCCATGGACCTGTCGGGGTCCAGCCGCACTCCGATCCCCGCCAACCAAGTGGTGAGTGTTAACCCGGATTCGGCCGGGCACCGCGGAGTGCTGGTCGTCAGTCACGACCAGGTGAGGCCTGATTTGGGCTGGC
>JAIPCF010000051.1 GCA_021738385.1 Sulfuritalea sp. | reverse complement strand
GCCTCCAGCGTCAGGAAATGCGTGCCGGTGAAGTTATCACCGCCGAAATTGTTCGCATCGATCAGAATTTTGTGGTCGTCAATGCGGGCCTAAAGTCCGAAAGCATGATTCCCCTCGAGGAGTTCCACAACGAACGTGGCGAGCTCGAAGCCAAAATTGGTGATTTCGTGCTGGTGGCAATCGAAATGCTCGAAGACGGTTATGGTGCCACCCGTCTTTCGCGTGAAAAAGCCAAGCGCATCGCCGCCTGGAACGATCTCGACAAAGCGCTCACCGACAGCGCTCTGGTTACGGGTCTGATTACCGGAAAAGTCAAGGGCGGTCTGACCGTCATGGTCAACGGCATTCGTGCTTTCCTGCCGGGCTCGCTGGTCGATACCCGTCCGGTCAAGGACACTACGCCGTTTGAAGGCAAGGAATACGAATTCAAGGTCATCAAGCTTGATCGCAAGCGCAACAACGTGGTGGTGTCGCGCCGCGCCGTGCTTGAGGCGAGCATGGGTGAAGAGCGCCAGAAGCTGCTCGAGAACCTGCAGGAAGGCACGGTCATCAAGGGCATCGTCAAGAACATCACCGATTACGGCGCATTCGTCGACCTCGGCGGCATCGACGGCCTGCTGCACATCACCGACCTGGCCTGGCGCCGCGTGCGTCATCCGTCGGAAGTGCTCAATGTCGGCGACGAAGTCACCGCCAAGGTACTCAAGTTCGATCAGGAAAAGAACCGCGTCAGCCTCGGCATGAAGCAGCTGGGCGAAGATCCGTGGGTGGGAATCTCCCGTCGCTATCCGGCCAACACGCGTTTGTTCGGCAAAGTCACCAACCTCACAGACTATGGCTCCTTCGTTGAGATCGAGCAGGGCATTGAGGGTCTGGTGCACGTTTCCGAAATGGACTGGACCAACAAGAACATTCATCCGTCCAAAGTCGTCCAGCTGGGCGACGAAGTCGAAGTAATGATCCTCGAAATTGACGAAGACCGTCGCCGCATTTCGCTGGGCATGAAGCAGTGCATGGCGAACCCGTGGGACGATTTCGCGATGAATCACAAGAAAGGCGACAAGGTTCGTGGTGCGATCAAGTCGATTACCGATTTCGGTATCTTCATCGGCTTGCCCGGCGGTATCGACGGCTTGGTACATCTATCTGATCTGTCCTGGTCGGCCACAGGCGAGGAAGCCAAGCAGAACTTCAAGAAGGGCGATGAAGTCGAGGCCGTGGTGCTTTCCATCGATGTCGACAAAGAGCGCATCTCGCTTGGCGTCAAGCAGCTTGATGGCGACCCGTTCACCAGCTTCGTTGCCACTCACGACAAGAACAGCCTGGTTTCCGGCACGGTTACCAGCGTTGATCAACGTGGTGCGGTAATTGATCTGGGCGCTGAAGTCGAAGGCTATTTACGTGTCTCCGAGTTCTCACGTGACCGGATCGAGGATCTAACCCAGCATCTGAAAGTCGGCGACGTAATCGAAACCATGATCATCAACGTGGATCGCAAGACCCGTTCGATCAATCTTTCGATCAAGGCCAAGGATCAGGTGGAACAGAGCCAGGCGATGCAAAAACTGGCTTCCGACAGCTCGGCAAGTAGCGGCACGACCAATTTGGGCGCGTTGCTCAAGGCCAAGCTCAACCAGCAGTAAGAACTGATCCCATGACCAAATCGGAACTCATCGCTCGGCTGGCGGAGCGTTTTCCCCAGCTTGCGGCGAAGGATGCCGACTATGCCGTCAAGATGATGCTCGATGCCCTCACTGCGGCGCTGGTTCGCAGTGATCGCATCGAGATACGCGGCTTCGGCAGTTTTGCGCTGAACTACCGGCCACCTCGTGTCGGTCGCAATCCCAAGTCAGGCGAAAAGGTACAGGTACCTGCAAAGTACGTACCTCATTTCAAGGCTGGCAAGGAATTGCGGGAACGGGTCGATTACCGGCCATGAATGGTGGCGCAGTAAGCTGCGTCGGAGCGGCACCTTGACCAGGCGCCGCTTTTTTTCGTTTACTCCTGTTCTGTGACCGCTCTACTCAAGTTTTTAGTATGGCTGCTGCGCATTGTGGTTTTCATCGCGCTGTTCGGCCTGGCAATCAAGAACAGCGGCCCTATGGAGCTTCGGTTTTTTCTGGACCAGGCCTGGACGGCGCCGATATCGGTTGTCATTCTTGTGGTATTTGCCATTGGCGTGGTGGTTGGTCTGACGGCAGCCTTGAGCGTGTTCCTGAAACCAAAGCGAAATACCGATCGCGAGAAACGATAGCATCGTGGAAATCGAGCTTTGGTGGCTACTGGTTCTACCTGTCTTCTTTGGTCTTGGCTGGATTGCTGCACGCATTGATATCAAGCAGCTTCTGAAAGAATCGCGCGCGTTGCCTCGTTCCTACTTCGCGGGGCTCAATTTTCTGCTGAACGAGAAGCCGGATCAGGCCATCGAGGCCTTTATCGAAGCAGCTCGCGTCGATCCGGAAACCATTGAATTACATTTTGCGCTGGGCAGTCTGTTTCGCCGTCGCGGCGAAACAGACCGTGCCATTCGCGTACATCAGAACCTGATTGACCGCGACGGCTTGTCCGCCTCGCAGCGTTTGCAAGCCTTGTCTGAGCTTGGACAGGACTATCTGAAGGCCGGTTTGCTTGATCGTGCCGAGGAGATTTTTGTCAAATTGCGCAATACAGAGCGCGATGAAGAAGCCCTTCAGAACCTGCTGGAGATCTACCAGCAGGAAAAAGAGTGGGCCAAGGCGATTGCCATCGCCGACGCGATGCCCAACCATTCTGATCATATCTGGCAAAAGGAAATTGCCGAATTTCACTGCGAGATGGCCGCCAACGAGATGCTCAATGACCGCCATGACGAGGCCCGGCGTTTGCTCGACGATGCCCTCGCGGCCAATCGAAAATGCATTCGCGCGACGTTATTGCAGGGCGATCTGGCAGCAAAAGTCGGCGCTGGTGACACGGCGATTGAATGCTGGCGGCGTATTGAGCAGCAAAACCCGGTGTATCTGGCGCTGGCCGCCGAGAAACTGATGGCGACCTTCATTCATCTAGGACGCAAAGAGCAGGGCATTCAACTGCTGCGCGGCTGGCTGGAGCGCCATCCATCGCTGGATTTGCTCGATGCGGTATTCCGCGCTGAACTCGAGAACGAAGGAGCAGAGGCTGCCTACGCCCTGGTCCGCGATGAATTGCGACGCAACCCGACTTTGCTCGGTCTGGACAAATTGCTGGAAGCACAAATTTTGGTGGTACCCGCCGAAAAACGCGCCGACCTGGAATTGATCAAGAACCTGATTCACAATCACACCCGCCGCGTTGCGCGATATCGCTGCGATGCCTGCGGTTTCAAAGCGCGTCAGTTCTACTGGCGTTGTCCCGGCTGCGGCGGCTGGGAAACCTATCCACCCAAACGCAGCGAAGAATTCGACATTACCCTCTAGCAGAGATATGAAAATCACAGTTATCGGTACCGGTTACGTCGGTCTTGTTTCCGGCACCTGTCTCGCCGACGTTGGCAATGACGTGCTATGCCTCGATCTGGATGCCGCGAAGATCCGTACCTTGAATGAAGGCGGTATTCCAATCTATGAGCCGGGCCTCGAGGCCATGGTGAGAAAAAACGAAGCTGCGGGACGTCTGCGCTTCACCACCGATATCGGGGCTGCCGTCGCTCATGGCGTATTGCAATTCATTGCCGTCGGAACGCCTCCGGATGAGGACGGTTCGGCCGATCTCCAGTACGTGGTGGCGGCCGCACGCAATATCGGGCGCACCATGGATGGTTACAGGGTCGTGGTAGATAAATCCACGGTTCCAGTTGGTACCGGAGACATGGTTCGCGCTGCGATCACTCAGGAACTGGCGGCGCGTGGCGCCGACATCGAGTTCAGCGTGGTATCGAATCCTGAATTTCTCAAGGAAGGTGCGGCCGTTGAGGACTTCATGAAACCCGACCGTATCGTGGTTGGCGCCGAGGATCCCCGGGCAATAACGCTGATGCGTGAGCTGTATGCGCCGTTTCAGCGCAATCACGAGCGCTTGATCGTGATGGATGTGAAGAGTGCGGAATTGACCAAGTACGCCGCCAATGCGATGCTGGCGACACGCATCAGTTTCATGAACGAGTTGGCGAACCTCGCCGAAAAACTGGGGGCGGATATTGAACTGGTGCGCAAAGGCATCGGCTCCGATCCACGGATCGGCTTTCATTTCCTGTATCCCGGCGTCGGCTATGGTGGCTCCTGTTTCCCCAAGGACGTGCAGGCGCTGATTCGCACCGCGCAAGATGCGGGTCAGAACTTGCAGGTGTTGCAAGCCGTCGAAGCGGCCAATGAGGCGCAGAAAAGTGTTCTCTCGCAAAAAATCTCACAGCAGTTTGGCGAGAATCTTAGCGGCAAGAAATTTGCCCTGTGGGGTCTGGCCTTCAAACCAAATACCGACGACATGCGGGAAGCGCCGAGCCTGGTGCTGATCGCCGATCTGTTGGCGCGCGGTGCCAGTATTTGTGCCTATGACCCAGTTGCCGTGCATGAGGCTCGGCGCATTCTTGGTGAGAATTCGGCCATTTGCTATGCGGCGGCGCCAATGGAAGCGCTCGATGGCGCCGATGCACTGGCTATTGTCACCGAGTGGAAAGAGTTCCGCAGTCCCGACTTCGACGCAATCAAAGACAGGCTGAAAACTCCGGTGATTTTCGATGGCCGCAACCTTTATGATCCCGCAGTGCCGCGCAAGGCGGGGCTCGAATACTTCGCCATAGGACGCCTATGAGCTCGCTCCCTGAAACCTCTGCTACCCGCATTCTGGTGGTGGGTGACGTCATGCTGGACCGCTACTGGTTCGGAGACGTATCGCGCATTTCACCTGAGGCGCCGGTTCCTGTGGTCAAGGTCGAGCGCACCGAAGAGCGTCCGGGGGGCGCCGCAAATGTGGCACGCAATTGCGCTGCGCTGGGCGCGCGAGTGGCGCTGCTGTCTGTGGTGGGTGCCGATGAGGCTGGGCGAAATCTGGCGCGTCTGTTGCGCGACTCGGAAATCGAATGCAGCCTGCACGAGGACGTCAATCTAAGTACCACTGTCAAGCTGCGTGTGATTGGTCGCCAGCAGCAATTGCTGCGCATCGACTTCGAAAACGCGCCGGATCATGAAATTCTCCAAGCCAAACTGACGGATTTTCAGTCTCGGCTTGCCGGTTGCGATGTCGTGATTCTCTCCGACTACGGCAAGGGTGGCCTTGCGCACATCACTGAAATGATCCGTCTGGCACGTGCGGCCGGTAAAAAGGTGCTGGTCGATCCCAAAGGCGATGACTACACCCGTTACGCCGGGGCAACCCTGCTGACACCAAATCGAACCGAAATGCGCGAAGTCGTCGGCCGCTGGAAAAATGACTCGGAGCTCTCCCGGAAGGCCAATGTTTTGCGTGAAGAATTGGAGCTGGATGCCTTGCTGGTCACTCGCAGCGAAGAAGGCATGACCCTGTTTTCGGCGGACGGAGTGGCGCATGAAGCGGCACTGGCACGCGAGGTTTATGATGTCAGTGGTGCTGGAGATACGGTTATCGCGACCGTGGCGGTGATGCTGGGCAGCGGTTTGTCATTGCCGGAGGCCATGCGCCAGGCGAATCTTGCTGCCGGCATCGTAGTCGGCAAACTGGGCGCGGCAACGTGCTCGCTCGAGGAATTGAAGCAAGTCAATTAGGAAATCTATGTATTACGTTGTTACTGGCGCTTGCGGATTTATTGGCGCGAATCTGGTCAAGGCACTCAATGAACGCGGAGTTACAGACATCATTGCGGTGGACAACCTGACGCACGCAGACAAGTTCCTCAATCTCACGGATTGTGAAATCGCCGATTATCTGGACAAGAACGAGTTTCTCGAACTGGTCGAGCACGGCCGGCTCGATGGCAGTGTTGAAGCTATACTGCATCAAGGCGCCTGCTCCGACACCATGGAAACAGATGGCCGCTACATGATGGCCAACAATTACCGCTACTCACTGTCCATGCTCGATTTCTGCACGGAGCAGGACGCGCCGCTGCTTTATGCTTCGTCTGCATCGGTCTACGGCGGGGGCGGAGTATTCCGAGAAGCGCGTGAGTTCGAAGCGCCGCTCAATGTCTACGGCTACTCAAAATTCCTGTTCGACCAGATCGTGCGCCGTCGTCTGCCGGATGCGCAATCACAAGTGGCCGGTTTTCGCTATTTCAACGTCTATGGTCCGCGCGAACAACACAAGGGACGCATGGCTTCGGTAGCGTTTCATCACTTCAATCAGTATCGCGCCTCGGGCAAGGTAAAGCTTTTCGAAGGCTATGGCGACTACGGCAACGGCGAACAGCGCCGTGATTTCATTTACGTCGGAGATGTCGTCAAGGCCAATATGGAATTTCTCGAAAGTCGCCGGTCCGGAATTTTCAACCTTGGCACAGGCCGGGCGCAAAGCTTCAATGAGCTTGCTGCCGCCACGGTAAACGCCTGCCGCGCGCTGGAAGACAAACCGGCCCAGCCGGTGGCTGAATTGGTGGCGCAAGGCATCATAGAGTACATCCCTTTTCCGGAGGCCTTGAAAGGCAAGTATCAGAGCTTCACCGAGGCTGATCTTGCCAACTTGCGCCATGCCGGCTACCGGAAATCCTTCGCCCCTGTGGAAGAGGGCGTCGCCGAGTATGTAAAGTGGCTTGCCCGCTAGGGGCTAACCAGGAGGCGCAATGAGTAGCTGGAAAACGCTGGAGGACTTTGTTGGCAACACCCCGCTGGTGCAGCTCAAACGCATTCCGGGCGAGGAGAGCGCGAGGCGCAACAATGTGATTCTGGCCAAGCTGGAGGGTAACAATCCGGCAGGTTCGGTCAAGGACAGGCCTGCACTTTCGATGATCACTCATGCCGAAGCACGTGGTCGCATCAAGCCGGGCGATACCCTGATCGAGGCCACCTCGGGGAATACCGGAATTGCGCTGGCGATGGCGGCGGCCATGCGTGGATACCGCATGATTTTAATCATGCCGGAGAATCAGAGCGTTGAGCGCTGCCAGACCATGCGTGCCTTTGGTGCTGAACTGGTACTGACTCCAAAAGCGGGTGGCATGGAGGCTGCGCGCGATCTGGCGGTGCAAATGGCCAGCCAGGGCAAGGGAATTGTGCTCGACCAGTTTGCCAACCCGGATAACCCGCTGGCACACTATGATGGTACCGGGCCTGAAATTTGGCGCGACACAGAGGGGCGTATCACGCACTTCGTTTCCAGCATGGGCACAACGGGCACCATCATGGGATGCTCACGCTACTTCAAGGAACAGAGTCCGGCGATACGCATCGTCGGCTGCCAGCCGGAGGAAGGCTCGCAGATTCCCGGAATACGCAAATGGGCTGAAGCCTATCTGCCAAAAATTTACGATGGTTCACGAGTCGATCAGGTCGAGAGCGTGAGCCAGGGTCATGCTGAGGAAATGGCGCGGCGCCTGGCCCGCGAAGAAGGCATCTTCGCCGGTATTTCCTCTGGCGGTGCTTTGGTTGTCGCCTTGCGTATCGCCAGCCAGGTGGAGAATGCCGTCATCGTCAGTATTGTCTGCGATCGCGGTGACCGCTATCTCTCTACTGGGGTATTTCCTGCTTAGGCTGGCAGCGCGATCTCGTTGTCGATGCTGAACTGGTAGTCGTGAAAAATATGTTCGGCCGATAGCAATTGATAGCTGCCGTCTTCCTTGCGGCGGGTAGTGTCTTTCAACCGATAGGTATAGTGGCCGCAGGTCCAGCAGTCGAAGTTGCGCATGTGTGTACACAGGCAAGTCTTGTCCATCACCTTGATCTTCTTTGCATTGGGATGAGCCGCCACTTCGCGGTTATAGGCTTCGATGTACTGACAACTACCCTTGGAATCGAGCAGATAGCCGAATGCTTCGCAATTAGGCCGGATACCTTCGCCAATGGCGGGGCTGTTCTTCAGCATGCGCATTGGGTAGCCGGTCGGTGAAATCGTGTTTACTTCGATGTCGTCCTCGCTGGCCTTGAAGTATTCCTGTTGCACCTTTTCCGGTAGGCCGCATTCCTTCGATACAGTAAAGCGAGTGGCCACCTGCACCGCAGCCGCGCCCATTTCCATGTAGGCCACGGCATCCGAGCCGGTAAAAATACCGCCGGCGGGAATCAGCGGTATATCAAGATGCTCGGCTTTCATCCAGTCACGGATCTCGACCATGATCTTGGCGAGATCGTAAGCTGCCCAATCCATGCCGAAACCCAGGTGCCCGCCGGCAAGTGGCCCCTCGATTACCACATAGTCGGGTAAGCGTCCGGTGCGCAAACTTTTCTTCAGGAATAGCTGCAAGGCACGCAGCGACGAAACGATGATGCCCAATTTGACGTCACGGAAACGCGGATGGTCCTCGATCAGTCCAAAAGAGCCCAAGTGCAACCCTGCTGCAAGCGTGATGCCGTCGATGCCGGAATCCAGCGCTGCCTTGAGTCGCGCACGCAAGGTTTCGCGAGGCGCGTTCATGGTCAGTTTTTCCATGCAGTTGATGAAAATCAGTCCGTCGCCGCGTTTGGCCGCCATGGTGCGCTCAACATGCAGGGCGGTTGCTTCAACCAGCAGACCGATGTCGAACTGGACGACAGCTTTTTCGGTGTTGGCGACGTTGAACTTGTACTGCCGGAGTTTGTTCTTGACGTACTTGGTATTGAATCGCCGATCGGAAACCGTCGGTACCATGGCATCGGAAATGTGGCCTATGCCTCCCAGACGCGCGGCTTCCAGGGCGAGTTCGGCGGTCGAAATGTCGACGCCCATTCCACCCACCACGATGGGCACTAGTTCCTTCTTGCCCAGTTGCAGGCGAAAATCGTCAACGCGTTTCATTGCAAACTTTTCCAATATTCGGCAGCCCTCTATTATCGCCTGTCAGGCTGCCGTTCGGCCATTTTTGCTGCTGAAAAACTCAATGCATCACGCCAGCAAACGCAGAATGTCCTCTCCATAGCGCTCTGCTTTGGCCTGCCCGACACCGACGACACCAAGCAATTCCGTAGCGTTGGCCGGACGCTGTGTGGCCAGTTCGATCAAGCTTCTATCGTGCAGGATGACGTAGGCGGGTACGCCCTGATCACGCGCCTTGTCGGCACGCCATGCTCGCAAAGCTTCGAACAAGGATGCCTCGGCTGAAGTCAGCATGTTATCGGTCGTGGATCGCCGTCCTGCCAGCGCCGACTTTTCCAGCGATCTGCTGGCCTTGCGTCGTATTGGCTTTACCGGTCGGCGCAGCGAGAGCAGAGTATCGCCCTTCAGCACGGGACGGGCGGCATCCGTGAGACGCAGGGCGCCGTATGCCTGAGCGTCAGCAAACAGCAAGCCGGAGGCCAACAATTGACGAAACACCGAGCGCCAAGCGGCTTCGTCCAGATCGCTGCCTGCGCCAAAAGTCGGTAGATCGTTATGATTGAACTGCTGAACTTTCTCGGTATTTTTGCCGCGCAGAATGTCGATCAGATGACCGGCACCAAAACGTTGTCCGGTACGCAGAGCGGCGGACATGGCTTTTTGCGCGGCAATGGTGCCGTCCCACAGTTGCGGCGGATCAATACAGGTGTCGCAGTTGCCGCAAGCGGAAGTTTCTTCATTGAAGTACTTGAGCAGCAGGGAGCGCCGGCAGCCGGCTGTTTCGCACCAAGCCAGGAGCGCATCGAGCTTGCTGCGTTCAACACGCTTTTGTTCCTCGCCTGCCACGGACTCATCTATCCGTAATCGATGAATCACTACATCGTTCAGACCATAGGTCATCCAGGCCTCGGCCGCTTCACCGTCGCGCCCGGCACGCCCCGTTTCCTGATAATAGGCCTCTAGGCTCTTGGGCAGATCAAGGTGGGCGACGAAGCGTACGTCGGGTTTGTCGATGCCCATGCCGAAGGCGATGGTCGCCACCATGACGATGCCCTCATCTCGCAGGAATTTTTGCTGATGGGTTTGACGTATCGCGGCATCGAGCCCGGCATGGTAGGGCAGCGCAGTGATGCCCTGCCCATTGAGCCAGGCGGCGGTTTCGTCCACCTTCTTGCGCGACAGGCAATAGATAATGCCCGCGGCACCGCCTTGCGTGGCAAGAAAATCGAGCAGTTGCCTGCGTGGATTGTCTCGTTCAACCACTGTGTAGCGGATGTTGGGACGATCAAAGCTGGAAATGAAAACTCGCGCGGACTCCAGACCAAGGCGCCTGATGATTTCATTTTGTGTCAATTCGTCCGCCGTTGCAGTGAGTGCAATGCGCGGCACGGTCGGGTAGCGCTGATGCAGGACAGTAAGCTGGATGTATTCGGGGCGGAAGTCATGACCCCATTGCGAAACGCAATGGGCTTCATCGATGGCAAAAAGGGCCAAGTGTTTCTTGTCCAGCAGGTGATCCATCACACCAAGAAATCGCTCTGTCAGCAATCGTTCGGGCGCGACGTAGATCAGGTCGAGTTCGTCGGCGCGCAAGCGGCGTTCGATTTCGGAAGCCGTCTCATAGTCCTGGGATGAATTGAGAAAGGCCGCGCGCACGCCGGCTTGCAGCAAGGCGTCAACCTGGTCCTGCATCAAAGCGATCAAGGGAGATACCACCACACCCACTCCAATGCGGAGCATGGCGGGGATCTGATAACAAAGTGATTTTCCGCCACCGGTCGGCATCAGCACCAGAGCGTCGCCACCATTGATCATGTGATCGATGATCTCCGCTTGTGGTCCTCTGAACGAGGCATAACCAAAAACGCGTTGGAGAGTTTCCAGAGGAAAAGGCATGAGGCTGCGAGAGCGAGGTGAAAGGGAAGGCGGCATTATGCCGGGTCGCAGAGAGATAAACCTTTGCATTCCCGCGCGAGGACTGTGATCACCGGATATCTGTCTCGTGAGACACTATGGCTTCTTACCCTTTACACACGAATAAACCAATGGCCGGCAACCCTGAGATCACCAGCATGGCGCTGTTTTGTGACTTTGAGAACATTGCGCTGGGCGTACGTGACGCCAAATACTCGCAATTCGATATCAAGAAGGTGCTTGAGCGCCTGCTGCTCAAGGGCAGCATCGTGGTCAAGAAGGCTTATTGCGACTGGGCGCGCTACAAGGAATTCAAGGCACCTATGCACGAGGCGGCGTTCGAATTGATCGAGATTCCCCATGTGCGCCAGTCGGGCAAGAACTCGGCCGACATTCGCATGGTGGTGGACGCCCTTGATCTTTGCTACACCAAGTCACATGTCGATACCTTTGTCATCATCAGTGGTGATTCCGACTTTTCGCCGTTGGTGTCCAAACTGCGCGAGAACAACAAGCGCGTGATCGGCGTCGGCGTCAAGGCGGCAACCTCTGATCTGCTGGCCGCCAATTGCGATGAGTTCATTTTTTACGACGATCTGGTAAGAGAACTTCCGGCCAAGCAACAGCGCCGTGAGCGCAAAGCGCCGGCCAAGGCGGCGGCAGGTACATCCGCGAAACCCAAGACCGAGGAGAAGGCCGAAGATCCCAAGCGCCAGGAAGCGATCGATCTGGTCGTCGAAACCGTCGAAGCGCTGATCGCCGAACGCGGCGAGGACGAAAAAATCTGGGGCTCCATGGTCAAGCAGACTCTCAAGCGGCGCAAGCCCGGCTTCAACGAGTCCTACTATGGCTACCGCTCTTTTGGCGAGTTGCTGGAGGACGCCCAGCGACACAAACTCCTGAGTCTGGACCGCGACGAGAAGTCGGGCCAGCACATCATTCGTCTGTCGGCAGAAGATTGAACGCCTGGCGATGAGTGGCGTCCCGGAGATCAAGCCGGAGCAGTCGATCGAGCTGCTCAAGGAGCTTCATATCCTGACGCGCGACGGCAAGCTCAATCAGGACAGTCGACGCAAACTGAAGCAGGTCTACCACCTTTGCCAGTTTATCGAACCGCTGTTGACCGAGGTCATGACAGCGCGCGAAGACCTGGTACTGGTCGACCATGGCGCGGGAAAGTCCTACCTCGGCTTCATCCTCTACGACTTGTTTCTCAAGTCCAAAGAGAGTGGCCATGTTTATGGAATTGAAACCCGCGCCGAACTGGTCGAAAAGTCAGTTGAGCTCGCGCAGCGTCTTGGATTTGCGCGCATGTCTTTCTTGAACTTGTCAGTGGAAGAATCGATCGAATCAACCGAGCTTCCTGCGCGCGTTGACGTTGTCACCGCGCTGCACGCTTGTGATACGGCCACCGATGATGCGATCCGCTTCGCCCTGAGCAAGCAGGCGAGGTTCATTGTTTTGGCACCCTGCTGCCAGGCGGAAGTTGCCGCGGTACTGCGCCGCCACAAGAATGCCTCGCTTGCGCGGACAGCTCTGTCGGAGATTTGGCGTCATCCGCTGCATACCCGCGAGTTTGGTAGCCAGATCACCAATGTGCTGCGCTGCCTGCTGCTTGAGTCACACGGTTATCAACTCACCGTTACGGAGCTGGTGGGATGGGAGCACTCGATGAAGAACGAATTGATCATCGCCCGTTTTTGTGGCTCACCAAGAGGCAACGCGCGCGAACGACTGGAGCAGATACTGCGTGAGTTGAATCTCGAAGACTTGAAGGCCCGCTTCCTTTATTGAAGCAGGCCGCCGAAAAGTCGGTACTGGCTCGCTCTGCGTACCTGGAATTCCGCTTCGCGGGCAGGTAACGGCGATTGCGTCTTTAAGCGGCCTTGCCGTAACGTGCCAGCAGCCGTGCCGAAGCAAATAACGTTACGCCCACCGTGGCACTGATGCTGGCCAGCGGCAGCAAGGTGCCGTCATGACTGGCGCCGACCCACATGCCAGCCGCCAAAGCCGCATACATGGTGATGCAACCAAAGAGGCCTGCCGCTGCACCGGCCTTCTGGGGAAAGGGCGCTAGTGAGCCCGACTGTGTGCAGGGAAAATTGATGCCGTGTGCGGTCATCACCACGAATTGCGCAGCAGCTACCAGCGACCAGTGCCTCACATCCAGCAACACCAGTGCCAGGAAGCTCAGACTGCCGATCAGCCCGATCAGGGTTCCCAGAGCTAGAACACGCGGAACACCGATACGGCTCAGCAGAAGCCGGCAGATCAGAGTGCCGGACAAATAGCCGCACACGCCAAAGGCGTACAAATAGCCAAAATATTGCGTCGGTACGCCGAGGACCTTGATCAGAACGAAGGGTGTTCCGGAAATGAAAACAAAAATTGAGGCGTAGGAGATTGCACCGGGCAGGGCGTAGGCCCAGAAAGCCGGGGTGCCCATCACACTGCCATAGGTCTTCATCAGCCGACTGAAGCGCATGGCGTCGAGATTCAATGTGTTGTTCGACTCCTTCATGTGGCGACTGGCACCGATCCAGACCATCAGCCCAGCGATGGTCAAGGTCACAAACGCCGCACGCCAACCGAATGCCACCTGCAGGTAGCCACCGAGGATCGGCCCGAGAATGGGAGCCATTGCCAACAGGGAACTGGCTTTGGCCAAAACACGGGCTCCCTCTGTCGGCGCGTAGGCGTCACGGATGATTGCTCGTGCGACGACTACGGCGGTGCACGAACCGATAGCCTGGACAAAGCGCGCAGCGAGCAGCAAATCCAGGTTCGGCGCAAGGGCGCAGGCAACGCTGGCGATCACATACAGTGCCAAGCCGCCGATCAATATGGGTCGTCGCCCGAAACGGTCGGACAATGGTCCGCTGATCAGTTGTGCTGAACCAAAACCAAACACGAACAGTGACAGCGTTTGCTGTACCGCGGCCGGGGTCACCGAGAAGTCGCTAGCCAGATTGGGCAGGGAGGCGAGGTAAAGATCGGTGGACAAGGGCTGCAGCATCAGGCAGCCGGTGACCAGCCAAAGCAGGGTGGTGGGCGTCATGAAGTATTGGGGCGGCGGCTAGCCGCGCCGATCGCGCATGACGCGCGCTTTTTCGCGGACCCAGTCGCGATCCTTTTCGGCATCGCGTTTGTCATGTTGTTTTTTGCCTTTGGCGAGGCCTACTGACAATTTGACCCGCCCTTTGTTGTAATGCAGATCAAGCGGCACCAGGGTGTAGCCGGCGCGCTCTACCTTGCCGATCAGCTTGCTGATTTCACTGGCATTCAGCAGCAGTTTACGGGTGCGCACCGGATCAGGATGAACGTGGGTCGAGGCTGAAAGCAGCGGCGTGATATGGGCGCCAATGAGAAATACCTCACCCCGCTTCACTACCACGTAGGCTTCCTTGATCTGGGCACGGCCTGCACGAATGGCTTTCACTTCCCAGCCTTCGAGGACCAGTCCGGCCTCGTAGCGCTCTTCAATGAAGTAATCGTGGAATGCCTTCTTGTTGTCGGCGATGCTCATGGGGTGACGCGATAAAATACCGCATTGTACTGCACCCAAATCACGCGGCTTAGCGGCCCTGACCCGAATGGCGCTGGTGGAAAAAACCGTATTGATCGAACGCACGCCGGCGCAGATGTTCGGCCTGGTGGATAGTGTCGAGGACTATCCACTATTCCTGCCGTGGTGCGGCGGCACAGAATTGCACGAACGTACGCCAACGCGAACGGCCGCAACCTTGCGCATCAGTTACCACGGCATCAAGTCACATTTCTCGACTGAGAACATCAAGGAAGAGTTTCGTCAGATGGATATTCGTCTGACTGATGGCCCCTTTGCTCATATGGATGGGCATTGGCGGTTTACTCCTCTGGGAGAGACGGCCTGCAAGGTAGAATTTCGACTTCATTACGAATTCTCCAGCCATTTGCTGGAAAAAGTGCTCGGCCCGGTGTTCAACCACATTGCCGATACCTTTGTCGATTCCTTTGTCAAAAGGGCACAGAAAGTCTATGGCTGAATCAATCAATGTCGAAGTGATCTACGCCATGCCGGATCATCAAGAAGTAGCAACTTTGGCATTGCCGGAAGGCAGCACTGCGGGACAAGCGATCGAGGCCTCCGGCTTGCTGTCCAAATATCCGGAAATCGATCTGAGCAAGAACAAGATCGGTATCTATGCCAAGTTGGCCAAGCCCGACACCGCATTGCGCGACCGCGATCGGGTGGAAATTTATCGGCCGCTTATTGCGGACCCAAAAGAAGTGCGAAAACAACGCGCTGCTGAGGGAAAGGCCATGAAAAAGGGTGGCGGTGAGGCAGGCGAATCCTGAATCCTTGGCACCGTTGAACCCAAAAGTCGGCGCTGGTGTGACGGCAAGGCGGGTCGCGCTCTCGCGTATAATGCGTTTTTGGAACCAAGGAACTTTTTATTATGCGATTGCTCCGGAAGGCGCTGACGTTTGACGACGTCCTCCTGGTCCCCGCCCACTCGGCGATTCTCCCCCGCGATGTCAGCCTGGCCACACGACTCACCCGCAAGATCCAACTGAATCTCCCTCTCATTTCCGCTGCCATGGATACGGTCACGGAGGCTGGCTTGGCGATTGCCTTGGCCCAGGAAGGCGGTATTGGCATCGTGCACAAGAATCTGAGCCCGAAGGCGCAGGCTGCAGAAGTGGCCAAGGTCAAACGTTTCGAATCAGGCGTTCTCAAGGATCCGATTACTGTTCCCCCGACCATGAGCGTGCGAGAAGTGTTGGCACTGACACGTATTCACAAGATTTCCGGCCTGCCGGTTGTCGCCAATGGGGTCGTGGTGGGCATTGTGACCAATCGCGATACACGTTTCGAGACCAATCTCGATCAGGAGGTGGGTGCGATCATGACGCCGCGCGAGCGTTTGGTTACGGTGAGCGAGGGCAGCTCTGCTGAGGAAGCAAAGGCTCTAATGCACAAACATCGCCTGGAACGTGTGCTGGTGGTCAACGACAGCTTTCAGTTGCGTGGCCTGGTGACCGTCAAGGACATTCTCAAGTCCAGCGAACACCCGTTTGCCTGCAAAGACGAGCAAGGTCACTTGCGTGTCGGCGCTGCGATTGGTGTCGGTGAAGGTACTGAAGAGCGTGCTGAATTGCTGGCAGAGGCGGGTGTCGATGTGATCGTAGTCGATACCGCTCACGGTCATTCGGAAGGCGTTCTGAAACGTGTTCAGTGGGTCAAGAAGAATTTCCCTCAAGTGGAAGTAATTGGCGGCAATATCGCGACGGCAAATGCTGCTCTAGCCTTGGTGGATCACGGTGCCGACGGCGTAAAGGTGGGAATCGGCCCAGGATCGATCTGTACTACGCGTATTGTTGCCGGGGTCGGTGTTCCGCAAATTACCGCTGTAGATATGGTCGCCAGCGCACTGGCCGCCAGCGATACACCACTGATTGCCGACGGTGGTATTCGATACTCCGGCGATATCTCAAAAGCTATTGCAGCGGGGGCCAGTGCCGTGATGCTCGGCGGCCTGTTTGCCGGCACTGAAGAGGCGCCGGGTGAGACTGTTTTGTATCAGGGACGGTCCTACAAAGCCTATCGTGGCATGGGCAGTCTCGCTGCCATGAAAGACGGTGCAGCGGATCGCTACTTCCAGGATTCCGATGCGAATGTTGAAAAACTGGTGCCGGAAGGCATTGAAGGGCGCGTGCCTTACAAGGGCCCGGTAACGGCGGTCATTCACCAACTGATGGGCGGCCTGCGCTCATCAATGGGCTATGTCGGGTGCGCCACGATTGACGATATGCGGGCCAAGGCTGAATTCGTTGAAATTACTTCGGCCGGCGTACGTGAATCTCACGTTCATGATGTTCAAATCACCAAGGAAGCACCGAACTACCACATTGACTGATCCTGCTGGTTTGACCAAGTAAGCGCGGCGGTTCAGATACGATTCTGAACCGCCTTTGTATTTGATATTGCCCCTGTTTTTAAAGAGAGCTCAGCATGGACCATCAGAAAATACTCATTCTCGACTTTGGCTCCCAAGTCACACAACTGATTGCTCGCCGCGTGCGCGAGCAGCAGGTGTACTGCGAACTCCATCCTTTTGATGTGTCCGAGGAATTCATTCGCGAATTCAAACCGCAGGGAATCATCCTTTCCGGCGGCCCTAATTCGGTCTACGAGGAGGAAGAATGGAAGGCGCCGCAGATCGTGTTCGAGCTTGGCGTTCCGGTTTTAGGCGTCTGCTATGGCATGCAGACCATGGCCTCGCAACTGGGGGGCAAGGTGGAGAGCAGTTCCAAGCGCGAATTTGGCTATGCAGAAATGCGGGCACGGGGACATTCGAAGCTGTTTGAGGGCATTCAGGATCGAACCAACGCCGAAGGGCATGGCCTGCTGGAAGTCTGGATGAGCCATGGCGACAAGGTTACCGAACTCCCGCCCGGCTTCAAGCTTATCGGCAGCAACGATGCGGCGCCGATTGCCGCCATGGCGGATGAAGCACGCCGCTTCTATGCTGTGCAGTTTCATCCCGAGGTGACTCACACGCTCAAGGGTCGCGAGATCTATGCGCGGTTTGTGCGCGACATCTGCGGCTGCCGGGGCGACTGGAACATGCCCAATTACGTCGAGGAAGCCGTTGCCCGAGTGCGCGAGCAGGTTGGCGACGATGAAGTCATCCTCGGACTGTCCGGCGGAGTCGATTCCTCGGTGGTAGCAGCGCTTTTGCATCGCGCCATCGGTGACCAACTGACATGTGTGTTTGTCGACAACGGCCTGTTACGGCTCAACGAGGGGGTGCAGGTGATGGACACCTTCGCCCGCAATCTGGGTGTCAGAGTGATACACGCCGATGCTACCCAACAATTCATGGGGCACTTGAAGGGTGTCGCTGACCCCGAGCAAAAGCGCAAAATTATCGGTCGCGAGTTCGTCGAAGTATTTCAGGCAGAGTCGAAAAAACTGCCCAAAGTCAAATGGTTAGCTCAAGGCACCATCTATCCAGATGTTATAGAATCAGCCGGAGGGAAAACAAAAAAAGCGCATGCGATCAAGAGTCACCACAACGTCGGCGGATTGCCGGAAACGCTGAACCTCAAGCTGCTCGAGCCATTGCGCGAGCTGTTCAAGGACGAAGTGCGCGAATTCGGCGTCGCTTTGGGCCTGCCACACGAGATGGTATATCGCCATCCCTTCCCCGGTCCGGGTCTTGGCGTGCGTATTCTTGGTGAAGTGAAGCCGGAGTTTGCCGATCTTTTGCGTCGCGCTGACGCGATATTCATCGACGAACTGCGAGCTGCCGATTGGTATGACAAGACCAGCCAGGCCTTCGCCGTTTTCCTGCCGGTCAAGAGTGTCGGTGTCATGGGTGATGGGCGGACCTATGAGTATGTCGTGGCCCTGCGCGCCGTGCAGACATCGGACTTCATGACTGCCAAATGGGCTGAACTTCCTCATGATCTGCTGGGCCGAGTCTCCAATCGCATCATTAATGAAGTACGAGGCATTAATCGCGTGGTCTACGATATCTCTGGCAAGCCTCCGGCGACAATTGAATGGGAGTGAACGGACCTGTCGAAGCCAATTGATTGAAGTTGGCAGGGTTTTCTCGATGTGTCGCGTGCATTGGGTAGTGCCATTGCGGGGGTAACATAAAGTCCATCTTTGTCGTCGATGGACTGCCCCAATTGATACCCGACTCTATCCTGTTACTCGTGCCAAAGCGCTGTACTGCCGAGTTTTCCAGTTGGCGCGACGGAGCGAGGCATGATTGACACTTCGACACTGGGTGTTCGCGAAATCGTCTATCTAGTTGCGGTATTGCTTGTGGCTTACGCGACGTTCTCGCTATTGCGTCTTTGGCGGCTTGGCCGAAAGCGCAAAAAGCAGAAATTCTCACTCTACGCCAGTGACAAGACACCCTGGGTTCCAGGCTACATGGCTGAAAACGATCCGCAGAGTTCGATTGGGCACGAAGAGCGGCAAATCGAATCTCCCACAGAAAATCCACAGGGATTGAACGACACCAAGGATTTTAATTCTGAACCAGTCTTTGCTCACGAGTTGGAGCGCTCCAAACTTGATATCGAAGTGCAGCGGCTGAGGCGGGAAGTGGAGCACTTGCGTGCAGAAACAAACCGAATTTCGGGAGAAATCAGGTACATGAGAACAGCACGAAACGTCTCACCGCTATATAGCGAAGCCATGACGCTCGCCCAGCAGGATGTGCCGGCGGCAGGTATTGCAGAGCAATGTGGAATATCGATTGGCGAAGCGGAATTGGTTGCGGCGCTTGCGCGGGGCGAACCCGGTTTCGAAGTTCAAAGAAAAGAGGAAGATCGCGATGATCGATTCACCGACTCCACCAACTGAGCAGCGTTTCCCGCCGGATACTGATTCGATGGGCGATGACGCGCTGAAAAAACGCTTGCTCAACCGGATCGTTGTCGCCGTAGTTATCGTTACCGGGTTACTCGGTAGTCTCGCTGTATTTGATTTTCTCAACGCTCCACCATCGCCTCCGAGTCAGGTTGAGGCGCCGACGCCCAGTCTTCCACCAATGGCGGCGTCGATGAAGTCAAAAGAAAGTGAGCCGGCCAGCACTCAGAGCGAAAAGCCGAGTGAATCGACTCCCCCCACAGTAGAGCAGGGTGTGCCCGAGGAAAGCGCTGCGCCGACAACACCGATGCAGGCAATGCCAAGTGAAAAGCCTTTGACCAAACCGGCAACCGGACGACTGGCTATGCTCCACCGTGCTGAACCGTCTGCTACCGAACCGGCCGAGTCCCGATTGCTGTCCAATAAATCTCAACCCAAACCGGAAAGCCATTCGGCTTCCAGGCCAGTCAATAGGGCGACAGGCAAACAATTCGGACTACAACTGGGTGTATTCAGCAATCTGGAAAACGCGGAGGACTTGCGAGCGAACCTTGAAAAACATGGAATACCCGCGACCATCGAAGCCCGGGTACACGCTGGGCCTTTCGCTTCCAGAGCGGAAGCCGATGCAGCCCGTATCAAGCTAAAAGAACTTGGAATATCGGAGAGCCTGATGATTATGTTGAAGAACAGGGTGGGGCGATAGCGATCCGAGCCTCTGGCTAGAGCCAAACTGGGCGACGAGCTTTCTCCCTGCTCACTTGTTTGGACCGGACTTTCTATGATTTTTTAGTTGTCCTGGGCAGGATCCTCTTCCAGCGTCAAAAGGGTTTGCATGGTGGCATCATCTACTCCAAGGCGCCGCACTAAACCTTCCTGATTAATATGCAGCAGGTCGCGGATGCCCTTGAGGTCATCACCAAGTGCCGGGTCGCTCCATCCATTTGCCGTGTGGCGTGCAAGGTCCACGGCAAGGTTTACATTTCGAACCCGTGGATTTTCTGCATGTTGATCGTCCAGTAGCTGGACCAGCAAGGATGGCAGTCGCCAAGCATCGATTAATGCCAACCTTAGTGCGGATAATGGTACACCATATATTTCCTCCTGGATAATTGCAGAACGCCTGTGCGGCTGAGCGAGTTGAGCGTCGCGAACTTGCAATGCCATTTGCGGGGCAAACAGCCACATCATTAGCTCAGCGACATCATGAAGAAGCGTAGCAAGTGTGATCTCGTCGACATCCGCGTCGCGCCGCAGAACAGCCCAGTCATGGGCCCAGTGCGCCGCACGACGGGCGCGGGCGATGGTTTTCAGCAAGCCAAGCATTGCCTGCGGGTGTGTCTTTAACTGAGTCTCGACAACCGGCAGATTCTGAAAGTCACGGAAAAATGGCGTTATTCCGATCATCATTATCGCTCGGTCAACCGTGGTGATATCTGTTGTCTGTCGTTGCGGCCGATGTTCCGCAATGTAGGCCAGTACGCGCAAAGTGAGCAGAGGATCGTGTTGAATGACCCGTGCCAGTACTCGACCATTCACACTATCAGCTTTCCCTCGAAGCCGATCGAGTTCATTTATCGAGTGGCGCAACACTGGCAACTCTGATTGCGCAAAAAGTTCAATCCAAACGTCAGTGTAGGGAAGCGGTTGTTCAATCATGGAAGCAGCGTGCGCATTCGGTCATCTGGTATTGCGCGAATGTAGCAGTTTCGGGTGCCATTTAGAACGCCAAGCTGAATTCTGGTGGTAGCAAGCAGATCATGGACCAAAATTCGATTTCAGTGCTTTGGGCTCAATTCAATTACTCGTTAATGGCGTCGCTTGGTGCAAATACGATTCAAGCCGTTGTCTTGCTGGCATGAATGGTGCTTATTTTCAGGGGCTAGCATGATGGAAATGCGTGAAGCAATTGGTATCTACCATGCGGGTAAGCGATCGAATGTCTGAACAGGAAGTACTTCATTTGTTGGTTGAGCAAACATTTCAGCGGGCTCTCGCATTGCACCAGACAGGGCAATTGAAAGAAGCGGGGGAGCTTTATCGGGATATTTTGCAGAGTTATCCGGATCATGCGGAGGCTAACCACAATATGGGGGTTCTCGCGGTTCAATTGAAAATGCCTGCCGCAGGTCTGCCCTATTTCACTGCGGCGCTGAATGTCGACCCGGTGCGAGCGCAGTACTGGCTAAGCTATATTGACGCCCTGCATCAATCTGATCAAAAAGATGAGGCGTTAGAAGTGCTGGCACTTGCGCGACGGCAGGGGCTGGAAGGCGTAGAGGTTGAAATGCTGGCGGCCTATCTTGCTGACGACGGACTGGCCGCTGATCGATCGAACTTAGAGCAACAGGAGATCACAAATGATTCACCATGCGAGTCAGTGCCTGGTGATATCAACGGATTGTGCCCTGATCCAAAGGAGCTCAATAGCCTTGTGGCTCTGTTTGGCCAAGGGCGCATCACAGAGGCAGCCGATCTAGCCAGGACGATAACGGAGCATTCTCCTCGGTATGGCCCTGGCTGGAAAATGCTGGGTGTGATGTTGAAGCAACTTGGAAGGAATGAAGACGCGCTGGTGCCGATGCAACAGGCCGCCGTCTTGTCGCCGGGTGATGCCGAGGCACACAATTTACTGGGCATCACCCTGAGTGACCTGGGTAAGGCAAAAGAAGCTGAAGCCAGCTACCGAAGGTCGCTACAGATTAATCCGAATGATCCGCAAGTTCATAGCAACCTGGGCGCCACACTACAGTTTCAGGGGCTTCTAGAGGAAGCCGAGACAAGCTACCGGCGGGCACTCGAGATTAAGCCCGATTATGCCAAGGGACATTGCAACCTTGGTGCAGTTCTTGATAGCCTGGATCGTATTGAGGAGGCTGAGGTCTGCTACCGGCGAGCGCTAGAAATTGACCCGGAGCGCGTCGAGGCGCATTCCAATTTGGGCAACGTACTCAAGAAACTAGGGCGGTATGAGGAGGCAAGGGCGAGTTATCAAGAGGCCCACCAATTGGGCTCAAGTGGGGCAGATGTAAGAGCAGCCCTGATGCTTCCAGCAATCATGGGAACCCGACAGGAAATCATTGAAAGTCGAGCGAAGTTTGAGCAACAACTGGACGAGTTGATTGCGGTCAAGTTGACGATTGATGATCCTTTGGAAAGCGTTGGGGAAGCCAATTTTTATTTGGCGTATCACGGTTTGAATGACAGAGACTTGCAGATCAAAATTGCAAAATTCTATGAACAAGCGTGTCCCTCGTTGCTTTTAGTCGCTCCGCACTGCTTGAGGTCTCGAACAAATGATCGAAAGAGAGTTCAAGTCGGATTTTTTTCAAAATTCTTGTTTAGCCATTCGGTTTCTCTTTGCTTTAGTAAAGTGATCGAAACACTGTCT
>JAIPCF010000050.1 GCA_021738385.1 Sulfuritalea sp. | reverse complement strand
CCTTCAGCGCCGGAACCACTTCCCAGGGAATGGTGGTGGCGGTAATGACGCCTTTGGACAGGGCCTCGCCGACGGCGGGAACCGGCATGCCGACCGGCGTGGCGCCGAGCTGCTCAAGCATGATGTTGACGATGCGCGAGCCGCCGCGCACTTTCATCCCCTTCAGGTCTTCGAGCTTGGTGATCGGGTCGCGGCTGTGGAACAGTCCGGGCCCGTGCACGTGCACGGCGATGAGCTTGACGTCCTTGAACTCGTCCATGGCATTCTTTTCGACATACTGCTGGAACGCGCGCGATGCCGGCTCGGCCATTCCGCTGGTAAAGGGCAGTTCGAAGACTTCAGATTTCGGGAAGCGGCCCGGCGTGTAGCCCAGTACCGTCCACACGATATCGACCACGCCGTCCTTGGCCTGGTCGAACAACTGAGGTGGTTTGCCGCCCAGTTGCATGCTCGGAAACAGCTGCACCTTGATCCGGCCGCCACTTTCCTTCTCGACCTTTTGCGCCCAGGGTGCGATGGCCTTGGAAGGAATAGCTGCCTGCGGTGGCAGGAACTGGTGAAAGCGCAGCGTGACGTCTGCGGCGAACGATGACTGCCAGACGATGGCGCCAATGGCAGCGGCAAACAATTTGCTGATGAGCTTCATGATGTGTTTCCTCCGTTGGTTGATGTGAATGTTGCGACGCTCAAGCGCCTTGTTGATGCGATGACAACTGCTTTTCCAGACGACTCAGAACCCGATAGCAAGGCAGTACCTGCGCCACGCTGGCGTTCGGTTCGCGGCCTTCGCGAATCGCAGCGAAGAATTCGCGGTCCTGCAACTCGATGCCGTTCATCGACACATCCACCTTGGATACATCTATCCTGTTTTCTTTCGCATCGATCAAGTCGTCGTAGCGCGCGATATAGGTGCCGCTGTCGCCGATGTAGCGGAAGAAGGTGCCCAGCGGGCCGTCGTTGTTGAAAGACAGCGACAGCGTACAAATCGCGCCGCTGCTGCTCTTCAGCTGGATCGACATATCCATGGCGATGCCGAGTGTCGGGTGGATCGGCCCCTGCAGCGCGTTGGCAGCGACGATGCTGCCGCCCGTCTGGTAGAGAAACAGGTCCACCGTGTGCGCCGCGTGGTGCCACAACAGATGATCGGTCCAGCTGCGCGCTTGACCCAGGGCATTCATGTTGCTGCGGCGGAAAAAATAAGTCTGCACATCCATCTGCTGGATGTTGAACTCACCCGCAGTGATCTTGTTGTGCATCCACTGATGGCTGGGGTTGAAGCGGCGCGTGTGGCCACACATGGCGACCAGCCCGCTCTTCTTTTGCAGTTCCACCACGGCCTCTGCGTCGCTCAACGAATCGGCCAGCGGGATCTCGACCTGCACGTGCTTGCCCGCAGTCATGCAGGCAATGGCTTGCTCGGCGTGCATCTGCGTTGGCGTGCACAGGATCACCGCATCAACCTCTTTCAGTGCGAGGCTGTCGGCGAGATCGGTGCTGACGTGGGTGATGCCGTATTTCGCCGCCACCTCCCTGGTCTTGTCCAGCTCACGACTGACCAGCGAAACGACTTCGACGCCGTCGATCAGCTTGATGGCATCCAGATGCTTGATGCCGAAGGCGCCGGCACCGGCCAGCGCGACTTTTATGGTCTTCATGTGTTCTCCAGAATCAAATGGCCCACCGCAGTATTGCTTGCTGGCACATGGTAGAAACGGTGCACCACTTTCGGCGCCCCGGCGCTGGATTCGTCACCCATCGCACCGCGCGCCACCAGCCACATCACCAGCTCGATGCCTTCCGAGCCGGCTTCACGCACGTAGTCGATGTGCGGTTTTTTTGCCAATGCCTCGGGGTCGGCGATCAACTGGTCAAGAAAGGCGGTGTCGAACTCGCGGTTGATGAGGCCGGCGCGCGGCCCCTGCAACTGGTGGCTCATGCCGCCGGTGCCCCAGATCTGAACGTTCAGTGGTCGATCGAAAGAAGCAATGGCCTTGCGGATGGCACGCCCGAGATTGAAGCAGCGACGCCCGGAAGGCACCGGGTACTGCACCACATTCACCGCGAAGGGAATGATCGGGCACGGCCAGGCGAATTTGTCAGCCGCGGGTTGACCGAACATCAAAGAGAGCGGCACGGTGAGACCATGATCGACATCCATCTTGTTCACAATCGTCAGATCGAAGTCGTCCTGGATCACCGAATGGGCGATATGCGCGGCGAGTTCCGGATGGCCCTTGACCACCGGTACCGGGCGCGGACCCCAGCCCTCATCCGCCGGTTGAAACTCGTCCGCACAGCCAATGGCGAAAGTGGGAATCATGTCCAGACTGAAGGCCGTGGCGTGATCGTTATAGACCAGAAAGATGACATCGGGCGTGTTGGCCTGCATCCATGCCTTGGATGCTTCGTAACCCTTGAACACCGGCTGCCAGTAAGGCTCGCCGCTCTTGCCCAGATCGAGCGCAGCGCCGATGGCGGGTACGTGGGATGTGTAAACGCTGGCGGTGATCCTGGCCATGTTCAGGCTCCTTCTTTCTGTTGTGATTTGCCCTGGGGCTGGTGGTTTGCCTGGGCGTCGCCGTCTTCGCCAACCACGCGGTTGCCTTTGATCGAGCGGCCGCCGGCAATCATCATGTCGCGGTATTCCTCTTCGCTCATGCCGGTCATGCTGCCCGCCATCTGCTGGAAACTCTTGCCGTCGGTGGCACCGATCTTGGCCAGAAAATAAATGTTGCCGCCAGCCGCCATGCAGCGATTCAGGTCGCGGGCCAGCACCGCCTGCTTCTGCTCTTCCGTCATCGGCCATTCGTCGAGATAGGCCCGCTCGTCGGCCTTGAAGCGGGCGCGATTTTCAGCCTTCATCAGCGACATGCAAAACTGGTTGAGGTGATAACCGAGGCGCGATTGCTCGGCGTCGAAAATAATGGTGCCGGGAATATCCTTGTAGGGTTTGTCGAGTGCCATGGTTTACCTTTCTTCAGGCCAGTAGAGTCGCATTGGGTTATCGATCAGCAGTTTGCGCTGCAGTTCCGCCGTAACGGCGATATGGGGAATGAAATCGACCAGCAGGCCATCGTCGGGCATGTGGTCCTTGAGGTTGGGATGCGGCCAGTCGGTGCCCCACAGCACGCGATCGGGAAAGGTCTCGACGATGCGTTTGGCAAAAGGCACCACATCGCGGTAAGCGCCCTGCTCCAGTCCGGGTTCGCCCCGCAGCGCCTTGGGACCACTCAACGAAAGCCGCTCCGGGCAACTGACTTTGCTCCAGACATTCTCATGCTCGCGCATGAATTTCACGAACAGTTCGAACTCCGGCCCGTCGATGGGTTTGCTGACGTCGGGGCGGCCCATGTGGTCGACCACGACGGTGGTCGGCAGTGCGGTGAAGAAATCCCACAGCTCGGGCAGGTCCACCGCCTCGAAGTAGATCACCACATGCCATCCCAGCGGCGCGATGCGTGCGGCGATTTCCATCAGCTCTTCTTTCGGCGTGAAGTCCACCAGGCGCTTGACGAAATTGAAGCGCACGCCGCGTACGCCGGCGGCATGCATGTCCTGCAGTTCGTTGTCGCTGACCGTACGGCGCACCGTGGCAATGCCGCGCGCCTTGCCGCCGGAATGCCGCAAGGCGTCGACCATCGCGCGGTTGTCGGCGCCGTGGCAGGTGGCCTGGACGATCACGTTGCGGGCAAATCCGAGATGTTCGCGCAGTGCAAAGAGCTGGTCTTTCGAGGCGTCGCAGGGCGTGTACTTGCGCTCGGGCGCAAACGGAAATTCGGCGCCGGGGCCGAAGACATGGCAGTGCGCATCCACCGCGCCCGCCGGGACTGTAAAACTCGGCGCTGACGGCACGGCATACCAGTCGAGCCAGCCGGGGGTTTTCTCGAAAATCATATCAGTCCTTCGCTTTCGTCGCCGCGATGATGCGATCGGCTTCGATGCGCCAGTCGGCGCTGCGGGCGAATTGCGCGCTGCTGCGGGCGCCAAACAGTCCGTCATCGGCGAGGCCGGTGATCCATTCATTGCGCTTCGCACTACCGGCTGCCGAAATTGGTTCGAGCCCGGCTTCGCGCACCGTTTGCGCGACTTCGCGCATTTCCTCGCCGCGCCGGCGGCCGTGCTCGATGACGCGTTGAAAGGTGTAGGTGCCTTGCATCTCCCAATCAATGGAGGGGTAGGTTTCCTGCAGGGAGGCGATTACCGCATCCTCGACGCCATACACGCGTGCCGCCGTGAAGCTCTCGATGATCATGGCCTCAAGGCCCTTGATCATCACGCTGCGGCACATCTTGGTGGCCGACGCCACGCCGAGTTTTTCGCTGGCGATTTTCGGCGCGAAGCCCAGCGCGATCAACGACGACTCCAGCGCCGCCGCCTCGGGGCCGCCCAGCAGCAAAGGCACGCGGCTGCGATAGGGCGGTACCGAGGTCATTACCGCGCCTTCAACATAGTGCCCGCCGGCGCCGACGATCAGTTCCGCCGCCTTGATCTTGGTGCCGGGCGAGGCCGAGTTCAGATCGAGGAAAAAGGCTCCGGCGCGAAAAGTCGGCGCTGACGACACGGCGACGGCCAGCGTCTGATCCGCCGTGACAGCGGAAATCACCAGATCGGCGGCTTTCGCCAGGAAGGCATGGCTGGTCATGGGGCGCACGCCGTACTGCGCCGCATGAGCCAGCAATGGCCCATCGTCATCCGTGCCGAACTTGATGTCGTAGACCAGGACGTTTTCAACGCCCAGGGCACGCAGGTCTTCGGCCAGAATGCGCCCCACCTCGCCGTAGCCGACGAGGCCGATGGACCACTGCAGGGGGTTGGCGGAAATTGTCATCAGTCGATGTACTTGAGGCCGGCCTTGGCCAGTGGCTCGCGCAGCGAATACATGTCGAGACCCAGTTCGCCGGCGGCAAATTTCGCGCGCTTGGCTGTCTCGTTGGCCTCACGCGCTTCGGCGGCGTCGGCCACCTGCTGCGCCAGCGCGGCGGGAATGACGACGACGCCATCATCGTCGGCCACCACCACATCGCCCGGATTGACCATGGCGCCAGCGCAAACCACCGGTACATTGACGGAGCCCAGCGTGGCGCGGGCGCAGCCCTTGGCGTGGATGGCGCGGCTGAAAACCGGGAAGCCCATTGCGGTGAGGTCTTTCACATCACGCACGCCGCCATCGATGATCAATCCCCGCGCACCATGCGCTTGGTAGGACGTGGCCAGCAGGTCGCCGAAGAATCCGTCGGTGCTGTCGGCGGTGCAGGCGGCCACCGCAATATCGCCCGGCTGCAATTGTTCAGCCGCAACGTGCAGCATCCAGTTGTCGCCCGGTTGCAGCAGTATGGTCACCGCCGTGCCGCAGGCATACGCCCCGGTATAGATCGGCCGCATGTAGGGCTTCATCAGGCCGACGCGGCCCATCGCCTCGTGAATGGTGGCGACGCCGAAGCGCGACAGTTTTTCGACGGCGGCTTTGTCGGCACGCACGATGTTGCGCTTGACGATACCCAGAGTGTTCATGGCTGTGCTCATGGCAGATATCCTTATTGCAGCGTCATCCCCGCGAAAGCGGGGATCCAGCGGCGATCGAACAAGGTCCCTGGATTCCCGCATGCGCGGGAATGACGGAACAATGCATGGGAATGACAGAAAGGCTTGGTGAGATCGGCGAGCATGTCAACGCCCTTTGGCTTTCAGCGCCGCATCGAGGCGCGGATAGACGCGACGGGCATTGCCTTCATAGACCTTGTAGCGATCCTCCGCGCCGAGGTTCAGCGTCGCCTCGATATAGCGCTTGGTGTCATCGAAGTTGTGACCGGTTTCGGGGTCGATGCCCTTTACCGCGCCGATCATTTCCGAGGCGAACAGGATGTTGTCGACCGGAATCACGCGGGTCAAAAGATCGATGCCCGGCTGGTGATAAACGCAGGTGTCGAAATAGACATTGTTCAGCAGATGATCTTTCAGCAGGGGCTTGTTCAGCGCCTGCGCCAAACCGCGATAACGTCCCCAGTGATAGGGTGCGGCGCCGCCGCCGTGCGGAATGACAAAGCGAAGCGTGGGGAAATCCTTGAACAGATCGCCCTCGATCAGTTGCATGAAGGCCGTGGTGTCGGCATTGATGTAATGCGCGCCGGTGGTGTGAAAGCAGGCATTGCACGAAGTGGACACATGAATCATGGCCGGGATGTCGTACTCGACCATCTTCTCGTAGATCGGATACCAGTGACGGTCGGTCAACGGCGGCGAAGTCCAGTGCCCACCGGAGGGATCGGGGTTGAGATTGATGCCGACGAAGCCGTATTCCCTGACGCACTTCTCCAGTTCGGGGATGCAGCTTGCCGGATCGACACCCGGCGATTGCGGCAGCATCGCCGCGCCGATAAAGCTGTCCGGGAATAGCTGCGCAACGCGATGACACAGCTCGTTGCAGATTGCCGCCCAAGTCGAGCTGACCTCAAAGTCGCCAATGTGATGCGCCATGAAGCTCGCACGCGGCGAAAAGATGGTGAGATCGGAACCGCGCTCCTTCATCTTCTTGAGCTGATTGGTCTCGATGGTCTCGCGCAATTGATCGTCGCTGATCGAAAGCTCGGAGGCTCTGGGCATCACGGCGGGATCCTTGATGCCGGCGATCTGCAGATTGCGCCAGTCTTCCAGCGCCTTGGGCGCCGTGGTGTAGTGACCGTGGATGTCGATGATCATCGCTGTGCTCCAGTTGATGTTCCGTTGCCAATAGTCATGCCGGCTCCATGCCCTGACGCCGCTTGGCGTCAAGCGCGGCCGGCGATTGCATGAAGGCGAGCAGCTCCCGCGCTGCCTCGGGTTGGCTCGATGTGCTGCACACTCCGCCCGAAAACGTGCTGACGATTTCGCAGCCCGGCGGCAAGGTGCCAAGGACGTCGACGCCCGGCAGATGCATCAGTTCGCTCCATTGCTGAAAGCCAAGCTCAACCTCGCCATTGGCCACCAGTTGCCCGACCGGCACGCCGGGCGGCGCCTGCACGATGCGGCCCTGAACTGCATCGGCAATGCCCCAGCGCGCGAACAGTGCCAATAGAGCGGTGCCGCTGGGCCCGGTCGAATGGCCCAGACTTGCCGCCGAGAGCACTGTTTGCTTCAGCGCCGCTTCGCTGGCAATGTCCGGATGCGGCGTGCCTGCGCGCACCGCGATGGCCACCGGCGAGCGCACCAGATCGGTCTTGCTCTCGGCAACCACTCGCCCGCTGGCGATCAATTTGTCGATGGCGTCTGTGGCCAGCACCACCACGTCGAAGGCTTCGCCGGCCTGCACGCGCCTGGCCGCGTCGACACCACCCACCGATTCGAAAGCAACCGCGGTGGATGCGTCATCGCCCTTGCGCTGCCGATAGGCGGCAGCCAGATCGGCCAGCACCTGGCGCGTCGCCATCGACGAGATGCCGGTGAGTCGCTGCGTCATGACTCTTCGCTGCAGACGAAAAGCACTGATGTCGGAGTTTGCATTGCTTGTGACGGTGCCCCAGGAATCGATGGGGACATTCTCGCCATGCAGGCGCCGCCTGCCAAGCGGCTGGGCCCACTACTAGCTATCCAATTTTGTTATAGCTGCGCGGCTTGGCCGCCACTGCCGTAGGGATCAGCTCGCGCAACAGGCGCAGCACATGCTTGCTCAGCGGCGTCGCCGGCTTGTGCGCGGAAACCGCCAGACACAGGATGCTGGTCAAGCGCGGCTCCGCCAGCGGACGCAGCACAAACGCCTCGGGCCGGCCCGAAGCCGCCAGGGCCGTGGCGGTCAAGATGGCATGGCCGTGGCCGGCGCGCACCAACTCCAGGATGGACTGGACACTCGACACTTCCAGGGCGACGTTCAGTTTGTGGCCGGTCAGCGCCGCTTGCGTTTCCAGCAATCGCCGAATGGCATGGCTGCGTTCGGGCAGGATCAGCGGAAAGCGCGTCAACTCGTCCAGCGTCACCGTGCCACCATCGCCGAGTTTTCGGCGTTTGTTCTTGCCTGCCGCGCTGACCATGCCCAGGGGCTCTTCAAGCACCGGCGTAAGCTCCAGCCCCGCCTGAGATTCCGGATTGTGCAGCAAGCCGACATCGACCCGGCCGGTGGAAATCCATTCCGCCAGATGGGTGGACAAACCTTCGACAATAGCCAGCCGCGCTTTCGGCAACGCACTGCGAAAACCCTCGACCAGCGGCAAGGTGAGCAAGCGACCCATGCTCGGTGGCATGCCAACCACAATGCGCCCTGCCGGCTCGCCACGACTGCTTTCGATATCGTCGCGCACCCGCGCCATCAGTTGCAGTATGCCGACGCTATGGTCGAACAAGCGCTTGCCTGCGTCGGTCAGCACCACGCCGCGCCCGTTGCGAATCAGCAGGCTGGCGCGCAAGTCCGTTTCCAGCAGCCGCACCTGACGCGACAGCGCCGGCTGCGCCACGTTCAGGATCAGCGACGCCTTACTGAAACTGCCCAGCTCGGCAACACGCACGAAGTATTCAAGTTGCTTGAGGTTCATGACTCACCGCAGGGGGAATGAGCATCCGTTGTGTATCGGCACGGATGAACAACTGAGGCACTTATTCTAAGCCTGCGTGCCCGGCAGGGTGGAGCGTACAACTTGGGACACTTGAAAAACTCGGCTGGCTCCCCGCGAACCGACTGGCGATCCCCGGGGCCAGTCGCGGCTATCGAACACCTCCCCCACTCCTGCTCTTACTCCCACTCCCACCCTCGCCGCCTGGCCGCCGCGTCAGGAGGAAATATCTTCCGGTACGCGTCCGAAGAGGCGATAGCTGAATCTGCGCACGTCCTCCAGCAGCAGATAGTTCACGGGAATGATCAGTAGCGTGACCGCAGTCGCAAAAAGGATGCCGAAGCCGAGCGACACGGCCATGGGAATCAGAAACTGTGCCTGGGTGCTCTTCTCAAAAATGAGCGGCATGAGTCCGGCAAAGGTTGTCAGCGAGGTCAGCAACACCGGCCTGAAGCGTGCCTGACCGGCTGTGCGCACGGCTTCGTCGAGCGACACGCCCGCGTGCCGCTGCCGGTTGATGTAGTCGACCAGAACCAGCGAATCGTTAACCACCACACCGGAAAGCGCCAACATGCCCATCATGCTCATGATGGTCAGCGGCATCAACATGATCCAGTGCCCGAGAATGGCGCCGACGACGCCAAACGGGATCACAGACATGACAATCAACGGCTGAATGTAGGACTTGAAGGGAATCGCCAGCAGGGCAAATATGGTGAAAAGCACGAATACCGTACCCCAGCGCAAACCGGAGAATGAATCCCGTTGTTCCTTGGCTTCTCCCTCGAAACTGAAGCTGACGCCAGGATACTCGGCCATGCGCGTGGCAAGGAATGCCTCGAGATCGCGCTTGATTGCTTCAACGTCGGCCACCTCCTTGTAGGCATCAGCCGTCACGTTCACCGTGCGTTGGCGGTCGATCCGGTTGATGGCCGAAGGGCTCTGCGCCGGTGTGATGCGAGCGACTTCCGCCAGGGGTACGGAGGAGCCGTTGGCGGCCCGGATCAGCATCCGGTCCAGGGTTTCCAGAGAAGCCCTCTCCGCAGCCGCGTAGCGAACCATCACCTTGACCTCGTCCCGACCGCGCAGCACCCGCTGCACTTCAGCCCCGAAAAAAGCCTGTCGTACCTGGCGTGCCACATCGGCAAGCGATACGCCAAGTACCTCGGCACCCGGTTTGAGATCAATCAGCAACTCCTGCTTGCCATCGGTCAGCGAATCGGCAATATCGAACAGACTCGGGTAGGTCCCGAGCCGCTGCCTGACTTCCTTGGCCAGTTGCTGCAACTGGCCCAGATCCTGACCATTGAACTGGACATCGATCGGATCGCCGCCGCGACCGATCTCGGCGCGGTAGGTGACGCTTTCTGCACCGGGAAGCACGCCGATCAACTGCCGCCACTCGCGCACCAGTTCAGAACTGGTGACATTCAGCGTGCGATGCTCCGGCGCCACGATCTCGAACATCACCTGTCCCCGATGGGCGCCGGCACTGCCGCCCACTGCTCCCGACGTTGCGATCACATGGGTGATGACGCTCTCGTTGGTGGCCGGATCGATGTATTTATTCTGTAGCTGCCTTGCGGCACGGGTGATCTTTTCCACCTGCACATCGGTTGCTGCCAAAGGCGTTCCAACCGGCATGATCAGCGACGCCCGTGCAATTTCGCTTTGCACGCGGGGAAAGAATATGAACTTGGTCCACCCCGCTGTCACAGTCGAAAACACCACCAGCGAAGCACCAATGGCAATGGCAAGCGCCAGATACCGGTGACCCAGGACCCAGTCCAGCACGGGTGCATAGCGCTGCCGAATGAACTGCTCCAGGCCGTTCGAGAACAGTTGCTGAAAACGGGACAACGCATCATCCGTCCGCGGCGGCTTCATGTGCCGCAAGTGGGCCGGCAGTACCAGCTTCGACTCCACCAGTGAAAACAGCAGAACCGGAATCACCACCAGCGGGATCTGGGCGAAGATCGCGCCGCGATGGCCCTCGATCAGCAGCAGTGGAATAAAGGCGGCCACCGTCGTCAACACGCCGAAAGTGACCGGCACGGCAATTTCATGCGTACCCTCTTCCGCCGCCCGCGCACTGTCGCCCGTCCGGCCAAAATGCGCGTAAATATTCTCGCCCGTGACAATGGCATCATCCACCACGATACCCAGCACCAGAATGAATGCAAACAGGCTGATGACATTCAGCGTCACGCCGAGAAAAGGCATGATGAAGAATCCGCCCATGAAGGCCACCGGAATACCTGCGCAGACCCAGAACGCTACTTTGGGGCGCAGAAACAGCGCCAGCAGCAGCAGGACCAGAATGCCTCCCTGAATCGCACTGTTGGTCAAGGTATTCAGGCGCGCTTTGACTACCGTCGAACGGTCGCGCCAGTAGTCGAGATGGACACCCTCCGGCAAGAGCCGCTCCTGTGCTATCAGGTAGTCCCGCACCTGTTTGGCCAGGGTAATCGAGTTCTGGTCACCGGTCCGATACACCTCGATGGCCACGGCCGGGCGCCCGTCATAGCGGGTCTTGATCGCATCCTGCTCGAAGCCGTCGCTGATGCGCGCCAGATCAGCCACGGTAACCAGGCTGCCGTCGGCGCGCGTCAGCACCGGAATCCTGCCGAATTCCGCTGCCCCGTAGGCCAGCCCCTTGGTTCGCACCAGTATGTCGGCGCCCTGGGTACGTATGTTTCCGGCAGACAGATCCAGCGAATGGCGGCTAACCGCGTCGGCCACCTGGGCCAGCGTCAGCCCGTATTCCTTGAGCGTTGAATCGGCGACTTCGATGGCGATTTCGTAACGCGGCGCGGCATCGATTGCCGCCAGCGTAATCCCCGGCAAGGCCAGAATACCGTCGCGAAACCGCTCGGCCAGCGCGCGCAATTCCTGGGGACTGCGCTCGCCGTAAACAACGGCGCTGATCACCTCGCGCTGGCGTTGAGCCAGCGTTACCACGGGGCGCTCCGCATCCACCGGAAACGAGTTGATGGAATCGACCCGTCCCTTGACGTCTTCGAGCATCTCGCGCGCATTGAAGCCTTTGGCCACTTCGATACTGACCAGTGCCGAGCCTTCACTTGAGCGGGAAAACAGCCGGTCGATGCCTTCCAGACTTTGCAGCTCTTCCTCGATCCGGATTGCCAGCCCTTCTTCGACCTCGCCCGGCGAGGCCCCGGGGTAGGCAACGCGAACCGTGACGATATCGAGATCGATTTCCGGAAACACCTCAAGCGGAATCCGGTTGGACAACGAGTAGCCACCCGCGAACAGGATCATTGCCATCAACAGATTGGCCGCCACCGGGTTGCGGGCGAACCACGTAATCATGCCCTTCATCATCAGCCCCGCTTAATGCGCCGGTTTGGCATCGGGCTGGCCGCTACGGGCTTTGCCGCCTATATTTGCCTTCAACTCCACGCCATCCACCCGCGCCTTGACCGGCGCGCCGTCGGAGCCGGCCCCCAGTGGCGTCAGACTCAGCAGTTCGCCCGGCTGCAATCCCTCCGCCACCACCACATTCTCTGCATCGCGCCAGACCGGATTGATCTTGCGAACACGCAGGCGGCCCTTTTCGACCAGCAGCACGCTGTCATCCTGGCGCACGGCCTTGCGCGGCAAAACGAAAACATCCTTGAGCTGCCGGCCCATCACACGCGCCTCGACAAACTGGCCGATTTTCAGCGGGGGGCGATTTCCGGCTCCCGCACCGTAGGGATCATCAACCTGCACCACGATCGACAATTGTCGAGTGGCGCTGTCAATGGCGCCATCCACGCGAACCACACGCCCCTGCCAAAGATGGGTGGCATCGCCGTGCCGAGCCGCAATATTCACCTTCGGCAAGTTCGAGCGCGCCACGGCTTTGCCCCGCCTTGGTTCAGGCAGATCAATCTGTGCCAGCGCGCGGCCATCCAGTGGCAGGCGAATTTCCAGCGCGTCGACCGCATAGATGTCGGCAAGTACTGTCCCGGCGGAGACCACCTGCCCCACATCCACGGATTTTTTCTGCACTCGCCCGGCATAAGGCGCCCGTACCTGTGTGCGCTCGAGTTTCAGCCGGGCTACGGCCACCCGGGCTTCGGCCGACCGCTGGGCTGCCTGCACTGACGCCAGCTGGGGTTTGCGCAACACCAAATCGCTTGCCGCACCCTGGCCAAAACTTTTCCAGTCCCGCCCGGCCTGCTCGCTGCGCGCACTTTCCTCGGCGAGTTTCAGGCTTGCTTCCACCCGGCCGGCCTCGGCGATATCCAGTTCGGCGCGGTAGTCCCTGTCATCGATGCTCAAAAGCAGGTCGCCGGCCTCAAAAAAAGCACCTTCACGCAGTTTCTCCGACATCTCGACAACCGCACCGGACACCTGCGCCACCAGCTTGCTCTCGGTGCGCGGCCGAATCAGGCCCTGGCTCGGCAGTTCAATCTGATAGGGCTGGCGCGCGAGCGTTTTGGCGTCAACGCTCAGCGTGGTCCCCCGCGGCTCCTGCCCGCGGTCAGCCACCGGTTTCTGTGTCGTGATCCAGAAAGCCGCTGCGCCGCTGGCCAGCAATACCACCGCCGGCAGAATAAAGCGCCCCATGCCTGGTTTATTGTCCGCTGTCATCGCTTCGTCGTCTGGTCGCCCCCGGCAGGTGCGGCGTAATCGCCACCCAGCGCCAGGGTTAGGTTGATCCGATTGCGCAACTGACGCCAGCGCGCATCCAACAGACTGCTTCTGGCGGCAAACGTACGCCGCTTGACTTCCAGCATGGCCAGGGTATTGGCAATGCCTGATTCATATTCTTCCACCGTCAGGGCCTCGACCCGCTCGGCGGCAATCAGGCTTTGATTCAGTTCCACCAATTGCGCCCTGACCCGGCGTTCCTGTTCCAGCGCACCTTCAACTTCTGAAAACGCCTGCAAAACCACTTCGACATAGCGTGCCTCAGCCTGTGTCACCCGTGCCGCCGCCTGGGTCTCGACGGCCTCACGTCGGCCGCCATCAATCAATGGCTGGACCAGATTGCCAAGCAGGCTCCAGACGGCGCTGCTGCCCTTCAGCAGATCCGCCAGCTCAGCGCTGCTGTTGCCCGCCGAAGCGGTCAAACCAAACTTGGGAAAGCGATCCGCATGAGCGCTGGTCTGGCGCAGTTCAGCGCCCAGCAGCCGGCGCTGTGCAGCGGCAATGTCTGCGCGCCGCTCCAACAATGATGATGGCACGCCGACCGGGACTGCAGGCGGCAAGGCGGGCAAGCTGAGCTTCTCCCTCGCGCCCGCGATTTGCGCTGCCGGGTAGCGCCCCAACAAAATTTCCAGAGTCCGCTGGCGATCACCCAGAACCCGCTGGCGCTCAATCGCGCGTGACTGTTCGCTGCTCAAGTTGGAGCGCGCCAATTGCACATCTGCCGCAGAATTCAAACCGCTGCGGTAACCGCGCTCCAGCGAGCCCAGATGCGCGCTCAAATTAGACACCAACTGTTCGGCCAGCGCCACTTGCGCCCGCCCCTCGACCACGTCGAACCAGGCGCGCGCGACAGAAGCCGCTAATGAAAGCCGGGCAGCATGCAGATCCATCGCCAGCGCATCCCGATCCAGCTCAGCCGCCTGGGCGCTGGCGCCGATCCGCTGCCAGACGTCGACCTCCCAATTGAGTGTCAGGTTGGTGGTAAACCGCTCCGAGATCACCGCGCCGGTCAGGCCATTGGCACGGCTGCGCGACTTCTGAAAATTGAAATCCACCCCGGGCAGGCGCGCGGCCCCGGCGGCCACGGCACCCGCCTCGCCTTCGGCCAAACGGGCTCGCGCCCCGGCCAATGCCGGGTTGCCGGCAACGGCTTCCGCCACCAGGCTGTCAAGCAGCGGATCCTTGAACCCGGCCAGCCAGCCGACGGCATCACCCGCGTCGCCATCCGTATCCGCCTGCACCCACTCCGGCGCGACTGCCGGCAGCGGCACACGCTCCGCAGAAATTGACGACCAGCCGACGCACCCTGTCAGCACCACGGAAACCAGTGCCGGCAAGCACCGCCTAATCACGCCAACGCCCCACCAAAAAGTAGCTGCAAAAAACTATCAATCCCGCCATGTAGAGACTGTGCAAAGGGTAGTGTCAAGTGGGCTACAGCATACCGGAAGCCCGTGCCGGTTTCGCCGCAACACCCGGCAGACGAGTGTAACAATTCGCTACCCCGGTGCGGGCCAAGGTGCAGGCTCGTGGAAAGTCGGCGCTGGCGCTACGGCGTGGCGTGGGTTTCGAGAAGTACTGGCCTCGGGGCGACTGCCTGTCGTCGCCGGGCACAAAAACCTTCCCGAAGGGACGCAAAGCGCTGGCGCTGGTGAGACGGCACGAAAACTCGGCGCTGGTGATACGGCAAGAAAACTCGGCGCTGGTGGTACGGCGGCTTGTCGGCCGGAGCTGCCGTTGGATGTAATTCTGGCTACTTCCGAGTCCCGGCCATAAGCGGGCATTGCGGCACCGATATTACGAGTGCCTCCAATGGCGGGAAACTGATCCGGAAGCTGCCGCTCGACGCTATTGCTGTAGCCAAATGTCATGCACCACTCGCTTTAGCTCGCTTTCATATGTCTCATACTCACCCAAGTGGGCACGCATCAGGCTCTTCCAGAGCTTTCCATGGTTTGGAACAAAGAAGTGGAGCAGCTCGTGGACGATGACGTAGTCCCACAGCTCGGGTTTCAGGGCAGGCAGTTCGTCGTTGAAATTCAAATGGCCCGCGGTTGAACACGAGGCCCATTTGTTCCTCATCGGCCGCACACCCAACCAGACAATCTTTACGTCCAGCTTGTCGGCCCAGTGCCGGACGCGCTGTTTGAACTGGCCTTTGTGATCGATTGCCTTCATCGCGCTAGATCCGATCCGCCTTTTCCAGCAGCGTAAACAACTCATCCACCATCGCGGTCACCCGATTCAGGTCGTCAGTTTCCGCAAAAATGGCAAAGGTCACTTTCTTGCGGAGTTCGCGCAGGGCGTTTTCGCTGCGTTTCCAGTTCGGAAACTCGGTGAAGGCGTGGCGAATCTTGCGGCTGACCACCTCGGCGTTCTCAATCTTCGCGTCCAGCAGGCTGCGGTAGACAAAATAGGTCAGGCCGTCGAAAGACTTTTCGGCCTGTTCCTTCTTTCTCGCTTCATTGCCTTCCACTTCCCGCAGCAATTCGGCCAGGGCCTTGGCCGTGCTGGTCTGGCGCTGCTCGAAAGTCTCCTGCACCGCCCGCGCGCGCTCCGCCATGGCGATGAGGTAAGGATCGTCGCTGTTTTCCTGAGCCAGTTTTTCAATGCTTTTGATCAGGTTGATGACCTTGGTGCCATCTCCGCCGCTCTTGTTCTTGATCAGCTCGATGGTATTGCCATCGATCGCGACCATCTCGCCAAGGCCGCCCACGCCATAACTGCCCACCTGCTCCTGCACCAGATGGTTGGTCTTGGCCTGAAACTCGCGGTCGACCATCACGGTCCTGGTGTAGGCCTTGCGGACGACCTGATAGATCGCCGACAAGGTGCCATAGTCGGCAATGAACGGGCGCAGGAAGGCGTCGGGCGAGATGATCTCGTAGAGCATCTCGATCTCTTTGTACTCCTTGAAGAATTCCTTACGCCGCTCGGGGTCGCGGAAGTGCTCGATGAGCGTGTCCACGTCCTTGTCGTTGAAGTTGCGCTCGATCAGCCCGAGGTAGTCCGGCGCCTTGGACTCCATCTTGTTCTTGAACAGCACCTTCAGCAGCTTCAAGTCCTTGACGATGGCGTTGATCTCGTCGCTGTCGAAGGCAAGGGCTTTCTCCAGCTTATCGAAGATGCCGACGAAATCGAGGACGAAGCCATGCGGCTTCACCATTTCCTGAGCCTCGTTCTCGTAGGGGCGATTCACCCGGGCGATGGCCTGCAGCAGGGTGTGGTCGCGCATCGGCTTGTCGAGATACATGGCGTACAGCACGGGCGCATCGAAGCCGGTGAGCAGTTTCTCGGTGACGATCAGTATCTTCGGCTGCTGGTCGAGCTTGCCGAAGCTCTTGCGGATCTGCCGCTCCTTCTTCGGGTCGAGGTGGAATTCCTTCAGCAGCTTGGAGTCGTTATTGCTGCCGGTGTAGACGACCTCCGAATACTCGGGCGGCAGGAACTGGTCGAGCGCGTGTTTGTAATGGGCGCAGGCTTCGCGATCGACCCCGACGAGGAAGGCCTTGTAGCCCAGCGGCTCGACATTCCCGCGGTAATGCTCCGCGACGAATTGCGCCACTTGCTGAATCCGGTCTTTGCCCTTGAGGAAGTTTTTCAGGTTCACCGCCCGTTCGAGAATCTTGTTCAGCTCCTCGATGTCGGCCACGCCCTCGGCTTCGGCCAGCGACAGGAACTCCTTGTCCAGCGTCTCGTGCGGCACCAGCATTTCGTTGGGCGCGAGCTGGTAATAGAGCGGCAGCGTGGTGCCGTCCTCGATGCTGTCGGCGATGGAATACTTGTGCAGGTAGCCCTGGTCATCCTCGCAGCCGAAGGTCTTGAAGGTGCCCTTGCCGTAGACCGTCTTGTCCACCGGCGTGCCGGTGAAGCCGAGGAAGGTCGCGTTCGGCAGGCCGGCCATGAGGAAGTTGCCGAGATCGCCGCCGGTGGTGCGGTGGGCTTCGTCGATCAGGACGTAGATATTCGAGCGCGTGTTCAAGTCCGCCGGCATGTCGCGGAACTTGTGGATCATCGTCACGATGATGCCCCGGTAGTCGTCGCGCAGCAGTTGGTTGAGCCGGGCGATGCTGCTGGCGTGCTCCAGGTTGCCCAGGCCGAGCGCGGCGAGGTTCTTGAGCATCTGGTCTTCCAGCTCGTTGCGGTCGATCATCAGCAGCACGGTCGGCTTGTCCGCCCCGGGCGCGCGGAACAGCCGCTCCGCCGCCTTGATCATGGTGAAGGTCTTGCCACTGCCCTGGGTGTGCCAGACCAGACCGCGGGTGCGCTTTGAGTCGAGTGCGCGGCTGACGGCCGCCTCCACCGCGCCGGTCTGGTGCTGGCGCAGGATGTATTTGTTCAGCTCCTCGTCCTTCTCGGCAAAGACGATGTAGTCCTTCAGGAAGCCGAGCACCTGCGGGATGGCGCAGAAGCTCTTCACCTTGGCCTCCAGCTTGCCGACCTCCGCGTCCTTCCAATTGAAGATGTTTCGCCGCACCGTGTTCCAGCTCACCCCGTAGGAAAAGCCGATGGCGTCGGTGGCGGTGAAGAGCTGTTGTGACACGAACAGCTCGGGCGTCTCGCGGTGGTAACGGCGGATCTGGTCCACCCCCAGAGCAATCGCCTCGTCCTTGTGGGCGTTCTTGCACTCGATCACCAGCACCGGGATGCCGTTGATGAGAAAGACGACATCCTCCCGCGTGCCGTAGTGGCCGTTGTGAAAGGCCCACTCCTCTGTGACTTCGTAAGCGTTGCGTGCCGGATCGTCATAGTCGATCAGGATCAGGTCGCGCTCGCGCTTCTCCTCGTGGTCGAAGAACTTGCCCCGGTTGCGCAGATGCTCGACGAACTCCCTGTTGCCGTAGATGTCGGTGTGCAGATGCCGGAACTGCCCGAGCAAGGCGCCCTCGGCATCGGCGTAGCGCGGATTGAATTCCCGCAGCTTGGCGTCGAGCAGGTCGTCGAAGAAGAGCGAGCGGTTCTTGGCGCGGTCGGCGGGCGGCACGTCCGGATCAAATCCGCGCCGCTGCTCTGCTTCCTCATGGGACACAAGCGTCCAACCGATGTCCTCGGCGTATTCGAGGATCCGGGCTTGGACGGTTTTGTGTTCGCCGGGGGTGGGCACGGAGTTAGCCGGCCATTCGGGTCGCTATCGCGGCAATTTCCGCTTCGGTGAGGCGGTCAAGTATCCAACCTTTTGCAAACTTGGCGGTCTCCGATTTAGGAAGTTTGTCGTCCGCAAGATCTCGTATGCGAACCCGTGCTGGCATAGCAGCGCCTTCACCGACAAATATTGCTTCCTGCTGGGCGAGATTCGGCAACGCCTTCGTCATACCTGACAGTCCATCGGGCAAGAAACGCGAAACGTGCTGTTGGTCTGCTGCGTTCGTGAGCCGCAGGACAAGCCACGTGCCACATTGAGATATTACGGTGCTCTCTACGTCAGCAGGACGCTGACTTACAAGCATGAGGCCTATCCCGTATTTCCGGCCTTCACGCGCGATTCTCCGGATGGCGGTTTGTGCGGCAGCATATTCAGCTTCCCCTCTATCGGGAACGTATCGGTGAGCCTCTTCACAAACGAGAACAACAGGATCACGTCTCCGCTCCTCTGTCGTCTGGTAAACCTTATATTGAAACAACAAGCGAGCCAACATCGCCGCAAGAGGCCCAGCAACTTCGTTGGGAAGTCCCGAAATATCCAAAATCCGAATGTCCTGATCAGCGCCACCTTCCCCTTGGAGCTGCCCGACCAACTGGGCAATAATGTGTTCAAGTGAAGGACTCTGATCGTTCCATTCACGCATCATGAAACGAATTCGTGGATCACGTCTTAATACTGAGAGCTTGTCCAAAATGGATTTGAATTTAGTGGCGAAATCAGACGCCGTAACGCTCTGAAGTGCTGCGCTCTGCACGCGCGCTGCCTGCAAATAGAAAATGTGGTTGTAGAACTCCTGAAGACTGAAGGGCCGTGGCTTGTCGTGATCGAATTCAATCAATTGTTCAAAGGTCACCATCTTTCAGAACAAGGCGATTGGCCGTTTTCGCAGGAACCACAATGCGGCGAACTTTCCAGTAGAGAAGATTTCCCTGCTTATCAATGTCAGCCGTGCTGACGATTTTGACGCCCTCTGGAGTGGGTTTCTTTGGGATAGCCTGGGAGACACCGTAGTCGATGAACTCAACGGTATCGATCAGTGGTTTCACCTCCCAGCTTTTGGGGACGGGGCCGATTCCGGTTTGTTTTTGGGGTTCGTTGTGGAGGCCTTCGGTGAAGAGCTTGTGCATGAGGGCCTTTTTCAGCTCGGTCGTGGTCTGAATGATCCGCTCCTGCGCTTCGATCGCCCGCTGCACCGTCGAAAGGATGTGCGCGATCTTCTTCTGCTCGGGGAGTGGAGGAAGTGGGATTGGCGTTGATTCGAGATCACCCTTCCGAACGTGAACCAACGCAGCCAGCCCGTATGCCTTGTCCTCAATCACCGATGTCAAAAACCGCAGCGCGTAGTAGAGAAAGTCCTGCCCAAGCTGGGAATCCGGATTCATCTCCACCTTGAAGATGTGTTGATTGAGAACTCCGAGTTTACCCCGCCAAACGTGCGGGCCAAACGATGTCCCCTTGCTGCCCGACCACGAGAAAACTAAATCGCCCGAGCGAATGGGAACCTCAGTTTCTGGATCGCCTTGGAAGTAGTTAAATTCTGCCAACGGGTTCTTGAGGTTTTGAATCCGAATGATCGGGTAACCTTCCTTCTTCCAGTCTTTCGCGTTGTAAGCTTTCCCGTTTTTCAGGGTGACCTCTGCTTTGAGTGGCGTTGATCGCCAACCGTTTATCGCAGGCCCTGTGGCAACAGCACTCATACTCCGAGCTTCTCCAGAATCTCCTTCAGCGCTTTGTCCGTCTCCCGCGCCTCCGTCTTCGTTCCGTCTGGCGGGACTCCGCCGGACAGGTCGGCTGTGATCGGTGTCGTCGTGATAGTCGTCATCATCGTGGTCGCGATCATTGTTCTGCTTCCACCGTGGGCGGTGTGAGCCATTTGAGCCATTTATGAGCCATTCTCGGCCGCCTCCCCGGGTGAGCCGTTTGGGCCATTTATGAGCCGTTTATCAGCCAGCCGGTAGTGGGCTGAGCGGCCGGCTCCGGCCAACACGAGAATGCCGAGTTTGATCATCTCATCGAGGTCCCTCTTGGCTGTGGCCCGCGATACACCCGTGAGGATCTGGTATTCCGCATTGGTGAGTTCAGGCTTCCTGCGGAAGTGCGCGATGACAGATTTCTGCCGTTCATTGAGCCCAAGCCGGTCAAGCCGCGCGGGGTTGAACGCATCGCGCCAGAGCGTGACGGTGAACTGGTCGCCGTCCTGGGCGAAGTCGGGCTCGGGCAGGCCGGCGGCCTTGCACTGGCCGAGGACGTCGAGCACGCCGGTGCCGGCTTTGTCGATGTAGTTGGCGAGGAAGAGGGCTTCGCACAGGCGCTTGTTGCGGGGAACGGAGCTGTGGGCTTTCTTCAGCTTGGCGGGCGTGAGCGTGGGCGGCAGCTCGCCGGGATTCCAGACCGCGACCCGGTCGGCAAAGACGTAAACCTGCACGCTGGCGTCGGACTGGTAGTCGCGGTGGGCGAGTGCGTTGATGATGATCTCGGCAACGGCGGCCTTGGGGATCTCGTAGGTGACGGTGTTTGCCGGCCCGGCATCGCGCACACCTACCTGACGGGCAAGCTTAGCCATGACGAAATCGGCCGCCTGATCGATCAACTCGAACAGGTTGCCCTTGAAGACCTGATAGTCGGGGATGGGTTTGACGGCTTCGGTGCCGTGGAAGTGCAGGCATTTGACCTCGGAGGCGGGGAGCCAGCTTTGCGGCTTTTTGCCAAAGAGGAGGACAGCGGACTGGGTGAGCTGGTCGTCGGAGAGCAGATCGAGATGAGCGAGCGCTTCGCTGACGGGCGTGTCCGCGGCGAGCGGGTAGGTTTCGGCATCCGAGGTGTGGATGTAGCGGCTGGGAGAGATGTTGTAGTCGTTTTTTTTCAGCTCGGCATGATCGACGATGCGGCTGAGTTTTTCGGCTTCCTTCCATCCGATGAGGGTGTCGGCGATGCGCTGGATGCCGGCTTCGGGGATGAAGTTCTTGGGGTCGCCCTTTTCGAAGACCTGGGATGCATTGACGAGCAAGAGTTTGCCCTTGCGCTCTTTCGGCTTGGCCTTGTTCAGGAACAGCACGATGCCGGGGGCGGTGGTGTTGTAGAAGAGGTTTTCGGGCAGGTAGAGGACGCTCTCGATGAGGTCATGGTCGACGAACCACTGGCGGACGGTCCTTTCCTTGTTGGTGCCGGCATTGCCCGAGCCGCGGGAGACCGCGCCGGTATCGAGGACGACGGCAGCGCGGCTGGTGGTGTTCATGCTGGCGTGGATGTGCTGGACCCAACCCCAGTCGGCGGAGGATTTGCCGGGAAAGCCGGCCCCGGCGGGGAAGCGGTCGAGTTCGTCGTTGTCGTAGTCGGCCTCGGTGAACCAGTCCTGGTTCCACATGGGATTGGCGACGACGCGGTCGAAGCTGCGGAGCTTGCCCTGCTTGTTGCGGAATTTGGGGTTCTTGAAGGTATCGCCGATCTCGATCTGGCCTTCCATGTCATGGATGATCATGTTCATGTTGGCCATGGCCCAGGTCTCGGGGGTGAATTCCTGGCCGAACAGTTTCAGCGGGGCGACGGTGCGCTTCTTGCCGTGGTTGCTTTCCTCCATGGCGATCTCGCATTTAACGAGCAGACCGCCTGAGCCGCAGGTGGGGTCGTAAATTTCCATGCCGGGCTCGGGCTGGAGGACCCGAGACATGATGGTGCCAACCTCGGGCGGGGTGTAGAACTCGCCGGCACTCTGGCCGCCGCCTTCGGCGAACTTGCGAATGAGGTATTCGTAACTCTTGCCGATGATGTCGGCCTCGACGTCTTCCAGCCCGAGGCGCTTGGTGCTGATGGCCTCGATGAGGTTGGAGAGTCGGTCGTCGTCGAGGTCGCGCTGGCCGTGAGTGGTAGCGTTGAAGTCGACGCGGTCGATGATGCCCTGCAGCAGCGGATTTTCCCGGGCGATGGCCCGCATGTGGGTGGTGACACCTTCGCCGATCTTGTCGGAAAGCTTGCGGATGACGGACCAGACGGGCTGCTCGGCGTCATCCGGCACAAGAGGAAGATAGAAGCGGACCAGCTTGTGGTCGGCCTTGGCAAGCTGGAAGGCCTTCTTGCGCGAGCCGACTTCCTTCGCAATTCGGTTCAGTTCGTCATCGAAGACATCGCAGAGCCGCTTGGTAAAAATCAGGGGGAGGATGTAGTCCTTGTATTTCGGTGCGTCCTTGGCCCCGCGGATGGAGCAGGCGGCGTCCCAGATCCACGATTCAAGGGATTTGCCGCTTCCGTTATTGTTTGCCATCAGCGCTAAGCCCTTTTGTGTCTGTCGATTTTTTTCATTGGGACAGAGTGAGAAATTGGAGCATCCCGCCATTACGCAAACTGGAAGGTCGCTCTGAAGAACGGCTTTATGCCAAATGCAGACTATATCAAAGCGGACATCAATAAGCTGCTTCGGTCGAACTGTTGTCGGATAGCTGGTTCGGCTGAGCGGCGGGTTTAGGATCCTTGGATTCAACCGGTCGATGCAACACACTAAGAACTGCGTAAGCAGAAGGAGTGTTGCAGATGAAATATAGAACGCGAATCTATTACACGGAAAGCCAGAAGGCGCAGATGTGGGAGCGCTGGCAGAAAGGTGAGTC
>JAIPCF010000049.1 GCA_021738385.1 Sulfuritalea sp. | reverse complement strand
TGACCTGACTGGTTTTATCGGGCCATTTCAATCTAGAGATTCGTGGCCCCGGTTGTGGAACTGATTTCGCAACCCCGGCGGAATTCAGCCGGGGTTGCGTACTGCAAACTCGAATGCGGTCGGACTTCATTGTAGTGAATCCGCCAGTCCTCGATAACGATCGTTGCCTCGATCCGGTTGCGAAACCATTCCATCGCCAGACACTCGTCCCGGAACTTGCCGTTGAAGCTTTCGTTGGTGCCGTTCTGCCAGGGCTTGCCGGGATCGATGAACGCCGTCTCGATCTGCTGCTCCAGTGCCCACTTCATCAAGGCCGTGCTGACGAATTCCGGGCCATTGTCGGATCGGATGTAGCGCGGCGCACCATGCATGCTGATCAACCGGCTCAGGACGTCGATGACGCGGCGTGACCGGATCGATCCGGCGACATCAATGGCCAGGCACTCCCGGGTGTATTCATCGACCAGGGTCAAGCACTTCAGCTGCTGGCCGTTGGCGCAGGCATCAAACACAAAGTCGTAGCACCACACCGAATTCCTGGCAGCGGGTGCATGCGGCCTGGGTCGGCTTCCCGCAATGCGCCGCCGACGCCTCTTTCCGGGTACTTGCAGACCCGCCTTGGCCCAGAGCGAGGCACAGCGATCTTTGCCCAGCACGATTCCCTCACGCGCCAGCATCACTCGGATACGACGCGAACCGAAGCGCGGATACTGGCCTGACAGTGTGCGCATTGCTTCAAGGACTGGGGCATTCTTGGCTGGCATCTTCGCTTCATAGTGCATACAGGACCGACCGATTTGCAGCAGCGCACACGCACGTCTTTGGCTCAGACCCCGTGCTATTGCAAAACGGGTCTGTTCCCGGCGAACCTGTGCGCTCACCATTTTTTTGCGGCGATCTCCTTCATGACTTCGATTTCGAGATCCCGCTCGGCAACCAACTTCTTCAGCCGTGTGTTCTCAACTTCTAGCCCCTTGAGCCGCTTCACATCACTGCTGACCATCTCGCCAAACCGCTTGCGCCAGGCGTAGATGGATGCTTCGCTGACCCCGTGCCGTTTGGCGACTTCAACAATCGAATCCCGATCCGCCTCGCGCAATATCCTGACAATCTGCTCTTCGCTGTACCTGCTCTTCTTCATGCCAACTCCTCGGTTGAGGAGCCATTATCTCTAGATCAGGCTGGTCCGAAAATCCCCGGACAGGTCAAAGCCAACAAAAAAGGGTTTCTGCCTTACGACAGAAACCCATACTTTGCCTAGCCTAAAACAAACTGGTCGGGGTGGAGGGATTCGAACTCTCGACATCTTGCTCCCAAAGCAAGCGCGCTACCGGGCTGCGCCACACCCCGAACCGGCGTGATTGTACAGAACCCGATCTATGCCAGTCAATCGCTTTTAAAGCTGTCGCTTGATATCAAATCGAAGTTGAGGAAAACCTCAACTTTATTTGGACGTCGGGCTCTTGAATGCGCCGCCAGGAGACGGCCAACCCGAAGGCAATAGCCATGACCGATAACCACGACTTGCAGTCAATCGTTGTTTCGTTTATAAAGCCGGTTCTCCGAAATTACGGGCAATCTGCAATGACTGAGGATTTACTTCACAAAAAGCAATTTCCACCCTACACACCGAAGAAGGGTGAAAGCTATATGAGCGCGAAACAACTAGCTCATTTTCGAGACATTTTGAACTCCCTCAAGGAAGAATTGAGTGACGATATTGTGCGCACAGTTCATACCATGCAGGATGAAGCCACTGTTTTCGCCGACCCAAACGATCGTGCCAGTCAGGAATCCGACATTGCACTCGAACTTCGCAATCGTGACCGCGAGCGAAAGTTGATCAAGAAGATTGATGAATCAATCGCCAACATCGAAAGCGGCGACTACGGCTACTGCGACTCCTGCGGCGTCGAAATTGGCCTTAAGCGTCTTGAAGCGAGACCCACAGCAACGATGTGCATCGACTGCAAAACGCTGGAAGAGCATCGCGAAAAACAGGTAGGCAAGTAGATCGCCTCCGATTCAAGAGAATCAGGACATTAAAAAGGGACGCCGTGGCGTCCCTTTTTATTGCCTTGCAGCGGCGCTCTATTCCGCCGTTGGCGCTGCAGTTTCAGCAGTAATTGCTTTCATCGACAGTCGAACACGCCCTTTGTCATCAGTCTCGATGACTTTGACTTTGACCACCTGGCCTTCCTTGAGGTAGTCTGCAACCGCATTCACACGCTCGCTGGCGATCTGCGAAATATGCAGCAGGCCATCCTTGCCTGGCAGCAAGCTGACAATGGCTCCAAAATCGAGCAGACGCAACACAGTACCTTCGTAAATACGTCCGACTTCAACCTCTGCGGTAATATCCTCGATACGCTTCTTGGCTACCTGTGCGGCATCAGCATTTACTGAAGATATAGTAATCGAGCCATCATCTTCAATATCTATTACGCAACCAGTTTCTTCGGTCAGTGCACGAATCACGGCACCACCTTTACCGATTACATCGCGAATCTTCTCGGGATTTATTCTGATGTGGATCATGCGTGGTGCAAAGTTGGAAACCTCATCACGATGACCAGACATTGACGCCTGCATCTTTTCCAGAATGTGTAAACGGGCGTCTTTAGCTTGAGCCAGCGCAACCTGCATGATTTCCTTGGTGATGCCTAGGATCTTGATATCCATCTGCAGGGCAGTAATACCATCCGCGGTACCCGCCACCTTGAAGTCCATGTCGCCGAGATGATCCTCGTCGCCCAGGATATCGGTCAGTACGGCAAAACGGCTACCGTCCTTGATCAGGCCCATAGCGATTCCTGCCACATGAGCCTTGAGGGGCACACCCGCATCCATCAGAGCAAGTGAACCACCGCACACAGAGGCCATTGACGATGATCCGTTGGACTCGGTGATTTCGGATACCACTCGCATTGAATAGCCAAATTCCTCGGGTGGCGGCAACACGGCAAGCAACGCACGCTTGGCCAAGCGCCCGTGACCAATTTCGCGGCGTTTCGGTGTACCTACGCGACCGGTTTCGCCAGTGGCGTAGGGGGGGAAATTGTAATGAAGCATGAAGCGATCACGATACTCACCCTGTAGCGCGTCGATGATCTGCTCGTCACGGCCTGTGCCAAGTGTAGCAACCACCAATCCCTGCGTCTCACCACGAGTGAACAGAGCTGATCCGTGAGCACGGGGCAATACACCGTTGCGAATGACAATCGGGCGCACGGTGCGCGTATCGCGGCCATCAATGCGAGGCTCGCCATTGAGAATCTGGCTACGAACAATTTTCGCCTCCAGATCAAACAAAGTGTTGCCAATCAGGTTCGAGTCCGGCGCGTTTTCCACTCCCTCGGTCAAGGCAGCAATAGTCTTTTTGGTAATTTCCTTGGTTTTCTGCGTGCGATCCTGCTTGCTGGTGATACGGTAGGCCTCACGCAAGTCGGCTTCGGCCAACTCCGCCACCTTGGCAATCAGCGGCTCGTCCTTGGCTGGCGGCTGCCAGTCCCATTCGGGCTTTCCTGCGACTTCCACCAGTTCGTTAATTGCCTTGATTGCGGCCTGCATCTGTTCATGACCGAACACCACTGCACCCAGCATGATTTCCTCAGATAGCTGCTTGGCCTCAGATTCAACCATCAATACTGCGCTCTCGGTACCGGCGACCACCAAATCCAGCTGCGTATTTTCGAGTTGGGTCTTTGTAGGACACAGCACATAATTTCCATCGATGTAGCCGACTCGCGCCGCACCGATCGGACCACTGAAAGGAATGCCGGAAATAGCCATGGCGGCCGAGGCACCTATCATCGCCGGAATATCCGGATCAATTTCTGGGTTGCACGACATGACAGTGCAAACTACCTGAACTTCGTTATAAAAGGCATCCGGAAACAAAGGACGAAGGGGGCGATCAATCAGGCGGGATGTAAGAATTTCCTTTTCCGAGGGACGCCCTTCGCGTTTGAAGAACCCGCCGGGAATGCGACCCGCAGCGTAAGTCCGCTCCTGATAGTCGACGGTCAGAGGAAAGAAGTCCTGGCCGGGTTTGGCGTTTCGAGCACCCACCACCGTTACCAACACTACGGTGTCATCCATTGTGACCACGACTGCGCCACCCGCTTGGCGGGCGATCTCGGCAGTCTCAAGGGTGACTGTATGGTCGCCATACGCAAAACTTTTCTTGATCGGATTCAACACAAAAATTCCTTTCGGCAATAATAAAAAGCCGGCACCACCATCATGGCTGTGCCGGCCTGTTTAGCAAATCTGTCCGGTTTCTGGATCAAAGCGCATCGCGCGTTGGAATAACCCGGATCAGAACTGGCAATAAATTACTTGCGCAGACCAAGTCGCTCGATCAGCGAACGATAGCTGTCAGCATTCTTGCGCTTGAGGTAGTCCAACATTTTGCGACGCTGACTAACCATTTTCAGCAGACCGCGACGTGAATGATGATCCTTGGTATGCGCCTTGAAATGGCCAGTAAGGTCATTGATTCGCGCTGTAAGAAGCGCCACCTGAACTTCTGGAGAGCCGGTGTCACCCTGGGCGCGTTGATAATCTGTGACGATCGTGGCTTTGTCGGTTGTGGAAATTGCCATTATGGTTTCCTTGCTGATCCTGTGATGTTGGGCTCTTGGAGAACCTCGGATTATAACGTTTTGGAGGCTTCCTAATCAAGTTTTGAAGCTGAATTTCACGCACATGCACTAGCAACCAACCGTTGGGGTTTCAGCCACCCGTCAGCAGCTAGCGTGCAAACACCCATAAAGCTGTTCTCAGCATCATAAACACGGAGACGACCACCTGCCTTGCCTGACCAACGAACTGCCTGACCCTGCCTCAGCTTTGCCGCATCGGCTTCCTCCAAGCGCGCCTCATTCAAATCCGAAAGCAGTGCATCCGGAGGAAGCAGCAAGGCATCTCTCTGTTCGGTGGTCATATCTTCCAATGCGTCCAGAGACCAAGCCTGTTCGACATCAAAATTCCCAATTCCGGTGCGGCGCAATGCTGTCAAATGCGCACCGCAATCAAGACGTTCCCCAATATCTGAAGCCAGTGTGCGAACGTAGGTCCCTTTACTGCAGCGAATCTCAAATACAATACGCTCGTTTGCCAAATTATTTGCCAAATCGAGCAGTCGCGCCTTGTAAATCGTTATACGGCGCGGTGTTCGCTCGACTTCAATACCGGCGCGTGCATACTCGTAAAGTGGCTTACCGTCACGCTTAAGTGCAGAGTACATGGGTGGCACTTGGTCAATTTCACCCACAAAGGCCGCCACCGCTTCCTCGACTGCTTGACGCGAAGCTCTTACTTCCCGACGCGCTAGTACCCTGCCTTCGGCATCTGCAGTATCCGTAGAAACTCCAAGTTGCGCAGTACCAACATAGCGCTTGTCGGCGCCAAGCAGCTCACCAGAAAATTTGGTCGCGTCACCAAAGCACACTGGCAGTAAGCCAGTGGCCAAAGGATCCAGTGTGCCTGTATGTCCTGCTTTTTCAGCATTGAAGAGACGGCGAGCTATCTGCAAAGCGCGGTTTGACGAAAGTCCGAGGGACTTGTCCAGTAACAGCACTCCATTGAGCCTGCGACGCACTGGCTTACGAGCTTGATGTGAAGCGTTCACTCTTCGTGCTGCTTTTTGTCCGATTCCACTGCTTCGTCTATCAGCCTTGAGATTCGAGCACCCTCCTGCACGGAAGGATCAAAAATAAAGTGCAATTCCGGTATGTGATGGATACGAACCCGACGACCTAATTCACGGCGCAAGAAACTGGCCGAATGTTGCAGTCCTTCTGCTATCGCTTCATTGGCTTCAGGATCAGCCAATGAAGTATAGAACACCTTGGCATGCGCATAGTCGGCTGTTACTTCAACGGCAGTCAGTGTAACCAGGGCCAGCTTGGGCGCTATTCGCAAATCCTTGAGATGAAAGCGCAGCAAATCCGCAAGTTCACGACGGATCTGCTCTGAAACACGGTCGGCTCGCTCATATCCTCGACTTGAGCCGCGACCTGAACCGCGCTTTGCCAGCATCTTCAATCAGTTTAGAGTGCGGGCGATTTCCTGAATTTCGAACATCTCGATCTGATCGCCTTCGTTGATGTCATTGAAATTCTTGAGACTCAATCCGCATTCAAAACCTTCCTTGACCTCACGTACGTCGTCCTTGAAGCGCTTAAGTGAGTCAAGTTCTCCGGTATGGATAACCGTATTGTTGCGTAGCACACGCACTGAAGAGTTGCGTTTGACAATGCCCGACAACACCATGCACCCTGCGATGGCACCGATCCTGGAAACTCGGAAGACCTGACGAACTTCGACCAGCCCCATGATGACCTCCCGCTGTTCAGGCGCAAGCATTCCGGACAAAGCAGCCCTCACTTCATCTACAGCTGCATAGATGATGTTGTAGTAGCGAATGTCTACGCCAAGACTCTCGGCAGCCTTTCGTGCACCTACGTCTGCGCGTGTATTGAAGCCGATCACGACAGCCTTGGAGGCAGCGGCAAGATTGATGTCGGATTCGCTGATGCCACCCACGCCGGCGTGAACCACCGTAACCTTGACCTCTTCCGTCGACAGCTTGTTGAGCGATTGAACCAGTGCTTCCTGTGAGCCCTGAACATCGGCTTTAATGATCAGCGGCAAGGTGCGAATTTCGCCTTCGGCCAATTGTTCGAACATGTTCTCAAGCTTTGCCGCCTGCTGTTTGGCCAGCTTGACGTCACGGTACTTTCCTTGGCGGAACAATGCAATTTCACGCGCCTTGCGCTCATCACGGAGAATCATGACCTCGTCTCCAGCTGCAGGGACATCGGTAAGGCCCTGAATTTCCACCGGTATCGATGGGCCGGCCGATTCGATAGGCTTACCATTTTCGTCCAGCATGGCCCGCACTCGACCAAATACAGCGCCAGCCAGCAACACATCGCCACGACGCAGCGTTCCAGATAGAACCAGAATGGTCGCAACAGGGCCTTTGCCCTTGTCGAGGCGCGCTTCTATCACCAACCCCTTGGCTGGAGCATCAACCGGTGCGACGAGTTCGAGTACTTCGGCCTGTAGCAAAACTTGCTCCAGCAATGAATCGATGCCCTCACCTGTTTTCGCTGACACGCCAACAATCGGCGAATCACCTCCATACTCTTCCGGCACAACGCCCTCGGCTACCAATTCCTGCTTAACACGCTCTAGATTCGCATCGGGCTTGTCGACCTTGGTGATTGCTACGATCAAAGGAACCTCGGCTGCCTTCGCATGATGAATGGCCTCCTTGGTCTGCGGCATGACACCATCGTCTGCAGCCACAACAAGAATGACAAGGTCGGTAGCCTTGGCACCGCGAGCACGCATTGCCGTAAAAGCCTCGTGGCCTGGGGTATCGAGAAAAGTAATCATTCCGCCAGGCGTTTCGACGTGATACGCACCAATGTGCTGGGTGATGCCGCCAGCCTCACCGTGTGCTACTCGACTTTTTCGTATGTAGTCAAGCAATGAAGTTTTACCGTGATCGACGTGACCCATCACCGTGACGACCGGGGCTCGCGGGTACTGCGCCACATCCTTGTGTTCACCTTCATCGGCCAGGAATGCATCCGGATCATCCAACTTTGCCGCAAAGGCTATGTGACCCATTTCCTCAACCAGAATCATTGCGGTTTCCTGGTCGAGCACCTGATTGATTGTGACCATCGACCCCATCTTCATGAGCGTCTTGATCACCTCAGTCGCCTTGACTGTCATTTTGTGAGCAAGATCTGCGACCGATATGGTTTCCGGCACATGCACTTCGCGAACAATGGCTTCAACAGGCTGGGCCGGTGGAGAATCCTCTGTATGACTATGGCGACCATGACGGCCGCCGCCTTTGGACCCTCTCCATCCTGAAGTGCCCGCATCGCCACGAGTTTTGATCGCGCGTCGCTTGGCCGCCTCATCCTTCCAGGCATCTTTCTTTGCGGGTTTCGTTTTTCCTTCGCCCGGCTTCACCGTTGGCTTGTGAATCGTGCCAGTTACCCCTGCAGCTTGCTCCTTGGCCTTCTCTGCTTCCGCTGAAGCCAATTTTGCTTGCTGTTCTGCTAGACGCGCTTCCGCATCGGCTCTAGCCTTGGCCTCGCGTTCATTCTTTTCTTTGAATTCAGCCGCCTGAATTGCGGAAAGTTTTCCTTGGCGTTTCGATTCGGCCTCACGCAATGCTCGCTGGGCCGGATCGATCACCGACCTGGTAACAGAAGCCGGCTTGGTCCGTTTTACCGCCGGGGCCTTTTTCTCGACCTCAACCGCGGGAGTTTCCTCAACGACTACATCAACCGGCTTTTCGACCTCAACCAACTTGGCGACTTCGGAAATCGGAGCGGGTTCCGGAGCAACTGCAACAGCAACTTCAGCCTTTGCTTCAACAACTGCCTCAACGGGGACATCAGCAGCGGCCTCCGCCGCCAACTCGCTGGCATCACGCTTTACGAACACACGCTTCTTGCGGACCTCAACCTGAATCGTACGTGCCTTGCCTGTTGAATCGGAGGCTCTGATTTCGCTGGTCTGTTTGCGTGTCAAAGTGATTTTGGCTTTGGGCACGGTATCACCATGCGATTTGCGCAGGTAGTCAAGCAGTCGCGTCTTGTCCTGTTCGGACAGAACATCATTTGATTCCTGCTTGCTGACACCGGCCTTGGCCAGTTGCTCAAGCAAGGCCGGCGCCGGCATTTTCAGTTCGGTCGCAAATTGGGAAACAGTCATCATAGCCATGCGGTACCTCTCATTCTTCTTCGGCGAACCAATGGGCGCGCGCAACCGTAATCAACGCAGTCGCTCGCTCCACATCTATGCCGGTCATCTCGGTCAACTCGTCGGTTGCCAGGTCCGCAAGAGCGTCCCGGTCAGTGATGCCGTTCTTCGCCAGTTTTGCTGCGAGTGGCTTGTCCATGCCCTCAAGTGCCAGCAGGTCGTCAGCCACCTTTTCCATCTGCTCTTCATCCACGATGGCTTCCGTAAGCAACACATTGCGCGAGCGATCGCGCAGTTCTGTCACGGTTGCTTCGTCGAAAGCGTCGATCTCGAGCATTTCCGCTAGCGGAACATAGGCGATCTCTTCCAACGTAGAAAATCCCTCTTCGATCAGAATATTTGCCACTTCCTCGTCTACGTCAAGCTTCTCGACGAACAGAGCTCGGATCGAACTGTGTTCCGATTCGGATTTCTCTTGAGACTCTTCGACAGTCATCAAGTTAATGGTCCAGCCAGTCAGCTCAGACGCCAACCGTACATTTTGCCCACCGCGTCCAATGGCAATGGCGAGGTTGTTTTCATCAACCACGACATCCATTGCATGCCGCTCTTCATCGACGACAATACTCTGCACCTCGGCCGGTGCCAGAGCACCAATCACAAACTGTGCCGGGTCAGCAGACCAAAGGATGATGTCGACACGCTCACCGGATAGTTCATTGGTTACGGCGGTAACGCGCGAACCGCGCATGCCGACACAGGTCCCGATTGGATCGACACGAGGATCGTTTGATTTGACACCGATCTTTGCCCGCATGCCAGGGTCGCGAGCCGCAGCCTTGATCTCCAGCAATCCATCCTCAATCTCAGGCACTTCGAGTTCAAATAACTTCATGATGAACTCTGGTGCAGTGCGCGACAGGATCAGCTGAGGGCCCCTGGCCTGACGATCGATCTTCATCAACCAGGCACGTACGCGATCTCCGGGACGGAGGTTTTCCTTTGGAATCATTTGATCGCGCGGCAGCAAAGCTTCGATTCGCCCGGCTTCGATGATGGCGCTACCACGCTCCATGCGCTTGACTGTGCCACTAACCAGGAATTCCTTGCGATCAAGAAAGTCATTCAGCAACTGTTCGCGCTCCGCATCGCGAATCTTCTGCAGAATCACCTGCTTCGCGGCCTGAGCTCCAATGCGACCGAAATCGATTGGCTCAAGCCCTTCCTCGATGTAGTCCTCAAGCACGATTTCGGGTATCTGCTTCTGCGCAGCAGTTATGCCAATCTGCTGTTCGGGGATTTCCACCATGTCATCGGGAACCACCAACCATCGACGGAACGACTCGTACTCGCCGGTCTCGCGATCGATATCGACGCGCACGTCCGCCTCTTCATCGGTGCGCTTCTTAGTCGCCGACGCCAGCGCCATCTCCAGGGCGCCAAAGACGATGTCCCTTGGAACATTTTTCTCGCGTGCCAAAGCATCGACCAACAACAGCAATTCACGGCTCATGTGAGACCTCCAGCATTCATTAGAACTTCGGCACCAATCGCGCTCGATCAATATTGTCCAGCGCAAATTGATGCTGTGTTTCATTCACCCGCAGGCATACCAATTCAACTCCACCCTCATCTCGCAAACCTTCGAGCACTCCGCTGAAATTTCGTTGACTACCCAGCGGAACGCGCAACTTGATCTGTACGTCCTGTCCTGCAAATCGCCTATAGTCTGCGGCCTTGACCAGCGGACGATCGAGCCCGGGTGAGGAAACTTCAAGGCGGTCATAATCGACGTTCTCGACCAAAAAGACTCGGCTGAGCTGGTTACTCACTACGGTGCAATCTTCGACGCTGATGCCGCTCTTGTTCGTATCGTCTGTCACTATTTTGTCAATGAGGACGCGCAATAGCCGGGCCCTCGGGCTGGTTTCGAATTCAACCAGCTCGTATCCCAAACCTACAACAGTCGTCTCAATCAAATCAAGCAGTTGCATTAAAACTCACAAACTCATCGCACAAATAGAAAATGGGCCAAAAAGCCCATTCCTTCTCTCTCCCGAGAACGGCGCCAACCAAAGCCGGAAGATTATATCAGAGGCGTCATTTCACTGCAAAATCAATTCGCTTGGCGCTTGCCTCATCGTCACTGACGAATTCATTTTCGCTATCCAATTGAGGTCCATTTCCGCCAGCCGCAGTAGTCTTTCGTTGCGGTGGCAGCAACTTCAGCAATCCCTGCACCTCGCCCGGTTCCAGGTCTCGACATTGCCCACGCTTGAGTCGGGGAGAAAGATGCACCGGGCCATAGCGCACACGCATCAAACGGCTAACAGTTAGACCAACAGCTTCAAACATCCGGCGTACTTCACGATTTCGCCCCTCTGCCAATACCACCCGATACCAGTGATTAGCTCCCTCACCGCCAGCCTCCGCAATAAGACTGAAGGAAGCGAGGCCATCTTCGAGTTGAACACCTTCGCGCAGCCTTTCAATCATCTCCGGTGTAGCTTCGCCTAGAACCCGGACTGCGTATTCGCGCTCGATTTCATACCGCGGATGCATCATGCGATTGGCGAGACTGCCATCGTTTGTAAACAACAACAGGCCACAGGAATTGAAATCCAGTCGCCCAATGGAAATCCAGCGCCCGCTCTTGAGCCGCGGTAGTTTGGCAAACACGCTTGGGCGACCATCAGGATCATCCTTCGAAACGATCTCGCCTTCAGGTTTATGATAAACCAGCACCCGCGGTGGGCGCAGACCAAACCTCAGCTGCACCAGCTTGCCATTGACTCGGATTTTGTCTTCCGGACCCACGCGCTGACCGGTATGCGCTGGCACGCCATTTACGCTAACCCGGCCCGCAACTATCCATTCCTCGAGTTCACGCCGCGATCCAAAACCAGCATCTGCCAGCGCCTTTTGCAACTTGGGTGGATCGACAAATACCGGTTCGCTACGTCGCTTCGCGTGTGCTGATAAAGCTGAACCTCCTCGAGTGCGCGGCGGCTCAGGCTGAGACGGCGATGAACCTTGCGGCGGCCTGAAGGGGCTAGCTTTGCGTGAGGGACGATTCGCCGGAACCTTCCGAGTCGCCGCTGGCGAGGTCGAGTTGTCCGTCGCTGGGTTCGCTTGATCCTGGCTCTGCCCCCGGCCCTGCTTCTGCGCTGGCCGGCTCTTGGGGCCCGGACGTCGAGATCGGGGCGGCTTCGGGGATAGCGGTCTGTTCAAGGTTCATCACCCTTTCAATTTCGGTCAACGGCGGCAATTCTGTGAGACTGCGCAAGCCGAGGTCGTCCAGAAATCTTCGAGTTGTCGCATATAGTGCCGGCCGTCCCGGCGCATCCCTATGCCCAACTGCATCAATCCAACCACGACCTTCAAGCGTCTTCAATATATTCGGCGACACTGCAACGCCCCGGATGTCTTCAATGTCGCCTCGCGTCACGGGCTGGCGATAGGCAATGATCGCCAGTGTTTCCATTACCGCACGAGAATATTTCGGCGGCTTGTCATTCTTGAGACGATCCAGATAAGACTGGTATTCCGTCCGCGTCTGAAAGCGCCAACCCGAAGCCAGTTGCACCAGTTCGACACCTCTGTTCGCCCAATCTCGGCGCAGATCATCAAGCAGTGTACGCCAAGTGTCGTCGTCAAACTCTTCCTCGAAGAGCTTCTTCAGTTCGGACAACGGCAGTGGCTCGGTTGCCGCCAGCAGTGCGGTTTCCAATACGCATTTGAAATCTTCGGGTTTATATAGCGGCAGCATCGGGCAATTTCACATAAATGGGCGCCATGGGCTCGTTCTGGGTAATCTCAATCAGAGATTCTCGCGCCAGTTCCAGCAAGGCGAGAAAACTCACCACCAGACCCTGGGCACCCAGGCTCAAATCGAAAAGCTGATCAAACACGACATAGCCACCACCCTGCAGTCTGCGCAGAATAATACTCATGTGTTCGCGCACCGACAGTTCTTCCCGGTGAATCTTGTGGTGCTGGTGTATTTTGGCCTGCTTCATCAGCGAAAGCCAGGCGACCTGCAAATCATGCAGACTGACTTCCGGCTGTCGCTCAATCACTTTGTCGGCTATCCAGACAGTAATCCACTCATAGTCGCGCCCAACCTGCGGCATTTCGTCCAGTTTTGCCGCCGACGCCTTCATTCGCTCGTATTCGATCAGACGGCGCACCAGTTCCGCGCGCGGATCTTCCGGTTCGCCATTCTCAGCTTTTGGCGGCCTCGGCAACAACATGCGCGATTTGATCTCGATCAGCATCGCCGCCATCAACAAATACTCGGCCGCCAGCTCAAGATTTCCTTTGCGCATGGCTTCGACATACACCAGATACTGCGCAGTAAGCGGTGCCATGGGAATGTCTAAAACACTGATATTGGCTCGCCGGATCAGATACAACAACAGGTCGAGCGGCCCTTCGAAAGAGTCGAGAATAATCTCAAGAGCATCCGGCGGAATGTATAGATCGCGCGGCATTTCGGCCATGACCTCGCCATACACCTTGGGCAAGTGCGCGGCAATCGCATCAGCCACCTCAAAAGTCGGCGCTGGTGGTACGGCGGCAGTTGAGCCTCCGGATGGTTCTGAAATGCCGTTTTCGGTCACGAGTAGTCGAGCCCGATTGCTTCGCGCACATCACGCATGGTTTCCTGAGCCAGCTTGCGCGCCTTTTCACAGCCGTCGGCGATGATGTTCTTTACCAGTTGCGGATCCTGCTCATACATTTTCGCCCGCTCTCGCATCGGCTCCTGCTCTTTCAGCACACCATCAATCACCGGTTGCTTGCATTCGATACAACCAATGCCCGCGGAACGGCAACCTGCCTGAACCCAATCACGAACCTCATCGCTTGAGTAAATCAAATGAAGTTGCCACACCGGACATTTCTCCGGATCGCCCGGATCAGTGCGCCGCGCCCGCGCGGGATCGGTTTGCATGGTACGAATTTTTTTTGTAACAATATCGGCATCCTCTCGCAGAGTGATCGTATTGCCATAAGACTTGGACATCTTCTGTCCATCCAGTCCTGGCATGCGTGAGGCATGAGTGAGCAAGGCGTCAGGCTCGACCAATATCATCTTGCGCGCTCCTTCGAGCCAGCCGAACAGGCGCTCGCGGTCGCCCAGAGAAAGGCTTTGTGCTTCATTCAGAAGTTCATGGGCCTGCTCGAGCGCTTCGTCTTCGCCTTTTTCCTGATAACGGTTGCGCAGATTGTCATAGAGTTTGGCGCGCTTGTTGCCAAGCTTCTTGACGGCCTCGCGCGCCTTGTTCTCAAAACCCGGCTCCTGTCCGTACAAGTGATTGAAACGGCGTGCAATTTCGCGTGTGAACTCAACATGAGGCACTTGATCGTCACCGACTGGTACCCGGTTGGCCCGATAGATAAGGATGTCCGCCGCCTGCAATAAAGGGTAGCCAAGAAAACCGTAGGTGGTCAGATCCTTGTGTGAAATTTTCTCCTGCTGATCCTTGTAGGTTGGCACACGCTCAAGCCAGCTCAAGGGCGTCATCATCGACAGCAGCAAATGCAGTTCAGCATGCTCCGGCACCTTCGATTGAATGAAGATGGTCGCTTGCGAAGGGTCGACGCCCGCCGCCAGCCAATCGATGATCATTTCATTGGTGTTGTCCGTGATATTCCCTGGCTCGTCATAGGCGGTGGTCAGCGCATGCCAATCCGCGACGAAAAAGAGACACGGATACTCGTGCTGAAGCTTGATCCAGTTGGCAAGCACACCGTGATAATGGCCAAGATGGAGTCGCCCCGTGGGGCGCATGCCGGAAAGAACTTTTTCTGCGTACATTTCAGAAACCAAAAAGTATTCGAATCAAATTGTTGAACAGACCCAATAAGGGCCGCAGGATTTTTTCCAATATACCCATGAACAGCAACGCCAGCAGGATGGGAAAACCCCAGCGTTCCAACTGCGAAAACTTCCATGCCGCACGGTGCGGCAACAAACTCACTGCAATGCGCCCGCCGTCCAGAGGCGGCAAGGGTAACAAGTTCAGTACCATCAACACCCCATTGATGCTGATGCCCACCAGAGCCATTTCGCGCAGAGCCGCCGAATATACTAGCTCCGGGAGACCAATCGCCAGCTTCAGGATCAGCGCCCAGCCCAGCGCCATCACCAAATTTGCACCTGGTCCGGCTGCGGCCACCCATAGCATGTCCTGCTTGGGGCGGCGCAGATTTCCAAAATTTACCGGCACCGGTTTGGCCCAACCAAACAACAAGCCGCCTCCAGAAACGAGCAGAATCAGTGCAGGAACGAGGAGTGTCCCCACCGGATCAACATGCCTCAAGGGATTCAGACTGATACGCCCCATTTGCCAAGCTGTTGGGTCGCCGAAGTGCCGCGCGGCGTAGCCGTGCGCTGCCTCGTGTAGCGTGATGGCAAAGATAATCGGCAAAGCCGAAATCGCCAGCGTCTGGATAACATTCATGGGAGTGGGCGATTCTATCAGAGCAGGTCATTCGAACCCGAAAGGCTCCAGGGGCCCATGCCCGGCGCGCACCAGCTCCGGCTGAACACTGGTCAAGTTGATTACCGTTGTCATTTCAATGCCGCAATGGCCAACGTCTATCACCAGATCGAGCTGCTTTTCCAGATGTTCGCGGATCTCGTCAGGATCGGCCAACGGCAGCTCGTGCCCTGGCAATATCAGGGTTGAAGTTAGCAGCGGCTCATCCAGTTCTTCCAAAAGCGCCAACGCCAACGGATGATTTGGCACGCGCAGACCGATTGTCTTGCGTTTGGGATGCAGCAAGCGGCGCGGCAATTCCTTGGTGCCTTCCAGAATGAAGGTGTAGCTACCGGGCGTGGTGGCCTTCAGCAAGCGATATTGGCTGTTATCCACACGGGCATAGGTGGCGATCTCCGACAAATCGCGACACATGAGCGTGAAATGATGGCGCTCATCAACTCCGCGTATGCCGCGAATGCGATCCAGCAAGGGCGCGTAGCCTGCAACACCCGCCAGCGAATAGGCAGCGTCGGTTGGCATTGCAATGAGACCGCCGCTGCGAGCGATTTCCGCCGCTTGTTTGATCAATCGCGGTTGTGGATGCTCAGGATGGATATGAAATAGTTGTGCCATGCTTGTTCCGAAATACGATACGTCAAAGGCGCTACTAGAAAATCAACTGCGACCAGACCGGGATCAAATCCTCGGGCAAATCGGGCAGCTTGCCCAGATCGATCCAACTCTCTCCTGGTCCGTGGAAATCCGAGGCCCGTGAAGCAAGAAACCCGAATTCGCGCGCGATACGCGAATACTCGCGTACCTCCTCATCTTTGTTCGATCCGGACAGGACTTCGATGCCGCGCCCGCCAAGTTCCTTGAACGTCGCAAAAAGCTGGTGACGTTCTGCCTTCGAAAGCCGGTAGCGGCCGGGATGTGCCACGACCGCGATTCCCCCAGCGCCGTTGATCCAGTTCAGCGCATCATCGAGTGTCGCCCAGGAATGCTCGACATAGCCGGGCTTTCCCTTGGCCAGCCAATGATCGAATACCGACTTCACATCCTTCGCATGGCCTTGCTCGGCAATGTATCGAGCAAAATGAGAGCGACTTATCAAGGCCGGGTTTCCTACATGCCGCAACGCGCCTTCATAGGCTCCGTGGATGCCGACCTTGTCCAGTTCAGCCGCCATGCGCCCGGCGCGTGCATCGCGCCCGCTCCTGACCTTTTCGAGTCCTCCAACCAGCGCGGCATTGGCCGAGTCGATCCCCAGCCCCACGATGTGCACGGTCTGGTCGTCGCCCCAGGAAATCGAAATTTCGACTCCATCGACAAAACGCAGGCCGATCTCTTCGGCCGTTGAACGCGCCTCAGCAAGCCCACCCAACTCATCATGATCGGTCAGTGCCAGAAGTTCGACACCGTTGTCCTTCGCCCGCTGCACCAGATCGCTCGGCGAGAGGAGTCCGTCGGAAACCGTTGAATGACAATGCAGATCGGCGTTCAAGGCTTTCATGTGCTGAAGAACTCTTCAATCAGCTTCGCTACCTGCCGAGGTTGATCATGGTGCAAGTTGTGGCCGCAATCCTGTAAAACCACTTCCCGGATGTCCTTGAAGCAGGCGATCCGGCTTCGATATTCAGCCGATTCGACGGAGTAGATCTGCTTGAAAATGATGGAATCGGCTCCAGTCACCCAGAGTACAGGTGCTGTCACTTGACGCCAGATCGCCATCGCTTCTTCGACCCGATAAATGGTTGGATTGACCCCGCGGTGATGGGGATCAGAAGCCAGATGAATTCCACCCGCGCCGTCGTCCTCGCCCATGTGGTCGGCAAGATACTTAGCCTTTTCGTCTGACAGGCGCGGGTTCTCTTTCTGCAAACGCGCGGCAAACGCGGCGCGATCGGGATAGGAGCGAAAAGTCGGTGTATCGCGCAACTGATCGAGCCAATTGGTGTAACGAACAGGTGCGTCATCAGGCGTGGTCCGACGCATGCCCAGACCCTCGAGATTCACCAAGCCTGCGACGCGTGCAGGACGAATTCCCGAGTACAGACAGCCGACGTTCCCACCGAGACTGTGCCCAACCAAACGCACCGGAGCTTGGGGCGAATAGTGATCAAGCAACCTGTCGAGATCCCCCATATAGTCGGGAAACCAATAGACATCATTGTTCCACTCTGACAGGCCGAAACCGCGCCAATCCGGCGCCAGTACACGCCAATCCTGTGCAAGGGCATCGACCACGAACTGCCAGGAGGCACCGACATCGCACCAGCCATGAAGCAGAACCAGCATGGGTGCCGTTTCACTGCCCCAGACCCTCACGTGGAGCCGCCGTCCGCGCGATTGAACAAATTCAGAATGACAAGCTTTCATGCCGACATTTTATCAGCGCGCCCTCTGTAATCGGCCATGGGACAAAGATTTCGACGGTTTGACCCGCACAACCAGGCACAACCAATAGGGGCAACCGGGAACGCGATTCAACGTCATTCTTCGATGATCAGTGCCGATCACTACCAATCAACGGGTGCTGTCAGCCGCCTTTTTCCGTCGCGGGTACGCTCAATACCAGAATCGCTCAAACCGACTCGATCCCACAATTGGCAAGTCACTTGTTTGTGCTTCTGGTCAAGACCCTCACAGTAGTTCTTGTATTCGCACAAATGCACGGCATCGGCCTGACCATCGCGTATTTTCCTCCACCAGTTGGGGTCGGCCAGGCTTTGCCTGGCGCTGCCGACAATATCCGCTAGTCCATTGGCCAACGCTGCCTCCGCTTGATCAAAATTGTGGATGCCGCCGGCAACCACGATTGGTGTTTCCAGCCCCGCCGCACGCAAAGCGCTACGTACCTTTCGCGTGGCCTCGAAATTGCGGCCGAATGGCCCTTTGGTATCAGACAGGTAGTGCGGCATGCATTCATAACCCGACACGCCAGTGTACGGATAGATCGCCTCGCCGACTTTGGGTTGCTTTGCATCATCAAACTTGCCGCCACGCGAAAGGGAAAGGAAATCCATTCCGGCGCGGGCCAACTCGACACAATAGAACACCGCGTCATCGACAGAGCTGCCGCCTTCTATGCATTCATCGGCAAGCAGCCGGCAGCCGACTGGAAAGTCGGCTCCGGTAGCACGGCGCACCGCCGAAAATACCTCCAGTGGCAAACGAATTCGCCCGGATGCATTTCCCCCATAGCCATCGCTGCGGTTGTTTCTGGCTGACAGGAACGAGGCCATGGTGTAGGCGTGAGCGTAATGCAATTCGACACCGTCAAAGCCCGCATCCCGAGCCCGCCTGGCTGCGTGCGCAAACAATTCCGGCAACACCGCCGGTAATTCGCGGATATGTTGCAACCCGGTATCGGTGACCCGTTCGCGGGCTCCCTTTTGCAGCGACTCCCATTCGCGCTCACTGAGTACCTGCTGCAATGCCGACTCATCCAGGCCACACAAACGATCCCGCACTGCATCTTCTGCATCGTCCCTCATGGCCAGCACCTCACGGTGATGGCTCGTAATTTGAAGGAAACGTTGCAAAAACCTGGTCTTTTCCGGCCGGCGTTTGACGGCCAGATAGTCGATCAACTGGATATAGGCCTTTGTTTTTCCCTGACTCGATTCGTGGATGGCATCGGCAATCCGTTTCAGGCCTTCGGTGAAGCGATCATGTCCGGCACGCAGCAAGGGGCCACTGGGCACATCGCGGATCCCGGTGGCCTCGATCACGATGCAGCCCGGTTGTCCCTTCGCAAATCGGGCGTACCAGTCGATTACCGCCTGAGTGGCATGCCCGTCGTTGTCCGCCCGCCACGGCACCATCGCCGGCACCCAGGTTCGCGATGAAAGTGCTACCGGCCCAGCGACCAGCTGGCTGAAGAGTCTTGACGCGGAGGCCTGCTCCTTTGTCGGTACCGAACCGCGTTGGGGCAGAAAGGCGATACGCTGAGGCGGCTTCCACATTTCGCGCGCGCTCTATCTGATTCGCCAATGAATGCCCAGGTTCACTAGTCGGGAATCACCGCAGTGGCTTCTATTTCGACCCGCGCCGCATCCTCGATCAATCCGGACACCTGCACCGCCGTCATCGCGGGAAAATTGCGACCGATCACTTCGCGATACACACGACCAAGCTCAGGATAAGACGCGACGTATTCGCGCTTGTCGACCACATACCATGTCATGCGAATAATGTGCTCAGGCTTGCCGCCAGCCTCTGCCAGAACATCCACGATATTTTGCAACGCTTGCCTGGCTTGCCCGGAAAAATCGCTGGTATGAAACCGGCACTGGCCATCCCATCCGATCTGCCCGCCAATGACCACCGTGCGTCCACGCGCTGCAATACCATTTGAGTAACCCTTGGGGGCCGCCCATCCGGGCGGCTGTAGTATCTGAATGCTTGACTCGGGTGCAACTTCATACGGACTCATTTTCACGCGAATCTCCTGAGTATTTGTCATGTGTTGGCGTTTGCTGCCGCGTCCTTCAGCAGCTCGCGGGCAATGATCAGCTTTTGTACTTCCGTCGCACCCTCATAGATGCGCAGGGCGCGAATCTCGCGATAAAGGCGTTCAACCGGGACATCGCAGACCACGCCCAAACCACCGAAGATCTGCACGGCGTCGTCTATCACTTTCTGCGCGGTTTCAGTCGCCATCATTTTGGCCATGGCGGCTTCCCGAGTGACGGCTTTGCCCTGATCTCGCAGCCAGGCTGCGCGATAGACGAGCAGAGCAGCGGCATCAATGGCCACTGCCATATCGGCCAATTTGGCCTGAGTCAGTTGAAAATCGGCCAGCGTTTGATTGAACATCTTGCGAGTGGCTGCGCGCTGCACAGCCTCGTCCAATGCATGGCGGGCAAAACCAAGCGCGGCGGCAGCCACCGAGGTGCGGAAAATATCCAGGGTGCGCATCGCCAACTTGAAGCCCTGCCCGGCAACACCGAGCCGCTGGCTGGCCGGAATGCGGCAGTTGTTGAAACTCAGACGCGCCAGGGGATGCGGCGCAATGACTTCGATCCGCTCGGCAATTTCCAGCCCCGGTGTATCCGCATCGACAATAAAGGCCGAGATGCCCCGTGTGCCGGGCGCCTCCCCGGTCCGGGCAAAAACCACGTAGAAATCAGCGATGCCACCATTCGAAATCCAGGTTTTCTCGCCGTCAAGAACATAGCTGTCCCCGTCAAGATGGGCGGCACATTGCATCGCTCCAACGTCGGAACCGGCTTCAGGTTCGGATAGCGCAAAGGCTGCAATCGACTCGCCTGCGGCAACCCGCGTCAGATAGCTGCGTTTCTGCGCTTCGCTTCCGTCCAAGGTAATAGCGCCGCTGCCCAGGCCTTGCATGGCGAAGGCGAAATCGGCAAGGCCAGAATGTCGCGCCAGGGTTTCTCGTATCAGGCAAATACCACGGGTATCGATGGTCTCCGCGCTGCCGCCGTACGCCGTGCCACCGACTGCATAGCGGATCCAGTTCGCCGCGCCCAGTTTTCTCACCAGCGCGCGACAGGCGTCGTCCGTCTCTCGACCGCGTGAGTGTGCACCGTCGCTGATGTTTTCTAGCGCCCAGTCATTGAGCCTCAGCGCGAGTTCCTTGTGCCGTGGTTCCAGAAATGGCCAATCGAGATACTGGGTATCTGCCACCATCAGTCTCCTTCGAAAATCGGCTTCTGTTTGGCAACAAAGGCATGGTAGGCACGATGAAAGTCGTTGGTCGCCATGCAGATGGCCTGGGCCTGCGCTTCTGCCTCGATCGCCTCGTCGACTCCCATGTTCCATTCCTGCTGCAGCATTTTCTTGGTCATGCCGTGTGCAAATGTCGGACCGCTGGCGAGGTCGTATGCGAGCTGCAGGGCTTCGGTCGATAGCGTTTCCGGATCACAAAGCCGATTGAAGAATCCCCAGCGCTCACCTTCCTCGCCAGACATAGAGCGTCCTGTCATCAGCAGTTCACTGGCACGACCCTGGCCGATCATGCGCGGCAGCATGGCGCAGGCACCCATGTCGCAACCCGCAAGGCCGACACGCGCGAACAGAAACGCCGTTTTGGAACGCGCGGTACCCAGACGCATATCCGAGCCCAGCGCCAGCAGAGCGCCGGCCCCGGCGCATATGCCGTCGATAGCCGCGATGATCGGCTGCGGGCAGGCGCGCATGGCTTTGACCACATCGCCGGTCATGCGCGTGAATGTCAGCAGACCCGGCATGTCGAGTTGCGTCAGCGGCCCGATGATGTCGTGCACATCGCCACCGGAGCAGAAGTTGCCGCCCTCACCGCTGAGGACCACCGACTTGATGTCGTCCGCATAGACCAGATTGCGAAACAGATCACGCAGCTCGGCATAGGACTCAAAGGTCAGCGGATTCTTTCGTTCAGGGCGATTCAGGTTGATCAGTGCCACAGTGCCTTCCACGCGATAGCTGAAATGGCGGGCCTCGTACGCTTGCAGGCTCTGCCGATTTCCCGGCAACTCCTGCGGACTTCCTGGAAGGTGTTTCATCTGCTTCTCCTCACATGACTTCTTTACATAACTTCGCCGCCGGCCACGGCGATGGATTGTCCATTGATGCTGGCGGCGGCTTCACCACAGAGCCAAAGCACCGCATCGGCCACTTCCTGCGGTGTCACCAGTCGTCGCATCGGATTGCCACTGGCCAACTCGGTACGTGCTTCGTCCTCGCTGCGACCGGTCTTGGCGACAATGTTGGCCACCGCGCCTTTTACGATATCGGTTTCCGTATAGCCGGGGCATACCGCGTTCACGGTAATGCCCTTGGCGGCGTACTCAAGAGCGAGTGCACGCGTCAGGCCGATTACGCCGTGCTTGGCAGCGCAGTAGGCTGACACATAGGCGTAGCCGACCAGCCCCGCAGTACTCGCAATATTGACTATCCGGCCCCAGCCAGCTGAAATCATGTCAGGCATGGCCGCCTGGATGCAATGAAAAGTGCCACCAAGATTTACGTCCAGCATGCGCTGAAACATGTCGGCATCAGTCCGATGAAACGGTGCACTTTCCGCCTGACCGGCATTGTTTATCAGTATGGCGATCGCGCCGAAATTGACTCGAGCTTCAGCCATCCCTCTTGCCACCGAGTCTGGATCGGATACGTCCATGACGACTGCACGACAGCGATCGCCAGTTTCAATCTGCGCGATCATTGCAGTCAGGGTGCTCTGATCGCGCCCCGTAATCGTGACGTGGTGACCCGCCGCGACAAGTGCTGCAGCAATGGCGGCGCCAATACCGCGGCCCCCACCGGTCACCAGCGCATGTCCAGCCGGGCTGGCGCCGGAACTCACGCATTCAGCGCGAGCTGGGCCGCGCGCTCCAGATTGCGTTCGAGTTGCACTTTTCCGCCCACGTATTGCCTGGGCCAGGCGATATCGGCATAGCCCTGTTCAGCCGCCGCGTGCAGGGTCCAGGCTGCATCAGCAAGATGCGGCCGCGCCAGCGCACAAAGATCGGCACGGCCGGCGGCGATAATGGTATTGACGTGGTCGGCTTCGAAGATGTTACCGACCGCAATGGTCGGGACGTCAAGCTCGTTGCGAATCTGGTCGGAGAAAGGCACCTGGAACATGCGTCCATACACCGGCGCCTCCTCCTTGCTCACTTGGCCTGATGAGACATGAATGATGTCGGCGCCCGCGCTTTTGAACAAACGGGAAACATCCACCGAGTCGTCCGGCGTCGTGCCGCCGGCCACCCAGTCGTGAGCTGAAATCCGCACCGACATGGGCTTTTCAGGCGGCCATATTTCACGCATTGCCCTAAATACCTCCAGTGGATAGCGGCAACGATTTTCCAGACTGCCGCCGTATTCGTCATTGCGCTGATTGGTCAGCGGCGAAATGAAGGACGACATCAGATA
>JAIPCF010000048.1 GCA_021738385.1 Sulfuritalea sp. | reverse complement strand
GGCCCTCGCGGGCCGGGCGTCAATTGGCATTAAGGCGCTGGCCGGGCTCAAGTGGGTTTCAATCCTCGCCCGGCCCTCGCGGGCCGGGCGTCTGGTTTCGCGCATCCCGTTGAGTCATCAAACGAAATTTCTCACTTTGCGCGAACCGTTCAGCACCTCGCCGAAACGAGGCGCCGCCAATTCTCCTACGTCCGATTTCAGAAAGCAAAATCAGACACTTGCCCTTGCCGCGAACCTGCCGGCAAATCCGCGTCACTTGCGATCCGCGCGTCATAGCACCAACGGCCCTTCAAAATCCACCGCCTTGAATTTTCCGTATTCGCGGACATGCAGCTCGACGGGCTCGGTCAGGCGGTAGAAGCGCAGGCAGTCTTCGGTCAATTCGATTTCCGCCAACAAGCGGCGTTCCAATTCCTCGAACTGCATCGCGTCAACTTTGCATTCGAATACCGATTTCTGCACGCGCTGACCCGTCCCTTCGCAGACTCGCGCCACGCGCCGCAAGCGGCGACGGCCAGCTTTGGTTTCGGTGGAGACATCGTAGCTGACGATAACGAGCATGGCTTTGCTAACGCTCACTTTGGACAAAACGGCAGATAGCCTTCGGTATCGCCGCGCACGGCGCGGGCAAGCAAGCGTGCTTGCACGAAGGGCACCAAGCCGAGCGCGAAGCTCGACTCCAGCAAGGGATGCGTCAAAGCTTCCTGCTTGCGCTCCTGATACGCGGTAACCACGGCCCGCCGCGCATCATCTTTCAGCGTTACCGCGCCGCCGGCATGCTCCTCGAAATCTTCGGCATTGATCTGCCGACGATTGATCAGCGTCAGGGCCAGACGGTCGGCCAGCAGCGGACGGAATTCTTCCATGAGATCGAGCGCCAGCGCCGCACGGCCGGGACGCAGCGCGTGCAGGAAGCCGATCTGCGGATCGAGACCGACGCTCTCCACCGCGGAGCGCACGTCGTTCATCAGCATGGCATACAGAAACGAAAGCAGCGCGTTCATGCGATCGAGCGGCGGGCGGCGTGTGCGGCCGTTCATGGTAAAGGCCTGTCGCGCCTCGGGACGCACCAGCAAAGTCAGCGCGGCAAAGTAGCGCTTGGCCTGGTCGCCTTCGATGCCGCGCACGGCATCGAGGTCCGCCGCATGCTCAAGCCGGGCCAACGCGCGACCGAGTTCGTCGGCGGGTGCCGTCAGCGCGGCGCTGTCTTCCTCGCGCCCGTTCTCGCGCGCGCCGCGTTGCACGACCTGACGGCAATTCTTCAACTTGCCGGCGATACAGGATTTGGCGACGGCCAAACAAAAATCGGCGCTGGCCGCATTGTCTAATACGCGGTGATGCTGGGCCTGGCGCAGCAATACGTTGCCCGACACCGGGCCTTCCAGCCGCGCCTTGAAGCGGCCACGGCCATCGAGCAAGACCAGGCTCTTGCCTTCTTCGGCAAGGCGATGCATGAGGATGGGCGAGACCATGACATGGCCGAAGCAGACCACGGATGAAAGATGATGCAGCGGCACGCGCAAGCGCGTTTCGTGTTCGATCTCGACGCGCAGCGTGTCGTTGTCGAGATGCAGGTAGCTTTCGGGGAGCGTGACGTAAAGGGTGTTGAGCAGTTGCATGGAAGATCAGGCCTCGCTGTCGAACAAGCCTGCGAGTACCGGTTGTGCCGCCGGCTGGCAGATATCACGCAGCGAGCACTTGTCGCAACGCTTGTCGAAAGTCGGCGCTGGCAGGACGGCGGCATCGAGCAGGGCGCGCACGGCGGCGGTCGCTTCTTCCACCCGGCGGCGCAAACCTGCATCGATTGCCACTTCACGGCGGCGTTTCGAGGTGGCGTAGAACAGCGCGCCGGCCGGCACCGGCCGGCCGGTCATTTCTTCCAGGCACATGGCCTGCGCCGCAAGTTGAAGGTCGTCGCAGGCGGCAATCCACGGCGCCTTGTTGCGGCTGCCGTGCTTGTATTCAACGGGATAGGGCGTGCCGTCGGCTTCGAACTCGACGACATCGGCCTTGCCGATCAAGCCCAGAGCGTCGCTCCACACGGGTAGCGCGCGCTCGACGCGCAGGCCGGCGCGGGTCTCGACACCGGGCTGGTCAACCTGCGTGTGCACCGCCTGCCCACGCAGGGTGTGCAGGTTTTCGGCGAACACCTGCTCGACGTGAATCAGCGCGCACTGACGCGGACAGTAGCACCAGTGCTGGAGCGCGGAGAGGGGGATGGGGTCAGCCGGGTCCATCGGCCAGACCCGACTGGAAGTGCCCGCACCACACGGCCCAGGCCCTAGACCAACACACTGTATCGCCTACGCCACCGGCGCGGCATGAAGCTGAAACCCCAGCGCCTTGACCACCTTCATGACAGTGACGAACTCCGGATTGCCTTCGCCCGAGAGCGCTTTGTACAAGCTCTCGCGCGACAGGCCAGTGTCGTGCGCCAACTGCGTCATGCCGCGCGCCTTGGCGATCACGCCCAGCGCATGGGCGATCAGTGCCGCGTCGCCTTCCTCAAGGCAGGCTTCCAGATAGAGAACCATTTCTTCTTCCGTCTTCAGGTGCTCGGCCGAATCCCAGGGCCGCAATTTGATCGCTTTCATGTTCCGCTCCTACAGGCGGCGGGCCAGGTCCAGCGCCCGCTTGATGTCCTTCGACTGGGAGGCCTTGTCGCCCCCCGCCAGCAGAATCACCACTTCCAGCCCACGCTGCGCGAAATACACGCGATAGCCGGGGCCGAAGTGAATGCGCATTTCGGACACGCCCTCGCCCACCGGTTCGCAATCGCCGAAGTTGCCCAGACCGGCGCGGTCGATGCGGGCCTGGATGCGAACCCTAGCCCGAATATCCCGCAGGCCGGCGAACCAGCTATCGAAGACATCCGTGGTGAGAATCTGCTTCACGGGTTATTGTAGCCCATGAGATACATCCATGGAAGTAGCGGCGACCGGTCAGCAGCGGCGAATCAGCGTGACGTTTGGCTGGCCTGCAATCGCATGCTCCCCGACCGCAACAGGCTGGCCGTCAAACAGTACCGAATAGGCGTCGAAGTCGCGAGCAACGTCGTCGCCTTTCCGCTCCACGGTCAAACGGTCGAACAAAACATGGGCCGGGGCGTTGCCAAGTTCGGACTCGTGCTTGAAGACGTACAACCCGCGCGTCGTCATCTCACCCCGTGCGGCGGAACGGTCATGCTCGAACATCTGCTCCAGCGACTTGAAAAAAAGCTCCAGATCGTCGTCGTCGAAGCCGGTCTGGCGTGCAAGGTGGGCAGAAATGAAGCCGTGGGAACGATAGACGCCGTAAGGGACGGTGAACTTGCGACCCATAGTGCGATTGTCACCTCCTTGTTTTTCCGCTTCGGCCTCAGTTGCAACGGCCATCCGCGTAATCGAATGCTCCAAGGCAACAACGGGGTCAACAGAGCGTGCAAAAGTCATCTGGACAGGGCCGCGAATCTGGCCGCAATTCGGGGCCGACTTGAGAGACATGACTGCACCGAACGTACGCACGTCGTAGAAATTCTTGCACATCCAATCGCGACCTCTGTCGATTTCCTCGCGTGTCGGCTTCCTGGTCTTCGCGTCCTTCAGTGCCTTCGCCAAAAAAGCTGCCAACGGCTTACTCAGGCCATCGGCATCCTTGATCTGCTGAGCAGCCTCTTTCTTATCCGTCGTCCCGGATACGACAAGGGTCAGCTTGTCTTCGTCGTCCTCAACGATTTCCATACCATCGGGAAGAGGAGCCTCCCTGATCGCCTCGACCAAGTTCTCCGGTATCGAGATTCTCAAGTCCTGTCCAAGTTCGATCTTCAAGTCGGTAAACGCAGCAACATGAGCACGACCAAGCACAGCACGTTCTTTGACGTAGATATCAAATCCGCTATCCGCTCGACTGTCGGCATCACTCTTGATCAATTGCAGGTAGTTCCGGACCTTGCGCTTGAGACAGACGTCGGTCACAAGTCCCTTGCCAGTCTCGGGATCAAGTCTGGGTAGATTCCCGGCGTCCGGGTCGCCATTGGGATTGCCGTCCTTCACGTCGAAGAGCAGGACGAAATCGTAGCGGTGCTTGAGCGGGTTTGTCATTTTTCAGTCTCCTTGCTTTCCGTAAGTGGAAGGATGCATGCGCTGGTGGTAGTAGCCGACTGCGAATCGGCCTTGGTTGTCCATCGATAGATGCGGATCAAACCTTGGTGGCAGGCCGTCGACGATTTCGCCGATCAAGGTTTCCAAATTCTTTCGTCGCCCTACATTGGCGATCTTGCCCAGATGATGATTCTTCAGGCGCAGCAGCATTGGAAACACCATGGCAGGGGCACTTGAGGCGGCACCATAGAACCGGTCGCGAATGGTCGCGTTGATCTTCCCGTGGCCGCCGGCAGCTTCCTCCTGTATCCGCTCCAGCACTGCGAACAGGCGGCCGAGGCGGTACCCGGAATTGGTGTTGCTGGAATCGAGAGACATTTGGACTTTCTCCTCTATCGAATTACGCCTTCTATTCAGACAGGCTTTCAGAATGGCGGCGCGTGGATAGCTCACCGCTTCGCCAGCGCGAATACGTCGGATGGCACCGTGAAGCATCGTTTCGGGGTAGGGCAAACCTTCGAGAATGGCTCGCATCAGCTCGCCGCCGAGATTAGGCGGGACTTTTTCCGGATCACCTTCAGGCCATTTCGAGGACGCAGCCGCTATTGATCGCAGCAGCAAGCGAATCGACAGAAATGGAGGCTCCTTGCGCCGGTCCGCTGGCGGAACAATCCTGATGTCCTGGAAGTGCCGCGCAATACGCTCGGCCATTTCAGCCACGGTCCCAACATGCCAGAAGCGGATGGCGATCCTGGCCGAATTTGGCGCGAGACCTAGGACGAAGAAGCGGGTTTGGTTGTCGAACTTCTTTTCAACCCCTTGCTCCACCGCCGCGATCAGTTCCGCAACTGCTTTGGTTCCGACGTCAGGGTTGTCATCCGGCGGCTCATCGAAAAACACGGCGAAATCGTTCTCGAAACTGTTTTCGCGGTCAGCCCAAAATACCGTGGTGGCGTCGCCAATCTGCAATTTCTGTGTGCTTCCGCGTCGCAACAGACGCTTCAACGCAGTCGTGTAGGCAAATGCGGCACGTTTGGAGACCGGAGCATTCTCACCCTGACGTTCTCGCTTGCCATAGGACTCGAAAGCCCGCTCATTAAAGGAATGGAGCTTCGCTGTTGATTTTGAAGCCCGCGTGGGCAGCGGTGTGGCCGCATGTAAGACCTGGATGCGACCACGCTCTCCACTAATCAGGCAAATACCGTCTGGTGCCTTCTTGTCTTCCTCGAACAATGCCTGAGCCCTACGCCGAACCACAGCCGATTGGCATACGAGTTCTCCAGCCATATCGCGCAGACGGAAACTGAGATTACTGGCAGTTCGCTGAATTTCTGGCCAGAGGTCATGACGAGATAATCTTTCAAAATTTTCGTGTTGCTCATAGAAACGACTAACCGCGAGCACACCAATATCAACCGCCGGATCGGGAAATGCATCGCCCAAGCATTTGACGAATGAGCCAATACGTTTTGCCCCCATTTCGGGCTTGTCTTTCTCGTCCAGCACACCAAGGACATAGCGAGGATGATCCCAAAGCAAGAAAGCTGTTTGCCAAGCGTTCTTACCCGGTCTATCTCGCGACATTGGCACTATCTCCGGCCGTCCCCCTTTCGAGCGACCATCCGTCAGACGTACATCTTCCAGATTCACGAAACGCCCACTCTCGTCGATGACAATCACGAACGAAATGGCCTTCTCCTCAAGTCCCGGTGGCGGTACGCCCTCATGACGAGACACACCCAAGTCGCCGATCTTCGGCTTCCGCTCGTAGTAGTCATTTAGCGCCTGCAGAATCATCCCCGCACCTCCGCTTGTGTCAGGTCGATTACTCCGGCTTTCATTTCGGCGCGGAAGAATTTCGGCTTCGGGTCGGCGAGATTGGCGAAGTCCATGTCATGAAGCATCCACCCAAGGTCGCGTGTTTCGTCGATGGCTGGCGGGCCGACAACTGAATCTGTGACCAAGCGGAAGTCGCAGGCGAATTCACGGCAGCCGAGATAGGGCTGGTTGATGCACTGACCCTTGGCAGCACGACGCAGGAACATTTCATGGAACTTGGCTGGCGTGTTGCCATCCTCTCCGCCGAACTTCGACAGGTGCGAAAACTGGCCACGATGCTTTGCCGGATCGCGATCCATTTCAAAGACGGCATGAAGGCGATAGGCAACATCGCGCAGGAAGAGCCCTGCTCGCTGCTGCCGAACACCGTCGTCGTCGATACAGAAACCGTCCTTGGCACCAAAGATCTTGCTGACCTCGTTGCGCCGCAGGTTGATCCAACGGATCGGGTTCAACACCTCGATTTTCGTTACCCGCCAGGTAAGTGCCGGCTTCCATAGGATGGACTCGAACACGGCCCGCGCCGCCGAGGGGGTAATGACATCGTAGGAAACGCGCTCGACCTTCATTTCCGGCCGCGTGAAACAGGCAAAATCGCCGCGCACTTCAAGGCAATATGTGGTTCGCAAGGCTAGCCTCCTTCAAAACACCAGCGGATCGTTGTTGTTGTCGATGACGACGCCAAGATGCGCATGGTATAGCGTATCGACGTTCTGGGCGAATATTCCCGGCCAGACTTCACGGACCTCATCGGTCAGCACCAGCCTCTCGACGACACGGCGCGGCAGATTGACGGCATAGCGCTGAAGCTTGCGCATCAGCCAACGTTCCGGGCCGTCTTTCTTCAGCTTGCCAATCAGGCTTTGACTTTCGTCCCACCAGACCAGGATAGGCTGGCTGTCGGCGTCATCGACGTAGCGGAATTTTTCGGCGGCGGTGCGAAACTGGAGGCCCTTCAACGTCTGGTCGATACCTCGCACCAGCAAGCCATGCATGTCATGCTTGTCCCAGTTCGCTTCGGACAGATAAAAGTGGCGGAAGTAACACGCGAAGGTTTCCGGCGACAGGGGATCGAGCGACGTGCCGGCCATGAGGCTGATCGTGGTTTGCTCGGCACGGCGCAATTGTCCGCGCGGCGCGCCTTTCGGCGGCACGAAGACAATCACGCGGCCTGATTCGAGGCGGCCTTCGCGGTTGCAGCGGCCAGCCGCCTGGGCAATGGAATCGAGTCCGGCCAAGGCTCGATAGACAACTGGAAAATCGATATCGACGCCGGCTTCGATCAACTGTGTCGACACCACCCGCACCGGTTCGCCAGCGTCGAGACGGCGGCGAATGTCGGCGATGGTTTGCGCACGATGTGCGCCGCACATCGATGCCGAAAGATGGACCGCACCCCCCTCAAGCCGGTTCAGGCGCTGCCAGAGCTCGCGACAATCGTTGCGCGTGTTGACGATGGCCAGTACCGCCGTTCCGCCAGCGCCGACTTTCTCGGCGATGGCATCCCATTCCTCGCGCGCCTGAAAATCGGCCGGCAGTTCGACGGTCACGCGATTGAGCGCATCGAACAGCGCTTGCGGGGCATCGATGATTTCGCGCACCGAATTGAGGCCCCGCAGTTCGCGGCCGAAGCTGGCGACATTGGTCAGCGCAGGCTGGGTGGCAGTACACAGCACCACCGTCACGCCGTAGTGCTTCGTCAGCAGATTGAGCACGTCGAGGCATGGTTGCAGCAGTTCGGGCGGCAGGGTTTGCGCCTCGTCGAGCAGGATGACGCTGTCGATGAGGTTATGCAGCTTGCGGCAGCGCGAGGTCTTGGCGGCAAACAGCGATTCGAACAACTGCACGTTCGTGGTGACGATCACCGGCGCGTCCCAGTTTTCGGTGGCGAGACGACTTTTGGCCGTTTCGCGGTCGGGGTCGAGGCTGCTGTGATGTTCGATCACGGCGTCACCATAAACTTCGCGGTAGATGCCTGCCGTCTGCTCGATGATGCTGGTGTAGGGGATGGCGTAAATAACGCGCCGCTTGCCGTGGGCGCGAGCATGGTTGAGCGCAAAGGCCATGCTTGCCAGCGTCTTGCCGCCGCCGGTGGGTACGGTGAGGCTGAACAAACCCGGCGGCTGGCCCGCCTTGTCGCGACACTGATGCAGTACGTCGGCACGAACACGATTGACGGGTGTGGCGTCGGCGTTGGCAAACCGCGCCATGTAACTATCGAAGCGTTCCAACAATGGGGCGATGGGAGATTCCTTTGAGCGCACTGCGGACTTCTCGGGCGCCATGAAGGCTTCGGTATCCAGAAAGTCCGCGTCAACCAGGCACGAAAAAAGCATTCGCAGCCACAGGTGAGCGCCGTCACGGCTGCCGGGGATTTTCGGCATTGCTGGTGTGGGTGGCGACAGAATGTCTGCAGGAATCTCGGCGAGGGGCAGCACGTCGAGATGCTCGGTCTGCGTCAGGCGCGTCGTGAGCGCGGCGCCGGCGTTTTGATCACCATGCCAGTCGGGCAAACCGGCGTGATGGCCGGCGATCAGATAGGCGAGGATGCGTCCGGGCGGACCAAGACGGTTCATCGCGTAGATTGCGCCTGCGGTGGAGTGATTTCGCGGCCCGCTCTCGATATGTGCGTTTTCGTCGTAGCCCGACTCGCGCCGGATCATGGACTGAAAGGCAGGTGAATACTTGCCAAGGTCGTGCCAAAGACCTGCAACATGAGCCCAGTCGGAGGCATTCAACTGTGCGGCACTTTCGCTGGCGATTCGCCCCACTTCCCGCAAATGCTCGGGCAGACAATGGAGTGCCCAGATTTTCCCTTCCTGCCGCACATGCGCGATGTAATCCATTCGTCCTCCCGATTGCGATTGACACCATGCTACTGCCCGCGAGGCTCACCAGACGAGCCACCAAAAACAAAACTCGGCGATGGTGATACGGCGCGCTGGCGTGAGGCGCACATCGAAACCCTGCAACGCCACGGCCCCGCCCTGCTGCTGCTGGCGTGGACACCGATTCTGGGCGATGCGCTATGCGCCGCTGCGGGCTGGTTGCGGCTGAACTGGCCGCTGTGCGCGCTGTGGATGCTGGCGGGGAAATTTGCGCGCTATGTCGTCGTGATCTGGCTGATCTGATCTGCCGGTCTCCGGGTACCGGGCGCCGGGAAGAAACCCGCGCCGTATCACCAGCGCCGACTTTGACGGTCGTTCAGCGAATCGTCAATTTCTCCGGACGCAACCCGTAGAACTCTGTTCGCTTGTCCAGCAACGGAATGGTCGTGCCCTTCAGGCGGTTTTCATCGAGCAGTGCCAAATCGACGTCGGCGACAACAATCTGTTCCTCGTTGATTCGACCTTCGGCGGCGATGCCGTCGCGGGCGAAAGGAAAGTCCGAGGGCGTAATGATTGATGCCTGACCGTAGTGCAGGCGCAGGCCCGCCACCGGCAGATTGCCTACGGTACTGGTCATGGCGACGTAGATCTGGTTTTCAATGGCACGTGCGTGGCAGCAGTAGCGCACCCGCAGGAAACCTTGACGGTCGTCGGTGCAGGAGGGCACAAAGACGATCTCGGCACCTTCTTCGGCGACCCGGCGCGCCAGCTCGGGAAACTCGATGTCATAGCAGATCAGGATGGCGATCTTGCCGAAAGGTGTTTCGAAGACCTTGAGTCCGTCGCCGTGATCGGTGTTCCATTTCTCTTTTTCCCAGCGCGTGCGGTGGATCTTGTCCTGGGTGTGTATTTCGCCGTCGGGCGTGAACAGGAAGGCCGTGTTGTAGAGCTTTCCGTCGCGTAAATTGGGGTGGCTGCCGCCGATCAGGAAATAGCCGTGCTTCATGGCGTGCTTGCGCAACAGATCGGTATAGCGCTCGGTGTACCCGCTGAGCTCGCGCACCGCGCTGGCGATCTGGTCATTGTCCATGAAGGACAGAATCTGGGTGGTGAAGATTTCGGGGAGCAGCACAAAGTGCGGCTCGTAGTCGGCGGCGGCGTTGAGTACAAAATTAACCTGGGCCTCGAAACCGGCCCAGTCCTGGATGTAGCGCAGCTTGTACTGCACGGCGGCAATGCGGGATTTCATGGATAAAGTACCGGGTATAAGTTGGCGGGAGCTTGCTTTGTCGGCTGATCGGCTTTGTAGCCGGGATTAAGCCAGACGATGAGACTGGCATTGCCGATTGATTCTTCATCAGTCGGCAGGTAGCCATGGAGGATGCCACAGAAGTCGAAGCCTTCGTTGAGCTGGAAGCGCAGCACCGGGTCGTAAAAGTCACCCCAAATCACGCGCTTGGCGTATTCCTCTGGGGACATGTGTGCGGCATGTTCAACGTAGCCCGGCAGGCGTCCACCGGCGATCACACGCTTGAGGTTCATCGCCTGACACAGTGCCCGCCTGGCCTCATAAAGGGCATGACCGACACCTTTACCGCGCGTGTCGGCATCGACACAGACCTCGATGCCGTAGAGAGTTCGCCCGCTCATGTCGTGGGTATCGAACTCACCGGTGTTGGTCACGCTAGCCCAAGTGTGATGCAGGCTGTAGTCGTCCCAGAGCACTACCAATGACAGGGCAATTCCAACCAAGGCACCGTCGATCTCGGCCACAATCTGTCCGTCGGGAAAACGATCCAGCAGGCCGCCGAACTGTTCCAGGCCGAAAGGAGGGATAGCGCTATAGACGCGACTTTGCAGCTCGTTCGCGGCGTCAATGTCATCATGGGTCATTCTGCGGATGGTCAGCATGCACACCTCAAAATCAAAAACTCAGTGGAATTATAGAAAGATTCGGCGATCAGTACTTTGGCCCGCACCTGCTCCGGCTCTCTCAGAGCACTATCGGCTTGTCTGGAAGCTCGTTGGGGTTGCGCGCTCCCGCCGGAAAGTGCGCGACGAGCAACTCGCCGGCCCGCGCTACCGCCCGCAATGCACCCTGGCGCCACGCTCCCGCGCGAAAACCCGCTTCCATGTCACGGCAGATTGCATCCCATTCCGCCTGCGGCACACGGGCGGCTATGCCCCGGTCGGCGAGGATTTCGACACGGTGATCGACCAGTTGCACGTAGATCAGGATGCCGCTGTTTTCCTCGGTATCCCAGACGCCAAGCTGTGAAAACAACTCAACGGCGCGTGCGCGCGGCGATGCATCGCGCCAGAGCTGCGTTATGGACAAAGGCCCTTCGACAACAAAGCGCAGCTCGCCGCGATGGGCTTTTTCACTTGCGCCAATAGTCGCGCCTATCGCCGCCAGATCGTCACGTGCGAATACGCGCTGGACAAACCAGCCGGGCAACAACAAATGCTTGAGTACTCGCGTCAGATTCAAGTCACCACCCACCCGAGGCGCCGCCGCCGCCAAAGCCGCCACCACCCCCACTGAAACCCCCGCCGCCGCTGAAGCCACCCCCGCCCCCACCGGAAGATGAGCCGCCGCCAAAGCCGCCGCCGCCCATGGGTATCAACTGCAGTACAGACACCACCAGCACCACCACACCAGCGATGATCGCCAATAACCATGAGCCAAAAATAGCCAGCATCAGGCCTCCCGCAACCACGGCAGCGAGCACGCTGCCAAACAGACCAAGCATGCTGCGCAGCAAACCGCTGCCAAATACCACTGCCATCAACCAGGGGAAAAGATCGGAATCCATGAAGTCATTACTAGCGCCAGCAGGCGCTGCCTTTGCCTCCACGGCACCACCACCCTGCGCCTGATCCAGGCCTTCAATTGCGGCGCTCAGGCCACCGAAGAAATTGCCCTGCCGAAACTGCGGCGCCATGCGTTCTTCGATGATGCGCTTGGCAACCACATCAGGTATCGCACCCTCCAAGCCATAGCCGACTTCAATGCGCATCTTGCGATCATCCTTGGCGACGATCACGATAACGCCGTTGTCCGCCCCTTTGTGCCCGACCTTCCAGGCGTCTGCCAGACGGATGCCGAAAGCTTCGATGGTTTCGGGCTGAGTGCTGGGCAGCAGCAGGATCGCGGCCTGCCCGCCGTGCACGCGCTCCAGCGCCGCCAGTTGGGCCTCGAGCCGGCCACGCTGCGTGGCATCGAGCATCGCCGTCAAATCGGTGATGCGCGTACCGAGCGCTGGCAGCGGCACCAACCCGTCGGCCGCGCTGGCAACCGGCACCTGCGCCAGCCACCATAGCGTCAGCAGGCCAAGGCAAATTCGCCGCACTTAGTAGGCGGGCTTCTCTGTCGCAGGCGCTGCCGGAGCAGGTGTCGCTGGCGGCGCGGCAGGCGCATCAAACTTGATGGTCGGCGGCGCCGACATTGCTTTCTCGTCCTCAACGGTGAAATTGGGTTTGGTCTGCCAGCCCATCACCATCGCCGTCAGGTTGTTGGGAAAGGTGCGCACCGAAACGTTGTAGGCCTGCACGGCTTTGATGTAGCGGTTTCGCGCCACGGTAATGCGGTTCTCGGTGCCCTCGACCTGCGCCTGCAAATCGCGAAAATTGGCGTCGGCCTTGAGTTGCGGATAGTTCTCGGCCACCGCCAGCAAGCGCGACAGCGCGCCGCCGAGCTGACTTTGCGCCGCCTGAAACCTGGCGAAGGCGGCGGGGTCGTTCAGCAATTCCGGCGTTGCCTTTATCCCACCCACGCTGGCGCGCGCCTCGGTCACCCGCGTCAGCACTTCTTTTTCGTGCGCGGCATAGCCTTGAACCACCGACACCAGATTGGGTATCAGATCGGCGCGGCGCTTGTATTGATTCAGCACCTCGGACCACGCCGCGTTCACGCCTTCGTCATTGATCTGGATCTGGTTGTAGCCACAGCCAGACAACAAAGTGGCGGCGAAGGCAAGAACGGCTATCAAACGCAAGCGCATGGGTTTCTCCATTGGGTAGACGCAATAGGAGGGAATATGGCGGTGATGTGCCTGTATTGCAAGAGCTGCGGGATTTTGCGCCAATTGTGCCAAGCGCTCCGATACCCGATCCTGACCCGCCGAACTCAAGCCGGCAGGTTCGAAGAAAACGCTGCAATACGATGATCAGAATCAACCAATGATACGTCGAACTGGTAAAACCCGTCCTCCACAAAAGAACCTGAAATTCGGCTGGAGAGTGCTAGAGTTGTTAGTAGCTATTTGAACTTTTCCAGGGACTGTGCAGCTTTTCACTTCCATGAAAACCTCTACTCAGAGTAGGAAGAAGGCCCAGATCAACTGGCTTTGGCTCTTGGTTCTCATTGTTGCCCAGGCAACCTTCTTTACTCCAGTAACCAGCGCTGAAAGTACGCAGATATCAGATGCTGCGTCCGGAAACGAAAAGGACGTACGAATCGCCGTTGTGATTGGCAACAGCAAGTATCCCTCGGGTGCTCTCAGCAATCCCAGAAACGATGCGACGGCGATTTTCAACTCGCTAAAAAAGCTTGGATTTGACGCCGAATTGAAAATGGACGCCACCAAAGACGATATGGACGAGGTTTTCAGGCGATTCAGCGCCAAGGCTGCGAGAGCCCATGTTGCGTTGATGTTCTATGCCGGACACGGTATTCAGGTGAATGGCAACAACTACATTATTCCCATCGATGCAAAACCAAAAAGCGAGCGCGACTTGAAACGTGACATGATAAAAATGGATGACATCATCGACGACATGGGTGATGCCAGAGTCAAGCTGGTATTTTTCGATGCCTGTCGTGACAATCCTCTGGCGCGCAGTTTTAATCGGGGGGGTTCGCGCGGCTTGGCAGCGCCTGTCGAAGCAACCGGCACCCTGATTTCATTCGCGACGAAACATGGCAACACCGCTGCCGACGGTGAAGGCGAACACAGTCCCTATACCAAGGCACTCCTGGAAGCAATGGAAAACCCGAGCGGGGTCGAAATCGAACAAATGCTGAGAAGGATTCAACAGAACGTGCGACAGGCAACCAATGGCCAGCAGGAACCCTGGCGCTATGGCTCGCTGGACGGAGATTTTTATTTCAAGGCGGCAGAAGCGCCACCTGATACGTCCAAAGAACAAAAAGAAGCTTTGGAAAAAGCCATATCCGAGGCAATTCAACGGGCGAACGAACAAGCCGCTCGCGAGTTGCAAAAATCCATCAGCGCCCAGAAGCAAGCAACCGAACAGGCTGTTGCTGAAGCCATCAAACGCAGCAAAGAACAAGCGGCACGCGAACGAATCGAACTGCAGCAGGCAATGGAAAAAATGTTGAAAGACGCCCTGGCTCGGCAGAATGCTGCACTTGAAACCGAGCGTTTGGCCAGACGAGCTGCAAACAAAGAACCCGCAATATCGCCTCCACCTCTTCCCGCTATCGCACCAACTCAAGCCGGCAAATCCCAGCAAGCGATGCAGCTATCCTCCATAGCCCCCACCAAGGCGATGGAGGCGCTGCAGCCTTTGCATAAAACTACCTCTTCAATTTCAAATGCGCCCGGTGACGAGTGGGAATACAGGGTTACCGACGATAACTTCGGAAAGAAACAAACGCTGGTGCTTCGGGTAATGGAAGCAACTTCTGAGGGCGTATTCGAAGAGATCCTATGGAACAGAAATCACTATGCGGATTGGGTGTTTGGGGAACACGCTGCAGCGCTGAGCACCCCTAACGACTCAGCCTTCATGTTTTCTCCTCATTGGAATGGCAAAGAGCTTCCCGAAATTTTAGTCAAGGGCGAAAAAGGCTTGTGCGGAGTTGCGGTTGCCTGCCGACTCGACCTGAAAGTTGTCGGGGCCGAGAAGTTGACTGTGGCTGCAGGAACATTTGAGGCCATCCGCCTGCAAGGATGGATCAATATTCCAATTAATCCGGAAGGCACTGGCGGTAGTGGCCGCGTAACGATCTGGTATTCGAAAGATCATCGCCGATTGCTGAAACAGAGTACGGACTTCAAAGGCGGTCGGACCCAATACAAAGAAACGATTGAGCTCGCTGCAATGCATCCGTCCTCGCGCGAGGCAAATTCAACAGCTTCACGATCCCAAACCCAGAAACCGGCCCACCTATCCGCAAATGCAACCTCCAAATCAATGGAAGCGTCGCGGCCTTTGGAAGAGATCGCCGCATCCCTTTCAAACGCGCCCGGTGAAGAATGGGAATATCAGGTTACAGACGAACTGTTTGGTAAAAAGAAGCAAAAAATGATGCTCCGGGTCAAAGCGAGCTCATCGGAAGGTATTCTCGAAGAAGTCCTCTGGAATGGAAAACCTGTCGAGGAATGGGTGTTTAGTGGATATCCCGCGGCCTTGGGCACTCCAAACGAATCTGCTTTCATGTTCTCTCCCCATTGGAACGGCAGTGGACTCTCTGATATCTATGTCGAGGGCGGGACAGGCAGATGCGTCAATTCGACTCGGTCTTGCATCCTCAGCCTGAAAGCCTCCGGAAGCGAAGTATTGACTGTGGCAGCAGGCACGTTTGACGCGATCCGTCTGGACGGGTGGGTCAGAATTATTAACGACATGGGTAATCCCAACTCTGGCCGAGTGACGATCTGGTATTCGAAAGAACATCGCCGCCTGTTGAAGCAGAGTGCGGAAATGAGCGGGAACAGGACCATCATTTACAAAGAGACGCTCGAGCTTGGCGCGGTGCGTCCTGCTCCGCACTAAACGCTCTGAACCGAAGATGGCCCTTCGCTGCAAGCAGAAGACATTCCGTCTTCTGCTTGTCGTTGCTTGACACGATTCAGAAAGATTCGTCTTGTAGACATCGCGCTGACTGAAGTGGCTTCGCGCATTCGGCGCGTACTGCGTACTGCTTGAGTATGGCTCGGTGGGTCACGCCGGTGATGATGAGTTCATCGCAGCACTCAGCAACTTCGCCCTGATCACTTCCATGAAACTATGCCAGCGGATTCGAATTGCCATCGGTAAGGAGGCAATGGCAACACCCACTGGCGTTTGTTGAACTGCGTCGATCCTGACATCGGTATATTTGCGAAGCCCCTTCTGTTTCACGGCCACCGAGCGACTACAATGTTTTTTGGTACCACGTAGCCGTTTTAGAAAAGAGCCACGTTTTTTTATCCCTACCCCAGGAGACGCTGTGAAAAATCCACTCAGACTAATCGCCCTCATTGCCGCCGCCAGCATTATCACCAGCTTGCCGGCCGCCGCCGAAACACGCATTACTTACAAGTCGGCAAAAACAGGATCGTCCTATTATCAGATGGGTGTCGAGATCGCCGAGGCAATGAAAACCGGCACCAAGGGCGGCGTCATCGTCACCCTGGAGGAGAGCCAGGGCTCGACCCAGAATGTCATGGAAGTCAAGGCGCGAGGCGCCGATTATGTGTTCACCACGCCACCGGCGCTGATCGAAATGGCTCAGACCGGCAAGGGTCCGTTCAAGGACAAGACCGATCCGAAGTTCGAAAGCATTCGTGCGCTATTCCCGATTCCTTCGCTGACCATGCATTTCGTGGCGCGCGCCGACAAGGGTATCAAGACGATTGCCGATCTGGCTGGCAAAACTGTTCTGCTAGGCAAGGGCTCCTTCGGCGCCACAGAGGGTGCTAAATATCTCACGCTATTCGGGCTGGAAGGCAAGGTCACCCTGGCCAACGCCGAGCTTTCGAACGCGGTGGCCGCGCTGAAGAACGGCCAGATCGACGCCTTTGTCACCGCCGGATCGTGGCCGGCGCCGAATGTCATCGAAGCAGCCGCCTCGACGCCCATCACGGTACTCTCGCTGAGCGACGCGCAGGTTGCGGCTACCAAACGCGCCAGTCTGACGATCCCGGCTGACACTTATGCCGGACAGAAAGAAGCCATCCATACGACCTCCTTGCCGGTGGTGGCCTACACCACGTCGGCCATGAGCGACGACACGGCGTACGCGCTGACCAAAACCTTTTGGGAGCAGAAGGCGGCGCTGAGTTCGAGCGCAGCCTGGTGGAAGGGCGTCAATCAATCCTTGATGGCGACCATCACCGGCAAGATTCACCCGGGCGCCGTCCGCTACTACAAGGAAGCGGGATTCAAGCTAATGCCGGCACAGATGTAATTAGCGACATCACCGTCCGGAGGTCTTCGCTTTCGGACGACCCGTTTTCATTTGCCGAACACTGAGCAGTTCACACCATGGTGCAGCCATTTTCACGCCTGTTCTGGCCGGTCTGGGGCGGTATCAGCCTGGTTTTTCATCTCGGGTTGGTGTTCTACGGACTGGTGCCCAATCTCGTCAGCCGGCCCCTGCACATGGCGCTGGCGCTGCCGTGGATTTTCATTTTCACGGCAAAGACGCGCGCGGCACGCTGGTCCGGCGCCACGCTTGCCACGGCAGGCATGGCGGCCTGCCTGTGGATTGCCTTCAATCACAACAGGCTTGACGATCAGTACGGCTTTCTTGAAAACAACGGACAACTGGCGATCGCCGTTGTTCTGCTGGTCGTGGTGCTCGAAGGTGCACGCCGCGCCATCAACTGGCCGCTGCCGTTTCTGGCATTGCTGGCGCTGATCTACGGACTGGCAGGCCAGTATCTGCCGGGTGAGTTCGGTCATTCGGGTACGCCGCTATACAGTTTCCTGGGCACCCTGACCATTGCCGAAGGCGGCATTTGGGGTGGACTCACCGGCATCTCGGTGGGCATCGTGGCTATTTTCGTAATCTTCGGCGCCGTGCTCAACGCCGGCGAAGCCGGCCAGGGATTCATGAACATCGCTGCGGCGGCCGCGGGTCGGCTCATGGGCGGCGCGGCGAAGGTGTCGGTGGTGTCATCCGCTCTTTTCGGCTCGATCTCCGGCTCGGCGTCTGCCAACGTCGCCTCCACCGGCGCGATCACTTTGCCGGCGATGATCAAGCTGGGCTATCCGAAGCATCTTGCCGCCGCGGTCGAAGCCGTGGCTTCGTCGGGCGGGCAGATCATGCCGCCGCTGATGGGCGCGGGCGCTTTTGTGATGGTCGAGCTCACCGGCGTTCCCTATACCGGCATCATGGCCGCCGCAATCCTGCCGGCCATCATCTATTTCGTCGCGGTCTGGTTCGGCATCAACGCCTACAGCAAGCGTTACGTTCTGCAGGGCATCGCTGAAGAGGACAAGCCCGCGCTGCGCGACGTACTGATCACCTCGATGTTTTTCATGGTGCCCTTTGCCATCCTGATGTGGGGCATGTTTGTCGCCGATCTGACACCGCAATATGCCGCCTGTCTGGCCATCGTGGCGGGTGCGCTGATGTTGTCGGTCAACGCGCAAATGAGCTTCGACTGGCGACGCACCCTCGGGCGGCTGGAGACAGCGATGGTCTCCGCCGGCTCGCAGGTGGCCACCATCGCGGCGATCATCCTCTGTGCCTCGATCATCATAGGCGTGCTTGCCGTCACCGGTCTCGGCGTCAAGATCACTTCGGTCATCCTCTCCGGCTCCGGTGGCCTGCTGTGGCCCTCGCTGGCACTGACCGCGCTGGCCTGCCTGATCCTCGGCATGGAGGTACCGACCACCGCCGCCTATGTGATCTGCATTTCAGTGGCCGGCCCGGCCCTGACCAAGCTCGGACTGGAACCGCTGCAGGCACATCTGTTCGTGTTCTGGTTTGCGCTGCTGTCGACCATCACACCACCGGTCTGTGGCGCGGTATATATCGCCGCCGGCATGGTGCAGGAGAATTGGCTGAAGGTAGCCATGTCGGCAATGGCGCTGGGCATCGGACTGTATATCGTGCCGCTGGGCATGATCGCCAACCCAGCCCTGATCCAGTTCACCACCCACCCTTCGATGGCGCTCTTCGCCTTTGCAAAAATGGCGGTCGGCCTGGCGCTGATTTCCGACGGAGTTATCGCCCCTTCAAGCCACGCTTCCAGGATATTCAAAGTCCTGCTTGGGCTCGCCATCATTTTCGGTGGACTGTTCTCCGGCTGAACCCATATCAGTCGTCGCCGTGTCGCCACAACCGACTTTCAACCACTAGTTGCGGACCTATCGCGGTTCGAATTGAAACTGAATGACCCAAGCGTATCGCGTACTCACTTGGTACCGACCGGTAATCGCTTGTTCCCATTCCCGGCATCGAACACCCCTAAATCAAGCGGATAATGGAACGTCCGTTATTCGTTCCCGCAATGCGGGGTTCTGCCAGGAGAAAGATCGTGAAAGATATCGTCTGGAGCAAGATACTGAGCGTTGGGGTCGACGAGATCGATGAAGACCACCGCAAGCTTGTGAGCATTTTCAATATGCTCAATCATGCCGTGGCAGAAGAGGAGTCACCGGATTATCTGGAGGCAATACTGAACGAGCTGATCAATTGCACGGCCTGGCATTTCAGCCACGAGGAGCGGCTGATGCTGAAGCATCGCTACGACGGAATTGATGAACACAAGGCCGAGCACCAGGATTTGATCAAAACCGCCAAAGAACTGCAGCAGCAAATACTGCAGGCGGACAAAGCCGTGGCGGAAGAAAATATCGTTGCCTTGGAGCGCTGGCTAACCGAGCACATATTCACTACTGATTTGCGACTGGGTTCTTATCTGGCGCAAGCGATGTAAATAGCGCTGGCGACACAAGTCTCGTAACTGCGGTCACACAAACATCAATTAGCAAATCACGCTAGTGAGCCGCGCGCCTGATTGATATCCATTCTTTTCGCCAGCGCTGCACATACTTCACAGTCCGGGGCCTCCGCTCGAATCAGCGATCGCAAGGCTCCGTGCCCGTCCGAACAAATGGAATCCACCAGTCCATGAAGAATCTCGGCATCCGTCGGCGTCATTCCGTACTCCTGAATATCCAAAATGATGTTGAGTGCCGAAGTAAATGTACCCTCCTGCTTTTTCGGGAATCTTGACGCTTCTTCACCGGCCACCATTGTCATGTATTGAATGGCGGCGCAATCGGATTTCATGGATATCAGACAGAAGATGTTTTGAGGATCTGACGAACGCGATCTAACCTGTAGTCCGAAGTTGCGACACATAGGCTCTGAAAGCCGCACGTGTCTTCGCAGTCAGGGTGTACACAACGCGCCTGCCGTCGCCCCTCTGCAGAGACTTCTTGATAGCCTTCGTCTCTACAAGCGCTCTTATCCTTCGGTGCACGGTCGAGGGCGACGCGATACTCAGCAACTGCAGTTGTTTCAACCCCAGTGACGAACCGGCCTCGTTGGCGGCGCCAATTGCGATCAGCAAGTCGGAATCCTCCAGCGATCGGATAAACGGCAAAAGTTTTCGCCTGGCAATTGAATGACTATGCAATTCCCTGAATGTCATTGTTTTTCCTTTTTTGGATCATTGCATTTACATCACTGTCCTACAACCACAATCTGCTGTCATTTTGAATAGGATCAGAACTGTTCCAAAAGACATATGTAGGAGGATTCCGGGAGCTTGCCGCATTGACAGCTAGGCCCGTGCCACAACGCTTCGCCTACAATAGAGCCCCTTTAGCCCGGCAAACTCCGCATGACCGCCCGCCTGCGCGAAATCCCCTATAACTACACGTCCTTCTCCGACCGCGAGATCGTCATTCGCCTGCTCGGTGCCGAGGCCTGGGCAACGCTGACCGAGCTGCGTAGCGAACGTGTCACAGGCCGCTCGGCGCGAATGCTCTACGAGGTGCTTGGCGACATCTGGGTCGTGCGGCGCAACCCCTACCTCGAAGATGACTTGCTGGCCAACCGCGAAAGGCGCGAGGCGCTTGTGGAAGCCTTGCGCCACCGCCTGCGTGAAATCGAAAAGCGGCGCGAAGGCAATGATCGCGTGTCGAGTCTGCTGGGTGCGGCGGAAACTGCAGTGCGGGAATTCGAGCGCTGGTTCGAGGACACCCGCGTGCGGCGCCAGAAAGTACTGAAGGCGCTGCTGCGCCATACCCGCAAGGACAATATCTGCTTCGACGGCCTGGCGCGTGTCTCGCATGTGACCGACGCCACCGACTGGCGTGTCGAATACCCGTTTGTGGTCCTGGCACCCGACACCGAAGAAGAAATGGCGCCGCTGGTGCGCGCCTGCATCGAGCTTAGTCTGACCATCATCCCGCGCGGCGGCGGCACTGGCTATACCGGCGGCGCGGTGCCGCTGGATGCGCTCTCGGTGGTGATCAACACCGAGAAACTGATCGACCTGAGCGCGGTGGAATTGAGGCGCCTGCCGGGTACTGACCAAGACTACGCCACGGTGCGCACCGGCGCGGGGCTGGTCACGCGGCGCGTGATGGAAGCGGCGGAAAAGGCCGAGCTGGTCTTCGCCTGCGACCCGACCTCAGCCGACGCCTCCTGCATCGGCGGCAACATCGCCATGAATGCCGGTGGCAAGAAGGCGGTGTTGTGGGGCACAGCGCTGGACAACCTGGCCTCGTGGCGCATGGTGACGCCCGACGGTAACTGGCTCGAGGTTGAACGCCTGAATCATAACTTCGGCAAGATCCACGAACAGGAGCTGGTGAGCTTTCGTCTCACGCGCTACGACGCGGGTGGCAAGAAAAAGCTCGGCGAGGAGCAACTCGATATTCCCGGCCGGGTGTTTCGCAAGGAGGGCCTGGGCAAGGACGTCACGGACAAGTTCCTCGCCGGGGTACCGGGCGTGCAGAAGGAAGGCACCGACGGCCTGATCACCTCGGCGGTGTGGGTGTTGCACAAGATGCCGCCCGTGACGCGCACTGTCTGTCTCGAGTTCTTCGGCCGCGTGACCGACGCCGTGCCGTCCATCGTCGAGATCACCGATTACTTCAAGCCGGGTGGCGCCGGCCTGGCGGCTGGCGTACGGCTTGCCGGCCTGGAACATCTGGACGAGCGCTATGTGCGCGCCGTCGGCTATGCCACCAAAGCCAAACGCCACGGCCGGCCCAAGATGGTGCTGATCGGCGACATTGTCGGCGATGACGAGACGGCGGTGATGGCCGCCGCCTCGCAAGTGGTTAAGCTGGCCAATGCGCGCGGCGCCGAGGGCTTCATCGCCGTCTCGGCGGAAACGCGCAAGAAGTTCTGGCTCGACCGGGCGCGCACCGCCGCCATCTCGAAGCACACCAATGCCTTCAAGATCAACGAAGACGTGGTGATCCCGCTGCCGCGCATGGGCGACTATTGCGACGGCATCGAGCGTATCAACATCGAACTCTCGCTGGCGAACAAGATCGAGCTGGCCAATGCGTTGACGACATTCTTCCAGGGCGAACTACCGCTGCACGCGGGTGACGCCAACCTCGACGCCGAGATGCTGCTTGGCGATCGGCGCGAGCAGGCGTTGGAACTGGTGGCCGAGGTGCGCGCGCACTGGCAGGCGCTGCTCGACAATCTGGACGTGCACTTTCGTGAGCTGCAGGACTACCGCCTGCGTGTGTCGTGGAAGTCCGAACTCAAGCAGCCGCTGGAAGATCTGTTCGAAGGCGTGGCTTTCGGCCCGGTACGGGCCGGAATTGCGGCAATTCACCAGGAGGTGCTGCGTGGCCGGGTGTTCGTCGCCCTGCACATGCATGCCGGCGACGGCAACGTACATACCAATCTGCCGGTGAATTCCGACCACTACGCCATGCTGCAAACCGCCTACCGGGCGGTGGAACGCATCATGACGCTGGCCAGGTCGCTGGGCGGCGTGGTGTCCGGCGAACATGGCATCGGCATCACCAAACTGGAGTTTCTGAGCGAAGCAGAGATTCGGCCTTTCCGCGAGTACAAGCAAAAGATCGACCCCGAAGGCCGCTTCAATCGCGGCAAGCTGATGAACTTGTCGCACATGCGTGGCGATCTGTCGAATGCCTACACGCCCTCGTTCAGCCTGCTCGGCACCGAATCGCTGATCATGGAGCAATCGGACATCGGCAAGATTTCGGAGTCGATCAAGAACTGCCTGCGCTGCGGCAAGTGCAAACCGGTGTGCCCAACCCACGTGCCGCGCGCCAACTTGCTCTACAGCCCGCGCAACAAAATACTCGGTACCTCGCTCTTGATCGAGGCCTTCCTGTACGAAGAACAGACCCGGCGCGGCATCAGCCTGCAAAACTTCGACGAATTCTCGGATGTCGCCGATCACTGTACGGTCTGCCACAAGTGCGTGACGCCCTGTCCGGTGGATATCGATTTCGGCGATGTCTCGGTAGCGATGCGCAATCTGCTGCGGCGCCAGGGACAAAAGAAGTTCAACCCCGGTACAGCAGCGGCAATGGCGTTTCTCAGTGCTACCGATCCGGCGACCATCAAGCTGGTTCGCGCCGGCATGATTCAGCTCGGATACATGGCACAGCGCCTGGGTCATGCGCTGTTCAAGTCGCTGGGCCTGATCCAGAGCAGCGTCAAACACCCGCCGGCTTCGTTGGGCCGCCCCGACATCAAGACGCAGGTGATTCACTTTCTCAACAAGCCGATGCCGAAGGATGTGCCGACGCGCACGTCGCGCGGCCTGCTCGATGTCGAGGACGACACGCTGATCCCGGTGATTCGCGATCCGCAAC